>NZ_CAJXPA010000023.1 GCF_913058035.1 uncultured Paraglaciecola sp. | reverse complement strand
CAATATGATTATATTAAAAGTTACATCAATGAATTTGAATCAGCTCTATTTTCTTCAAACTTTACAGATCCAATTAATGGCTATGCCAAATACATAGATGTCGATAGTTTTGTAGATTGGTATCTAATCAGTGAAATAACAAAAAACGTTGACTCTAAATTTTTTTCCAGCATTTATTTTAATTTAGTGCCAGGTCAAAAAATTAAAATGGGGCCGCTATGGGACTTTGATTTGTCTTTTGGCAATGTGAACTACGCTGATTCTCGTTATGCGCAGGGGTTTTGGGTGAAAGACAATCCATGGATCGCCAGATTATTTACCGATAGTGTCTTTCTCGAGAAGGTTAAAACCCGTTTTGCTTATTTTAAAGTCAATCAAAATTTAATTTTGGATAAAATCGACGACTATGCTGACAAGTTAAATCTGGCGCAACAAGAAAACGATACTAAATGGAATACCTTGGGCAATTATGTTTGGCCGAATCCCTTGGTGTTTGACACTTACAGCGAAGAGGTTAACCAACTGAAAACATGGTATGCGCAGAGAATGACTTGGTTAGATGGTGCTTTGAACAATCTTTAGTTCCCTTAGTGTTGGTTTTTAAAGACAACAAATAGGCCATAAAAAAGAATTAGGATATGATTGTTACTGAAAAGTGATGTATTTTTGGTTAGGTGAGAAACGTTTGCCGTTGATTATAATAATGAGTGTTTGGTTGGGATTATTGTGAAATTAGCGAAATTATTTTTCGCCTATTACTATAAATGTACCGAGTTTTTTGGTACCCAATTTATTAGTCAAAATAAAACCAAACAGGCATTAGCAACATAACTGAATAGCACCTGCCAACCTAGTAATGGTTGATAAAAACTAGGTGCCAAACAGACAGTTATGAAGTTCAGCAATAATCCCATTTAAGTGCTATTTAGACTATTGTAACGTCTTTTTTGGTTACAACATCAATAAACGAATGATTAGAACCAGTATCGCTTTCCGTACCTATGTAGTTCATATCTTTAGTTCAAAGTTAAACCAGAAGATGTAAAAGAGTACTTTACGAGCTGTTTTAATCTACTAAAGCTTGATAAACCAGGTTTCTAAAGTCATCGTGATAACGATGAAAACCAAAGGGTACAAACTAAGTTATGGAGATCATTATTATTTTCTCCTGTGGATCGATTCTGAAGTAAGTTGACGGCGTGCCACCCCAACCATAGTTTCTTGTAGAGCTCATAAAACCTGACACCTCTGGGTTGAATATGACCGACACAACAAGTCCATAGCCCTGAATTTTAGGGGTTTTGTTGTTAGGCATTAGATGGTTGTGTAAGTGATTACTACCATATACTTAATCGTTTTTATGCCTAAAACTATTACTCTATTCATTTCACCACCATTAAACATCATCCCCACATAACTTTTAAATTAGCAATAACTTTAATGATTAGGCTTATTTGAGCAAGTTGCTGGCGATGTTCAATTTTTATATCTTATAATCATTCAAATAAATTGATCTGTTGATTAAGTTCGGGTTACTTAGCTATATATGTGTGAATAAAGTGCGATTTTTGTAGTTAATTCAGGGCATTTACTATTTTTAGCCAGAGTGACCCGCTATACTATGCGCCGCAATTGAAAGCGATATAAAGAAAGCAAAAAGTGTATTGCCTTAAGTGGGGCAGTTTAAAAATTATCTAAAGGAAAAAAATGACTCCTATTACTAAAACTTTTCAGTATGGTCAGCATACTGTGACTCTAGAAACGGGCGTAATCGCTCGTCAAGCCACCGCAGCTGTAATGGCAAGTATGGATGATACTTGTGTATTGGTTTCTGTTGTTGGTAAAAAGAATACTAAACCAGGTCAAGACTTCTTCCCATTGACGGTTAACTATCAAGAGAAAACTTACGCTGCTGGTAAAATCCCTGGTGGATTCTTTAAGCGTGAAGGTCGTCCTTCTGAATACGAAACGCTAACGTCTCGTCTGATTGACCGTCCAATTCGTCCTTTATTCCCAAATGGGTTTATGAACGAAGTTCAAATCATCATCACAGTTGTTTCAGCTAACCCTGAAATTCCAACTGACATTATTTCACTCATTGGTGCATCTGCCGCACTAGCAATTTCTGGTATGCCTTTTAATGGCCCTATCGGTGCTGCACGTGTTGGTTACACGGATGAAAAATATGTATTAAATACTCGCACATCTGAACTTGAAGCCAGTCAATTAGACTTAGTGGTTGCTGGTACTAAAAACGCGGTATTGATGGTTGAATCTGAAGCAGACATTTTATCTGAAGAAGTGATGCTGGGTGCTGTCATGTATGGTCATGAGCAATTACAAACCGTTATTGGAGCTGTAGCTGAGTTTGCTGCTGAAGTAAATACTCCTTCGTGGAATTGGCAAGGCGAACCAGAAAATACTGCGCTTAAAAACCAAGTAAAAGAATTAGCTGAAGCTGGCATGACAGAAGCCTATCAGGTTTCTGATAAAATGGAGCGTAAAGACGCAATCAACGCTTTGACTAGCAAAACCGTTGAAGCAATCGTCGCCGCTGATGAAAATCAAAATCCTAAAGAAGTATCAGAAATGATGCATGAGTTAGAAAGTGACGTTGTACGTTCACGTATTCTAGCTGGTCAGCCACGTATCGATGGTCGTGATCCTGCGATGATCCGTGCATTAAATGTTGCGACTGGTCTGCTACCTAGAACTCACGGTTCAGCTTTGTTTACTCGTGGTGAAACACAAGCAATCGTTGCGGCCACTCTTGGCACAGAGCGTGATGCACAGATGATTGATGGCCTAAGTGGAAAAACTGATAGTCGTTTCATGTTGCATTATAACTTTCCTCCATACTGCGTGGGCGAAACAGGTTTTGTAGGATCTCCTAAGCGTCGTGAAATCGGCCATGGTCGTTTAGCAAAACGTGGTATTCAAGCGGTTATGCCGTCTGAAAAAGAATTCCCATATGTGGTTCGCGTCGTATCTGAAATCACTGAGTCAAATGGTTCATCTTCAATGGCATCCGTCTGCGGTACTTCGTTGGCATTAATGGACGCTGGTGTTCCAATTAAAGCTTCTGTTGCGGGTATCGCAATGGGCCTAGTGAAAAATGACGAAAACTTCGTTGTTCTATCTGACATATTGGGCGATGAAGATCACTTAGGCGATATGGACTTTAAAGTTGCTGGTACTTCTGGTGGTATTACTGCACTTCAGATGGATATTAAGATCGAGGGTATCACTCAAGAAATCATGCAAGTTGCTTTGAAGCAAGCTAAAGAGGCCCGTTTACATATTCTAGGTGTCATGGACCAAGCAATTTCTGGTCACCGTGAAGAAATGTCTGAGTTTGCTCCGCGTATCTATAAGATGCAGGTCGACAAAGAAAAAATTCGTGACGTAATCGGTAAAGGTGGCGCAATGATCCGTGCTATCACTGAGGCATCTGAATGTAATATCGAAATTGAAGATGACGGTACTATTAAGATTTTTGCTACAGAACTCGCTAAAGCTCAAATTGCTATTGCTAAGATTGAACAAGTCACCGCTGAAGTTGAATCTGGTAAGACTTATTCAGGTAAAGTGACACGTATTGTTGATTTTGGTGCGTTTGTTGAAATTTTACCTGGCAAAGAAGGCCTAGTGCATATTTCACAAATCGCTCACGAACGTGTAAACAAGGTATCTGACTTCTTAGAAGAAGGTCAAATTTTAGACGTTAAGGTTGTTGAAATCGATCGTCAAAACCGTATACGTTTAAGCATCAAAGATCTGATTGAGAAACCAGCAGCACCTGCTGAAGGTAACGAATAATCAGTTAACTGATGTTTAACTTTTAAAAAAAGGAGCCGGAAGGCTCCTTTTTTATTAACCGAATCTGATTATCTAAAATCTTGCTTGTCGATATTAGCTTGGTAAATATTAATAAGCGTTATAAAAAGCTATTTTTAATAATTTTACTAGCCATCAATATGAACTAGACCTTGATTAGTAATTAGGTCATAGCATTGATGTCATACCTAAGCCTCCTTTTGGCTGTTTAGAGCCTTAAAACTAAGCTTCGTTTAACGTGTTTTTTTATCCAAGTTGGTCAAGATAGAACGTGCTTTTTGAATCAGGTTATGATTAAGCTGACAAGTGATATCCCCATCTTTTAAGGTTAGCTAATTAAGAAACAGCTAATTAATGGGCAGCATATTATTGGACAGTTAACTAATAATAAAATGCATATACCCTAACTAATGAAAGACATTATTTAACCACTTGTTCAAGCACATGTGTGGCTCCTGACAAAACTTTTTGTCCTTGAGTAATCGCTGTTTCAACACATAACATTGTCAGGTAACTATCGTCAGTCATATCTTCCATACTGATGGATTTATCTTGCCATGGATTCCACACCACAATGCTGTCATGGCCTGAAGAAAGTATGTCAGTTTTGCTCTGTTCGTCGATAATTGTGAGATTTCTTGGCTGCTGCAAATGCACCCTGTCTGTTTCTTCAAAGAATCGGTAGGGCTGAGGTGTACCAAACATTTGGTAATCGCGATTTTTATCTGTGTATTGTGCAGACAAACCTAACAACTCACACTGATTGATATTTGAAATGAAAAAATAAGTATGCAGGGCGCAGTTATAAGTAAAAGGTTCTTCACCTAGGTTTGTAGTGCGCAATTGTATGCTTAACTGATGCCCTATATGCACCACTAATATGAGTTGTGCGTGATACTCAAAACCATCACCCGCACTAGTGAGTGGCTTTAGAGAAATGGTTGTTCCCAAATTTGTTTCTTCGGAATTAAGGACCTGCCATGTTTGTGTCCTTACATAACCGTGAGATGCCAGGTCAGTATTGCATGAATGATCACCAAACCAAGGCCAGCAGATCGGTATGCCACCTCGGATCGCTTTTTTACCGTCGAATATTGCCTTGTCACTGACCCATAATCGTTCACGATGATCATGTTTAGGAATAAAGCTTAAAAGATGTCCACCAAAAAGTGATATTTCAGCTTTAGCTAATGCGTTATCAATTTGTAATACCTGAACGCTGTCACGAGTAGTCATTGAGATTGAGTCAGTTAGTAACATATGGAAGCTCTATAATGGTTGATGGATCAAAAAGGGCGACTATCTAAGATTAGATAATCGCCCTTTTAACACATTTATTTAATTTTGTTGATTATTTACTGATGTGAGTAACCAAATCTAATACTTTATTTGAGTAACCGATTTCGTTGTCATACCAAGCAACCAACTTTACGAATGTGTCAGTTAATGCGATACCTGCTGTAGCATCAAATATCGACGTGCGTATATCACCAATAAAGTCTTGTGATACTACTGCATCTTCGGTGTAACCCATTACACCCTTCATATCGCCCTCAGAGGCATCTTTCATGGCTGTACATATTTCTGCGTATGTAGCGGGTTTAGCCAAGTTTACGGTTAAATCAACCACTGATACATTAGCAGTGGGTACGCGGAAGGCCATACCCGTTAATTTACCGTTTAATTCTGGAATAACTTTACCAACAGCCTTAGCTGCACCTGTTGAAGATGGAATGATGTTCTGAGAAGCACCACGGCCACCGCGCCAGTCTTTTGACGATGGGCTATCAACCGTTTTTTGTGTGGCAGTAGTTGCATGCACAGTTGTCATTAATCCATCAACTATACCGAAGTTGTCATTAAGCACTTTAGCTAAAGGCGCTAGGCAGTTAGTAGTGCATGATGCGTTAGACACTATATCTTGGCCAGCATACTCATTATGGTTTACACCCATAACAAACATGGGTATAGCATCTTTAGAAGGTGCAGAAAGTACAACTTTTTTAGCTCCTGCTTGAATATGTTTACGTGCTGTTTCATCTGTCAAAAATAAGCCCGTAGCTTCAACTACTACATCAACACCAATTTCATCCCAAGCTAAATCTGCAGGATTGCGCTCGGCAGTCACACGAACAATTTTATCATTAACAATTAACTGCCCATCTGCAACCTCAACAGTCCCTTTAAACTTGCCATGTGTGGAATCATACTTAAGCATATACGCCATGTAGTCTGCATCTAAAAGGTCGTTGATACCGACTATTTCAATGTCGTTACGTTCACATGCTGCGCGAAATACAAATCGACCTATTCGGCCAAAGCCATTGATACCTACTTTTATTGTCATATATTAATCCTCTGAGCTTTTTTAAACTGAATGTCCAAATAAGGTTATTAAGAAAGGTGACAACACCTTCTGAAATATTATTACAGAATTATGAACTAAATAGCCTAGCAAGGCAAAATATTCAGGTTAATATGTTATTAAATTACAAAAATTGTTATTGCAAACATTTTAATTGTCACCGACGATGCGTTTTAGCTGATAAAGTTCTGCTACGTAAAGCGCTATATTATGGTTAAGTATGTACCTCTGATTTAAAGGTATTTGTGAAAGGTCAATGGGCCACAGTCAAATTTGCATAGGAATAAAGTGTTTATGACGTCTTCGTTACTCGATCAATTAGTAGAATATCGTGGAATTGAATCTAACTACCACGATGCTTGGGGCAGACCAACAAGTATAGAGCCTGCAACAAAAAGCAAGTTGTTGTCTGCAATGGGTTATCCGGTTGACGAACCTGATTTGTTGCTGAAACAAGTTCAAGATAGTAGTAATCAGACCTGGTTATCGGTGTTAAATCCGGTACAGGTTTTGCGTATTGAAGAACATTTAAAAATTGTAGTGCGTCTCCCGATTGAATTGGTGACAGATGATTATGTAGCAAAAGTGAGTACTGAACTGGGTGACGTCTTTGAGCATCCATTTGTACCCATTGACGGGCAATTGGCGAATGTAGCACATATTGAAGATATTGAATTTCAAGAGTATCTCATTGATATTCCAATGCAATTACCATTGGGATATCACACCTTATCAATTGTTATAGATGACGATGTATTAGGCAGTATGCGACTTATTATTGCACCGTCTTCATGCTTTAAACCTAAGGTATTGGCCGAAGGTAAAAAAGTATGGGGATTGAGTATTCAGTTGTATTGTTTGCGCAGCGACCATAATTGGGGAATAGGCGATTTTTCAGATCTATCATTTTTAGTAGAAAAGTTAGCCAAACAAGGTGCACAATTTGTTGGCCTCAATCCTATTCATGCTTTGTACCCCTCTAATGCAGATGCTTGTAGTCCATATGGGCCCTCTTCTCGTCGCTGGTTAAACTTTATTTACATCGATGTGACATCACTGGATGGTTATCAGCAAGACAGTACACAAGCTATAGTTAACGATGTCAGTTTTCAGCAACAGTTACAAAATGCTAGAGCCGCTGATTTGGTCGATTATCAGTTAGTGACTAAACTAAAGTTAAACGCCTTAGAAAAAGTGTTTGAGTATCAAAATAGCCAGTACTTATCCAAAAACACTCGGTTAAATAAAGTATTTAAAGCCTTTGTTGCTGATGGTGGTGATAGTCTGCAGACTTTAGCTGTTTACGATGCACTGCAAGAAAGTCTCGCGGCACAACAAAAACCCTTTAGTGGCTGGCCTGTTTTTCCAACAGAATTTTCAGACTTTCATAATCCAGCGGTTAAAACGTTTACTAAAAAACATGCTAAAAGAGTGAAGTTCTTTCTATGGCTTCAATGGCAAGCGGCGTTACAGCTTGAAATGGCCAATCAAGTGGCACAAAAAAGTAATATGCTAATCGGTTTATACCGAGATTTAGCGGTAGGAGTCAGTGAAGGCAGTGCAGAAATTTGGGGTAACAAAGAATTATATTGTACTGAAGCAAGTGTTGGCGCACCACCGGATATATTAGGCCCGTTAGGACAAAATTGGGGATTACCCCCAATGGATCCTGAAAAACTTTTTGAACAACAATATCAGCCAATTATTGAAATGTTTGATGCTAATATGCGAGCCACCGGCGCTCTGCGTATTGACCATGTAATGGCATTATTAAGATTATGGTGGGTAGTAAAAGGTGATGACGCCAAAAAAGGTGGCTATGTATATTATCCAGTAGACGATTTATTAGCTATTTTAGCATTGGAAAGTCACAGACATCAGAGTTTAGTCATTGGTGAAGACTTAGGCACGGTACCAGACGAAATAAGAGCTAAATTAGCAGATAATGGCGTTTATTCTTATCGTGTATTCTTTTTTGAACAAGCACCAGACGGAGGTTTTTTCTCACCTTCCCACTACCCAGAACAATCCATGTCTACACTAACCACCCACGACATGCCTACTTTGGCAGGTTATTGGCATTGTGATGACTTGACGTTAGGTAAAGAATTAGGGATATATCCTGCTGAAGATATTTTAAGTACCTTGTATGCCAGCAGACATCATAACAAGCAGTCCATTTTGGATACTTTGCATGGCCATCATTCGATTAATGACGAGGTGGGTCGTGATGTGCATAATGTAAAAATGAGTAAAGCGTTAAACTTTGGAATGCAGTTACATATGGCCAGTGGTTCAAGTGCACTGCTCAGCCTACAGTTAGAAGATTGGTTAGAAATGGATAAACCAGTTAATATCCCTGGTACGTTTAATGAGTACCCCAATTGGCGACGCAAATTAACGCGTAATTTACAGGACATTTTTAATGATAGTTCATTAAATGAGCTTGCGGCCAATTTAACAGAGGCAAGAAAACACGCCTCTAAGTAAAATAGACTGTGGCTCACTGATCATCTGAGCCACCCTTAACAAGGTGAAAAAATGCAGCTAGAACAAACACTAAATCAAGCTAAGTGTACATTTCCTTTTACTCATTTGGGTGCTGATTTTCAGCCATCAAACAGCATATTTACTATCACAACTTGGTTGCCCAATGCTGAAAAAGTTAACGTTATTGATTTAACGTCGAGTAAGCCGATTGGCACTTTAAAAAAAGTCAACAATAGTCATTTATTCCGTGGTGAATTTAAGGTGAAACAAGCACCGCAATTTTATGCATTCGAAGTCGCCAATAAACAAGGACACTATCAGGTTGTTGATCCTTATCAATTTCAAGATGAGGCTTATCACGCTGTGCATTTTATTGACCACGGCGCACAAAACGTTTATCAACAACTAGGCGCACAACTTATCGAGCTAGATGTAGGTTTAGCCGCGCCTATTCAAGCAACACGTTTTGCAGTATTTGCACCCAATGCCAGTGCTGTATCCTTAATAGGTGAGTTTAATTATTGGGATGGCTCGTGTTTACCCATGCAAAAAACCGATTTTGGTTATTGGGTTTTAGTCGTACCGGGCATTGAAGCTGGAGCAAAATATAAATACCAAATTAAAGATGCTGCGGGTAATGACTTACCTCACAAAGCAGATCCTGTTGGTTTCTTCGCTGAGCAATATCCTTCACATACTTCTGTCGTATTCGACCACGAACAATATGATTGGCAAGACAAGGCTTGGTTAAAACAAGCTAAGAAAGATAAATATCATCAGCCTATGAGTATCTATGAATTACATTTGGCTTCATGGAAACGACCAGACGCTGACTCTGCACAAACCTATCTAAGTTATCGAGAGCTAGCACAACAGTTAATACCGTATATTAAAGATATGGGTTACACCCATATTGAAATGCTACCTGTTTCTGAGTTTCCTTTTGATGGATCTTGGGGCTATCAGCCAGTCGGGTTGTTTGCACCAAGTAGTCGATTTGGAACGCCCGATGATTTCAAATTTTTTGTCGATCAATGTCATCAACATAATATCGGGGTGATCATTGACTGGGTGCCTGCCCATTTTCCTGAAGACGGCCATGGATTAGGCAGGTTTGATGGTACTCACGTATACGAATACGAAGACCCACGCAAAGGTTGGCATCCAGATTGGAATTCATGCATCTACGACTATGGCAAAGACACTGTGCGTCAGTTTCTAGTAGCAAATGCGTTATTTTGGCTGGATAAATATCATATTGATGGATTAAGGGTTGATGCTGTGGCATCCATGTTATACCTAGATTATTCCCGAGAAGAGGGGGAATGGATCCCCAATGTAGATGGGGGTAACCATAATTATGAGGCTATCAGTTTATTGAAATGGATGAACAAAGAAGTCTACGAGAAGTTTCCCAATGCGATGACTATTGCGGAAGAGTCGACTTCTTTTCCAAAAGTATCACGGCCTGTGTTTGAAGGCGGTTTGGGCTTTGGTTTTAAATGGAATATGGGCTGGATGCATGATTCGTTGCATTATATTGCTAAAGATCCTTCGTACAGACGTTATCACCATAATGAAATCACCTTTTCTATGGTGTATGCATTTGATGAAAGCTTTGTATTGCCTATCTCCCATGATGAAGTGGTTCATGGTAAAGGTTCATTACTGCGTAAAATGCCGGGTGATGAGTGGCAACAAGCGGCTAATCTTCGCGCCTATGCTGGTTTTATGTATGCGCACCCGGGCAAGAAGCTTAATTTTATGGGTAATGAAATTGGTCAATCCGTAGAGTGGAATCATGATAGTTCGATTAATTGGCATTTACTTGAGTACAAAAAACATCAAGGAATTCAAAACTTATATCGTGATTTAAATCATGCGTATCGCAAATACCCCGCACTTTACGAATTAGACCATAACAAAGAAGGGTTTGAATGGATTGACCATGGCAATGCGGACCAAAGTATTTTGTCTGTGCTGCGCAAGTCTACCGATGCCAAGCAAAAGATGTATGTGTTACTTAACTTTACACCTATTGCATACAAAAAGTTTAAGTTAGGGGTTCAGGATAAAGGTGCTTACCAACTTATTTTGAATTCGGATGACAACAAATACTGGGGTAGTGCTTATAAAACCGATAAAAAAATGCAGTCAGTTGCAGAGCCTTGGAACGAACAGCCTTATTCTATCGAGGTCAATTTGCCTCCATTAGCAAGTTTATTTATTTTATTTAAGGGCTGAATAATGTCCAATTTTTGCATTTCAAATGGTCAACCTCATCCTCTTGGTGCCAATATGGTCGAGGGTGGATGTAATTTTGCTGTGCATTGTCCAAGTGCCGATGGTGTAGAGTTGTGTCTGTTTGACAAAGACACTGAAGAACAGCTTATTGTTATTGTTATGCCGGCAAAAACTGGAAAAATTTGGCATTGCCAGCTCGATAATGTTCAAGCTGGCCAATTGTACGGGTATAGGGTAATAGGCGAAAACCACCTGAATATGGGGTTAAAATTTGATCATCAAAAGTTACTTATTGACCCTTACGCAAAAGCATTGAATAGGCCTGCTGTATGGAATGAAACTCAGTACGATGGTGATAGCCAATTCATGATACCTAAGTGTATCGTTCAAAAGCCTATGTCCTATCTTCCTAAAAGCCAAAAACCTAGGATACCCTTGGATCAAACTGTCATTTATGAAGCTCACGTTAAAGGTTTAACTCAGCTTCATCCCGATGTACCTGATCAATACAAAGGTAAATTTTTAGGCGTGTGTCAACCAGCAATTGTTAATCATCTAAAATTATTAGGCATTACTGCTATTCAACTGATGCCGGTGGCCGCTTTTATGCCGGAGCCCTACATCACCAATAAAGGTCTAACAAACTATTGGGGTTACAATCCTGTTAATTATTTTTGTCCTGATCCTAGGTACGTGGTTGACGATGGCGTAGCTGAATTTAAGACGATGCTGAACGCTTTGCACGAAGCGGGCATAGAAGTGATTTTAGACGTAGTGTTTAATCATACTGCTGAAGGAGGCTTAGACGGACAAATATTGTCATTTAAAGGGTTTGATAATTCTTCATGTTATTTATTTGAGTGTAACGAATATGGAGCCGTAGATTACAACAAATATGTCAATAATTCAGGCTGTGGTAACAGTGTAAATACAGCTTTTCCTTATGTACTCAAAATGGTCATGGATGCTCTACGTTATTGGACAACAGAGATGGGGGTGGATGGTTTTCGTTTTGATTTAGCCGCCAGTTTAGGTC
Source organism: uncultured Paraglaciecola sp. (assembly GCF_913058035.1). Taxonomy (GTDB): domain Bacteria; phylum Pseudomonadota; class Gammaproteobacteria; order Enterobacterales; family Alteromonadaceae; genus Paraglaciecola. Next base: position 23,889 of record NZ_CAJXPA010000023.1, on the reverse strand, counting down.
GAGATCCTTATGAATTTTCAAGTATGTCTGGTTTTTTCCGAACTATTCGTCAAGATCCGGTGTTGATCAATTCTAAGTTAATTGCTGAGCCTTGGGATATCGGCCATGGTGGTTACCGTTTAGGGCAGTTTCCGTCAAATTGGCTTGAATGTAATGACAAATATCGAGATACGGTAAGGTCATTTTGGCGAGGTGATAAAGGTCATATCAGCGATTTTGCTACCCGGCTGTTAGGCTCACGTGATGTGTTTCCTAAAGAAGCGCGATCGATTCTCACATCAGTCAACAACGTTAGTTACCATGATGGTTTTACGTTACAAGATTTAGTCAGTTATGCCGAACGGCACAATGAAGCAAATGGCGAACAAAACCGTGATGGCCATGGACACAATGTGTCAGCTAACTTTGGTGTTGAAGGCCCCACTACAGATACAAAAATACTTGCTATGCGCGAACGGCAAAAACGCAACATGTTTGCTACTTTGATGCTGTCTCAAGGGATCCCGCATATGCTTGGCGGTGATGAGTTGAGCCGAAGCCAACAAGGCAACAACAACGCCTATTGCCAAGATAATGCTATTAGTTGGCTTGATTGGACATTAAATCAGCAAAAACAAGACTTTTTAACCTTCTGCCAACAGGCGATATCATTACGCAAAAGTAGCGTAATGCTTAATCACCTTAATTTAAAGGATGACAACTATTCGCTGGGACATAACGTCGAAAAAATTAATTGGTATCGACCAGACGGTGAGAGAAAACTAGAAGATGACTGGCGGGATCACAATAACCAAGCTTTCGCAGTGGAGCTTTGTGGAACGCATAGCGATGCAACTGCACAACATGAACATTGGCTGCTGGTATTCAATGCTAGCGAGCACGATGTACGTTTTCATTTACCGGATCTAGGTACAGATACGGCCTGGCAAATCATGTTAGATACTCGGTATGCCAGATGGTCTGAGCAACCTAATATACTTATCAGGCAAGTGCATATGCAAGCTTACAGAAGTATATGTGTATTTAAATGCAGTGTTGATGATTGATTTTCTTTGTGTTGTGTACTTTTCTAATTAATCTACGTATGTAACCTCGTAAGGAAAAGCCACAGTTAAAAATTTCAGCCAAAATATTGGCTGCGATTTTGGTTTAAGTTTATTGAGTGCTCGAATTAGGGGTGCTCATCTTCTTTATCCAAAAATGTCTAGTATTGAATGTCATGAGCCTATGCTTGTATCTCTAGTGAAAACCGCCTTTTACTTTATTTAAAAAATTGATTTATAGCTGGGAATAGCAATGTTCTCTTACTTATTGACGTGGCTCAAAATAAGTCAAGAGTAGACACAATATAGCGCAATTCATGCGATTAGAGACGCAGTCCCCTAACCCTTAAACATGGACCAGCACTATCAAATATCACTTTTCTATAATTAAAATGAATACCTTCAACACTGCTTGAAAAGGAATATACAAAGAATGAGACACACACTGAAAAATACACTCCCATTTAGAACGTTGAAAATTGCTTCTGTTTTGAGCGCGTCTTATCTAACTGCCAGCATTCAGACTGTTTTTGCACAAGAGTCTTTTGCACAAGAGTCTTTTGATCAACAGACCATCGCTCAACCAACTCTTGCACCAGATACATCTATGGAAAAAATTAGTATTTTGGGTTCAAGACGCTTAGGTCGTTCTATTGAAGATAGCCCTGTTCCAATAGATATTATTGACACAGATACATTAAGTCGCTCTGGTTTAACAGAAACTAATATGCTTTTAGGAGCCTTGTTACCCAGTTTTAATTTTCCTCAGCCTTCCATCACTGACGGAACAGATCATGTAAGGCCTGCTCAATTACGAGGATTAGCACCTGACCATACACTTGTCCTCGTAAATGGAAAACGCAGACATAGTAGCGCCTTACTCAACTTAAATGGTTCATCTGGACGTGGTTCTTCCGCTGTTGATTTAAATGCGATCCCAGCAAATGCTATCGAACGTATCGAAATATTACGTGATGGTGCTGCTGCACAATATGGTTCTGATGCTATCGCTGGCGTCATCAATATTGTTTTAAAAAATGCTGACTCCGGTGGCACAGTATCTATTACTTATGGTGCCAATGTCACGAGTATGGATGGTGTAGCTCAATTAGAAAATGTATCAGTAGGAGCCGAAGGTAACTTAGCTTTTACTCGCGGCAGTGACAGAAAGGTTACCGACGGACAAACATTAACGTTAAGACTTAATAAAGGTTTTGCATTAGGTGATGATGGATTCGTTAATGTTTCTGCCGAGTACCGTGGAAGAGGTGCGGCAAATCGTGCTGATTATGATGAGCGTGAAAACTATGCGCGTTTGGTTGATGGCACCCTCGACCCTCAGGAATTAACGGTTAATCGATACAATCATAATTTTGGTAACGGTGAAGTTGACGATTTTGCGTTGTTCATTAATGCAGGATATTACCTGACAGACGATGCTGAGTTATATGCTTTTGGCTCATACAGCGCCAGAGGAGGTGAGGGAGGCGGTTTTTATCGAAGAGCTAAAGATAGCCGAAATGTATTAGCTATTTATCCAGACGGATTTTTACCCGTTATTACTTCGGATATTAATGATTTCTCTGTAGCTATCGGTGTGCGCGGATATGCCGGTGGGTGGAACTACGATACATCAGCTGTTTACGGAAATGATGACTTTAATTTTGGGGTTACCAATAGCTTAAATACTTCGTTTGGACCGTCTAGTCAAACTGAATTTAATGCAGGAAGTTTGATTTACGATCAACTTACTCTAAACGCAGATTTGAGTCGTGAAATTGATGTAGACTTTTTTCCTAACGGTCTAAACGTTGCATTTGGAGCAGAATATAGGCGTGAAGGATACGAGATTAAAGCCGGCGATACTGCCTCATATCAAAGAGGAGCCTTTGGCCCAGGTGGTGATCAGACTGATCCCGTTAATGGACCTTTTGGTGCATCTGGCTCGCAGGTATTCCCAGGATTCTCACCAGCTTCTGCAAGTGATAATAGCCGCCATAATGTCAGTTTATATGTGGACTTAGAGGCGGATGTTACTGATATATGGAATATTACAGTCGCGGGACGATTCGAAGACTATTCAGATTTCGGCTCAACTTTTAATAGTAAATTTGCGCATCGTATTAGTGTAACCGATGAGTTTGCTATACGAGGTTCAGTCTCTACAGGATTTAGAGCACCGTCTTTGCAGCAACAATTCTTTACTTCTATAGCCACTATTTTTGTAGATGCTGTTCCAACACAAACGGGCACTTTTTCACCTAACAGTGACGTAGCTTTGGCTCTAGGCTCACCGGGTTTGGATGCAGAAAACTCAGTAAGTTTCAGTAATGGTTTCACCTGGACGCCTGTATCTGAATTTAGTTTATCAGTAGATTATTATCAGATTAGATTGAAAGATCGGATCGTACTTTCGAATAATCTATCTGGAGATGCAGTATCAGGGTTACTTAAAGGTACGGGCGCTAACCGCGGTAGATTCTTCTTAAATGCTATCGAGAGTAAGACTAAAGGGATCGATATCATTGCTACCTATTCCTTAGACATAGAGGATATGGGGAATGTTTTATTTAACGCGGGGTTGAATATTAATGATAACGAAGTGACAGACATTATTGCTCCTCCAGCAGTGCTTCAGGCTGCTGGTTTTGATCAAGATAATTTGTTTTCTGGTAATGAGTTGCGTCGCTTTGAGGTAGGTTCACCCGAAAACAAGTTGAATCTAAGTGCGGCATGGTCATTGGATAAATGGTATGTAACCTTACGCACTACTCGTTATGGCGAAACCCAAGACCCTTCTAATAATCCTGCCAGAAATGAAGTGTTATCTGAAAAATGGGTGACTGACTTAGATATAAATTACACCATAACTGACAATGTTACTGCCAGTTTTGGTGCAAATAATTTACTTGACGTTTACCCTGATCCAACCCGAGAGTTGGTTGACGACGTCACCACCTTCTCTCGTTTATTTTCTTATTCAGGTTTTTCTCCGTTTGGCTTCACGGGGCGTTATGTGTATGGAAAAGTAAGTATCAGTTTCTAGAAATAGGGTCGCGATATTAAGGCTTAAATTATTTTAAAATATAATTTTTAGAAAGTATTGATAGCGGTGTATGCAATGTTGCATGCACCGCTATATTTTTTAAGTCAACACGATTATTGATTTAGAATTTTCATATTCTGTTATGAATTAGATTTATTTTTGTTTATTTTTATGAAAGTTAATTTCATATTTTAACTAAGATCTATCTTTTTTATGTTTAGTTAGCTTAATACTTTTCAATTGCTCACAGTTATTCAGGCTTATATTCGTTAGTTGTCTGAAACTGTTAATAAATTACGTACAAACGCCGACTTTTTAGTGACTTTTTAAATAATCTGTAAATTTTCAACAATTTGGTTCTTTTTGTTTCCTTGATTAGAATGCCTGCAAATTTGGTATGACTCTTGGAAATTGGACACTAATTTATGAATCAACAATTAGAGCAGGAACTATTAGGAAGTTGGCAAGAAAGGCAAGAGTTTGCTGAGCAAATGCAACCTATTCTGGGTAAGCTCTACCGAAACAGAGCGATCGAAATATCGGTATATGGACGTCCATTATTAGGCGCCAGTGCGATAGAAATTATCAAGGCTCATCGAACGGTAAGACTCAAAGAAAAGCAGAAATTGCGTCTTAGAGAAAGTTGGCCATTGCTTGAATCTCTGAATAAAATGAAACTAGCGCCTGCGCATATTGATTTAGGTAAATTAGCTTACACATATCATTATGATCCATCATTTAAAAACGTATCAGTTGAAGATTATCTGACACAACAATTACACAGTATTATTGATGTAAAAGACGAGCAGCAAGCTCAAGATGTAGTGTTATATGGCTTTGGGCGCATCGGCCGATTGCTAGCTAGATTGCTGATTGAAAGACAAGGTACCAATAATAAATTACGTTTAAAAGCGATAGTAGTGCGAGGAGGTAAAGAGGGTGACCTAGAAAAGCGTGCCAGTCTATTACGCCGTGATTCTGTTCATGGTCCTTTTAATGGCAGCATAACCATTGATATAGAAAAAAACGCCATCAAAGCTAATGGCTCTTATATTCAAGTTATTTATGCCAACAGTCCTAGTGAAGTAGATTACACCAAGTATGGTATAGACCAAGCGATAGTCGTCGACAATACCGGCATGTGGCGTGATGAAGAGGGGCTTGGTCAGCATTTACGATCCAAAGGTGTGAAAAAAGTATTATTAACTGCTCCAGGTAAAGGAGGAATTAAAAATATTGTATACGGGGTAAACGACAACGATATATTATCATCGGATACGTTATTGTCTGCAGCAAGTTGCACCACCAACGCCATCACACCTGTATTAAAAGCTCTGGATGAAAAATATGTGATTGAAAGTGGGCACGTTGAAACTGTGCATTCATACACCAACGATCAAAACCTGATTGATAATTTTCATAAAGGCGATCGCCGTGGGCGCAGTGCACCATTAAATATGGTGATTACCGAAACAGGGGCGGCTACAGCTGTCGCCAAAGCTTATCCTCAATTAGAAGGTAAATTGACCGGTAGTTCTATCCGTGTGCCGACACCCAATGTATCTTTGGCAATATTGAACTTGCATCTTGGCCAGACGACCGATAAAAAGTCTATTAATGAATATTTACGAGATATTGCTTTATTTTCGCCATTGCAACATCAAATCAATTTCACCGCATCAAAGGAGATTGTATCGACTGATTTAGTGGGTACACGTGCACCTTCAGTTGTCGATTCTCAAGCGACAATAGTCGCTGGCAATAGAGCCACTTTATATGTGTGGTATGACAACGAATTCGGTTACAGTTGTCAGGTGATGAAAGTACTGCAGCACATGTCTGGCTTGGTATACCCAACACTGCCTGAGTCTTCATCGATTAAATCGTAGTTGTGGGACAATGATTCGAATATTAATGCAATAAAATCCCGCTTCGGCGGGTTTTTATTGCAAGGGACACAGAGAGCGAGCTTTTGAATAAAATTTTCAACAACTTAAAACAGATTAATTGGCATATCTGGCTCACAGATGTGATTGTTTTAGGTGCTATTGTTTTTGCTTTGAGTTTGTGGCAAACGCGCAACATGCTTGACGTTGATAGTAGTATTTCTGTTGATAAACAATTGCTGATGGGGCTTGATGGGCAGATCAGTGCTTTAATAAAACCTGATAAAGTGACGTTAATTTATTTTTTTGCACCCTGGTGTCAGGTTTGTTCACTGAGTATTGGTAACCTTACGTACCTTGACCCAGAAAAAATTAATATTGTTAGAGTTGCACTCGATTATTCGCACGTAGGAGAAGTCCAAGATTTTGCTAACGAACAAAATTTAACCAGTCAAATTTTTTTGGGGAATGCTCGGTTAAAACAACAATTTAAAATTCAAGGTTACCCCACATACTATATTGTAGATGAGCATCAAAAAGTATTGGCCAAGGCATATGGATATTCAACTGCATTGGGATTAAAATTAAGACAGATTTTTTCAGGATAAACATGCATACATAGTCCTTTTTTATAATGACTGTGATAAATTACTTTAAGGGAATGTCCATAGGAACCAAATGTGAGAATCAGCAGCAATTTTGATAGCGGAAATATCCATATAGTCCACGCAGAAGATCCATTAAATATTCAACTTAGTATTTGCAACGATAACCAATCAGAGTTCTATCAGTGGTTTCATTTTAAGTTAGAAACCGAAAGCTTCAAATCCCATCAGATAAGTATTATCAACCTCAAAAAGTCTGCTTATCCTGAAGGATGGCAAAACTATCAAGCAGTTGCTTCCTATGACAGACAAGAGTGGTTTAGAGTCGATTGTGAATTTGATGGTGATACCTTAACCATTGAGCATACGCCTGAGTTTGAGCACATTTATTATGCTTATTTTGCTCCTTATAGCTACGAGCGTCACTTAGATTTACTCAGCTGGGCTCAAAACTCACCCGATTGTCGTCAAGAGTATTTAGGTGCAACTTTAGACGCAAGAGATATGTCTTTGCTGGTAGTAGGTCAACCAGAAGAAGGTAAAAAAGCGATATGGGTGACAGCACGTCAACATCCCGGCGAAACCATGGCCGAGTGGTTGATTGAAGGTTTTCTAGAGCGTTTGTTGGATGAGGATGATGGATTATCACGTTTGCTGCTCAGCAAGGCTGTGTTTTATGTTGTGCCCAATATGAACCCAGATGGCTCGGTGCGTGGCCATCTTCGTACCAATGCCAAGGGGGTGAATTTAAACCGTGAATGGCAATCGCCTAGCATGGAAAATAGCCCTGAAGTATTTTTGGTGAAACAAAAAATGCAGTCAGTGGGTGTTGATATGTTGTTAGATGTGCATGGAGATGAAGCTTTACCATATAATTTTGTTGCGGGCTGTGAGGGCAATCCAAATTATAATGACCGTTTGAAAAACCTTGAAGAGACATTTAAAGCTACCTTGATGACCGCTACACCAGAGTTTCAAGATGAGTTTGGTTATGATAAAGATGAGCCTAAAAAGGCTAATTTAACCGTTGCGGCTAATGCGATAGGACATGAATTCGATTGTTTGTCTTATACTTTGGAAATGCCGTTTAAAGACAATATTAATTTGCCAGACCCAGCCTATGGTTGGTCACCAGCTCGTTGTAAACAAATGGGTGAAGACGTATTGATTGCCATGCGTGCAGTAGTTGATATGCTTCGTTAGTTGAGACTTTCATTTAGTTGAGACTTTCATTTAGTTGAGACTCTCATTTAGTTGAGACTCTACAAAATTAAAAAATAATAATACTAATAATAAACACAATAATAATTAAGGGGAAAACAGTTGGAAGCTTTTCATAATTTACTGAAATCGATGGATGGCATGTTGGGGGGCGCTTGGTGGTTCCCTTATGTGTTGTTGGGTACAGGCCTATTTTTTACTATATACTTAAAATTTCCACAGGTTCGTTATTTCAAACACGCTTGGAAGGTCGTAACAGGTAAATATGACAAAGCTGATGCGCCGGGTGATACCACGCATTTTAGGGCCTTAACCACCGCACTTTCGGGTACGGTTGGTACAGGTAATATTGGTGGTGTTGCATTTGCATTATTTTTAGGTGGACCTGCAGCATTATTTTGGATGTGGGCAACGGCTTTTTTTGGTATGACAACCAAGTTTGTTGAAGTGACGTTATCGCACAAGTATCGTGATAAAACACCAGACGGCACTATGGCTGGTGGTCCCATGTATTACATGGACAAACGTTTAAATATGAAATGGTTAGCCGTAGCGTTCGCTATTGCTACTGTTATTAGTTCGTTTGGTACCGGTAATCTTCCACAAAGCAACAGTATTGCCACTAGTATTGAAGCAACTTTCGGTTTTGATCCGCTAATAGTAGGCAGTGTGCTTGGAATACTTTTAGCCTTAGTTATCTTAGGTGGTATTACACGTATTGCGGCTGTTACTTCAAAGATAGTGCCTATTATGGCCTTAATTTATATTATTGGTGCGTTTACCGTTATTTTTGCCAATCTCGAAAACGTTGGGCCCGCTTTTGCCTCTGTGTTTTCAGATGTGTTCACAGGTTCAGCTGCTACTGGTGGATTTTTAGGTGCGACCATCGCTTATGCCTTTAACCGAGGAGTCAACAGAGGCCTGTTTTCAAATGAAGCAGGTCAGGGATCTGCACCAATAGCCCACGCTGCTGCAAAAACTGATGAGCCCGTGGCCGAAGGTATGGTGTCTATTCTCGAGCCATTTATCGACACTATCCTTATATGTACTATAACGGGATTGGTTATTCTTTCGTCTGGCGTTTGGAAAGACAAGCATGTTAATACCTTTGACAGAACTGACATGTACATATTAGCGGGTGATTATGTAGAAACGGACGAATCAGATAGACAAACTCTTTATGCATATATTAATGATGTCGAAGGCCACGGTGTTACTCAATTTAACGGTGAGATACAAGTTGTTAATGGTAAGGCCGTAAGTCAAGGCTTTACTATTTTTAATGCCCGTTCATTTGCTGATAATGTTGTTTTTTCGTTGGGTGATCTAGATGACAGTTACACAGGTACCCTTAAGGTAGTGGATGGCAATCTTCTTAAAGATAATATTATTGTAAGAGGTGAGTCGTTGATCCATTCAGCCAGCCTCACGGCTTTAGCATTTACTAAAGGTTTTTTTGGTGAATCTGGTAAATATATCGTCTCGATTGGGTTGTTACTGTTTGCATTTTCTACTGCTATCGCATGGTCATATTATGGTGATAGAGCTATGACTTATTTGTTAGGTCCGCGGTCAGTTATGCCATACCGAGTAGTGTATGTCGCAGCATTTGTCTGGGCTGCAGTTTCAGATACCACTTTGGTATGGACACTTTCTGCGGTGGCCATAGTGGTAATGACGTTACCAAATCTTTTTGGTATATTTTTGTTACGCAAAGAAATGAAAGAGTCGGTCGAAGAATACTGGGTCAAGTTTAATAAAGAAAATAAGTAGTCTTTCGATATTTTACGAAGCGCGGCGACTTGCCGCGCTTTTGTGTTTTAATTCGAATACTCATTACGTAAGTTTGGAGTAAAAGATATGGCACTAGTAGATTGCCCTTCTTGTAGTAATAAAATATCAGATAAAACAAAAAATTGTCAGCACTGTGGTTTATCTATAGGCACAGCTGACGCAGAAGATATCGAACGCAAAAAAAGTTTGAATAAGTATCTAAAAAGTCAAAGTGTTCAAATGCAGTCTATGCTAGCTATGCTTTTGTTTGTGGCAGGCTTCGGATTTATGTATTGGGGTGGTGCGATACCGGGTGGATTGCAATATAACATTGCAATCGGTCTGACTTTGGTTGGATTTGTTTGGTATATAGTTAATCGTGTTCGTTTGGTATTTTTAAAAAGGTCGGATTAAAAATGGATAGTACAGCGTTATTAACCTCGATGTCTGAGCCTATTTATCAAAAATTACTGCAAGCAGTAGAAACAGGTAAATGGCTAGACGGTTCGCCGCTGACAGAGCAGCAACGGGAAACATCCATGAAGGCGGTGATGATTTATCAGGCAAAAGTGCTTAAATCAGACCAGCATATGACAGTGGGTGCAGATGGTGAAATTGTTCATCGAAGTCGTGAGTCACTTCTGCAAGAACTCAAACAAGATTCCAATAACATTCAAACAATAGCGCGGTTTAAGTAGGATGATTTTTAAGCACCTTTTTCGTTCCAAACACCAAAATCCTGATCCTCAGGTACGTATCCAAGCAATAGAAAATCTTAGTAAAGAAAACCCTCAACAAAAATCTGTTCTGCATGAATTAGCTTTTAACGACTCAGATGCGGGTGTTAGTTTAGCTGCCTTGCAAAAACTTGATAGTTTTGTACTTTGGTACAAGATGTCAGAGATTGCCAAAAATGAAAGAGTCCAAAAAAAGTCTCAACAGTTTGTTGAGAACATTTTGTTTGATGGGCAAAACAAAATATTAACAGAGCAAGAAAAGCGACAATTTATTCTTGAAACCCGTGATACGCGTTTAATTGAAAAATTGCTTGGGCAACAATGGGTACAAAAAGATACTGAACTTGCGATGCAGTTATTACAAAAAGTAGATAAGTCGCAACTGCAAGATAAAATATTATTTGATTCACAAAATGAGGTCCTTCAAACCGCTATCTTACAAAGTCTGACAGATAGTGTGCACTCGCGTAAGTTACTTACTAAGCTTCAAAAAAAGACATCTTCAAGCGTACTGTCAAAGTTGGCCAATGCGACACTTCAAGACTGGTTAGTGGCAGAACAAAAGCCAGTTGAAGTTGAGCTTCAAGTGAAAATGATATTGTCTCGCTTGCTAGCTTTAAAAGATCACAACGATTTATTGCACATTCAACAGCAAGCGGCAGACCTGACTCAGCAGTATTCAAACCTTTCAAACTTTTTTTCTTGTTTACCAGAACTGAAACGTATTGAAATTGAGCATAAATATACAGATATAACGACCCGTGTTGAACGCGCTGTTGCATTGCTAAAACCCAAATGGCAAGCAAAACAAGCTGACATGGCTTTAAAGCAAAGCATGGATTCATTACTCGTTGAATCTGAGCAAAGCTTGCTGGAAGTGTCTGCACAATTAGCAACGCGGATCAGTGCTATCAGTTCGTCAGAGGTAGATGGTTTTTTGCTCGCAATTAACCAACATATTGACACTTTAAATAGCCTGACCAAACAGCTACCAGCAAGTAATCATGCTGCTCATAGAGATTTAGAAAAATTAAATAATCAATTATTGTCTAATTTAAATATATTGAAAAATCTTCCTGATTTTCAACAGGCTATCCATTTGGGTCAGACTTTATTAGAAAATTTTATAGGCCTAACATTACCAGATGATGCCAGCCAAATTGAAGCAGCCCATGAATATATCAAAGAACAAAAACAAGTATGGCGTAATACTGTTACTCGGTATCAGGCGCATATACCAGCCGCCTTGTCAAAACAGTGGAACGAACGCCTGAAGCTTTGGCAACATGCAATAAAAGTACTACAAAATCAGTTAGATACTGAAGCTTCACGCGTTAGAAACAAGTTGAGAGCTGTTGAAAGCCTCATTAATCAAGGTAAGTACAAAACTGCAATGGTGTTGTATCAAAAGGTACAAAACTGGTTCAGTGTTTTGCCTGAGAAACAACAAGAGCAATTAGAACGAAACTTCATTACTGTTAAAGAACAAATAGAAAACTTAAAAGATTGGCAAGATTACATCGCTGCCCCTCGAAAGCCAGCGCTGTTAATTGAAGTGCAAGCGTTGATAACGACCCCTTTGGAAATTGATAAGCATGCAAATGCCGTTAAGTCTTTACGCTATCAATGGAATAGTTTGGGAAAAACAGATACTGAATCTGACAATGCTTTAAATGTTGCCTTTGAAACCGAAATTGAAAAGGCTTTTGCACCATGCCGAGAATTTTATGAGCAGCAACAAAATCAACGTGCGCAAAACATGTTAGCTAAGCAGCAAGTTTTAACTGAGATAGAAACCCTAGGTGAACAACACAGTGGGGCCACCGACCTGTCTAAAACATTAAGAAGTGTTCAACAAAAATGGAAAAATATCGGTGAGGTAGATTTTAAGCTACGCAATGCTTTGTATGATAGCTATCAAAAAGCACTCAACCCACTTAGGGATAAAGTGTCAGCCTTCTATCAAGCTAACGCGGATCAGAAGCAAGCTCTCTTAGCAAAAGCAGAGCAATTGCTTGAATTGGAGTCGGTCAATGACGCGATAGAACAAGCGAAGAGGCTTCAACAGGTATGGAAAACCATTGACCATGCTGGCAAAAGAGCCGAAGCCGAGTTATGGCCTGCTTTTAGGAAAGTTAATGATAGTTTATTCGCCAAAAAAGCAGAGGCGAGTCAACAAGAGCAAACACAACTAAAACAAAAAGTGGCATCGGTTAAAGAGCAAGTTTCACAGCTTGAGATATCTCTCAGCATCGCTGATGATAAGGCCAGTGTGCAAAATGCTTTGCAGGATAAACAAACTACTATTGAGGGCATAACCGATTTACCGCCGCCTGAACGAAAGGCATTGGAACAGCGCGTCCAAACACTTGTTGAGCAACAGCATTTAAAACTAACAGCCTTGGTTAAATCTGCTAAAAACCAAGCTTATCAAGATTTGTTTAATGTTTTAAAAATGTGGCGAACGGACAGCGAGTTACCAGGTGAGGTAGCTACGTTGGGTAAGGTGTGGCAACAATGTTTTCGTGAGTTAAGTGATAATACTGAACGGCATGATTTGACTATTAAAATGGAAATAGTGAGCCAGCAGGACTCCCCTGTAAAAGATACTGAAAAGCGTCAATCCATTCAAATGCAATTAATGGCTCAAAAACTGCAGTCTGGAGATAGTCTCAATTTGTCTTCATTACTCAAAGATTGGATTAGAGCGGGCACATTAAGTGAAAGTGACATCACCTTGCTTAAACGAATTGAACCTTTGTTTGTGAGTTGATATATGGAAGATAAACTTATATTGATACGGCTGAATAAATTTATTAGTGACTCAGGCTTCAGCTCCAGGCGTGAAGCAGATAAATTAATTGAACAGCAAAGAGTTAGAATAAATAACAATATCCCTGAATTAGGCACTAAAGTGGCACCTGGAGATTTGGTGACTGTTGACGGAAAACATATTCAAGCCAGTGCCACCGACAAAGCTGACCGCGTGTATATTGCTTATCATAAGCCTGAAGGCATCACTTGCACAACTGAGTTACATATCAAAGGTAATATTGTGGATGCTATAGGTCATAAACAAAGAATTTTTCCTATCGGGCGCTTAGACAAACCGTCCGAAGGTCTAATCTTTTTGACCAGTGATGGTGATATCGTCAATAAAATTCTTCGCGCTGAAAACGCACATGATAAAGAATATGTGGTGACAGTTAGCCGGCCTTTAACAGAAAAATTTATTCAAAAGATGGCCAATGGAATTCCAATATTAGATACAGTGACTAAGCCGTGTCTTGTAACTATGCAGAGTAAAATGGTATTTCGCATCGTGCTGACACAAGGTTTAAATCGGCAAATTCGTCGAATGTGTGAATACTTGGGGTATGAAGTGGTGAGGCTTAAACGCACCCGAATTATGTCTGTTAGGTTAGCCGGTTTGAAAGTTGGGCAGTGGCGAGATTTAACTATTGAAGAGATGGCTGAGATTAATATTGCTGTTGAGGGCTCTTCTAAAACTCCAGAGTGAGTCTTTTTTATAAAATTTATATACTAACTAGCATGCACTCTTGTATCAGCCGACGCGAGGCTAGTTTTTCAAGTAAGATCCTTTTTATCTGTATTATTTTTGCACATCGCAACAAGATAAAGGACAAAGCTCCACTCGTTGGTCATATCATTATTGACTTATGAGGCAAATTTTATTCAACATGTATATTTAGCCCTTGTAAGCGCAAGTTGCCATCAACATACTCAACTTGTACTTGGCGCGCCTGTGAGCTTTGGACGTTTTCCTGTTAAATTCACCACATGGGTGGCTAATCTTTCGTTTTGGTTGGATAAAGTAACCGAAAGAATCGGTGCTACCTATCGATTATCTTTAAATAAACGTCATTGTAGATGTTTTAGTCTATTGTTTTACTGAATTTATAGAGACGTTTGGTTACGATAGATGTATTCCTTGTATTTTCAAGTTTTCTGCTGTTTGAGAGATTAAATTTATAGGTCCATGATGAGTGATGTAGTTGTATTAATTACGGGTGCAAATAGAGGTATTGGTTTCGAACTTACTAGGCAATACCTTATTAATGGGTGCATAGTTATTGCTACCTGTAGAGACAAAAATAGGAACGCCAAGTTAATTTCATTAAATGATGAGTATTCAGGTAAGTTGTTCATTGAATCAATGGACATTACCTGTCCTGAACAGATTGAGCGTTTAGCGAATAAACTTAGTGAGCAAAATGTAGTCATTGATCTAATAGTGAATAATGCTGGATATTTAGATCGAGAAAACCAGAGTATCCAATTTATTAATTATGCTGATGCTGAAATGAGCTTTAAAGTGAATTCGCTTGGTCCATTATTTTTAACACATTGTCTTTTACCTTTATTGAATAAAAGTCGTTTATCTAAGATAGTTATTGTTTCTTCTGCTATGGGATCTTTGTCAAAAGAACAAGCTGTGTCTTGGTATGGTTATCGAATGTCTAAAGCAGCAGCTAATATGCTTGTGGTGAATCTTTCGAAGGAACTTGAGGCTAGTAATGTTGCTGTGGTGGCCGTTCACCCTGGTTGGGTTCAAACAGATATGGGCGGAACCTCTGCAAAAGAAAATGTTATCGATTCGGCTTTTGGAATAATGAAAGTGGTTAGTCTTTTGTCTATTAGTCATTCAGGGACGTTTTATGACTTTAGTGGTGATGAACTCGCTTACTAAAAAAAAGCCACAACAGTTACTTGTTTTGTCCATGACTAATAATTTACTTTACCCCGGCCCTGAAAATAATTAAAAATTTACTATATATGGTAAAAAATTTGTTGCTGAAGAGTCTGTTTATTGCAAATTATCGAATGACTTCCTAAGGTGTGATTCAAAATATATACACCATAGAAAAACGTTCTTAGTTGTTGAAAGTGTGTGAATAAATGCTGTAGTTCTTGCCAAGTTAGCAGCTTAAGTTACTGCCGTAGACATATGCAATGTAGATTTCATAAAAGTAGAAAATACTCTAAACAACATAACAACATAACAACATAGCAACATAACAAATACGGTATTACTTTATATTAACCCTCTTACCACATCAAACCTATCCTCTGACACTTTAACACCTGCCATTAACGCTCAGGCAAACTTTATATAAACTTAGTGAACCAACATTAAAATATTCTGATACTTTTTTTAGATGGATACAGGTTTGAACAATGAGCATATAAAACAAGTGCGCTGCCTTTAGTCTCAATAATGACATAAAAAAATCACTAATAAGAGAACTTATTAATCTGGTCTTTAATCAATCTTAAAGGTATTGAACGAGTCATAAATGAAGGTTACATCATCATGGTATTGAGGCTGTAACTTAAGCTATTGACAATGTGAAGTAGCCATAAGAAAGTTTTAAAAAGTTCAAAATAATTAACTCTTACCTTTTTGTTAGATAGTTGGCTAATCATTTATTGGGTCGTTAATCAGGCATTAGATGCCATAGAAAACATGACTTTATATTGAACTCTGGTTAAATTGCATATCTCAGGGACTATTAAATAAATAGTTAACATAAATAGTTAACATAAATAGTTAACATAAATAGTTAACATAAATAGCTAACTAAACAACGGCTCTAAATTCTAATGCAGTTCTTGAGCGTTAATTCTATTTTGTCTACAATGGGCTACTTTTATTTAAATTAGGTCATCAACATGAACGATACTACTTCGCTACCGGCTTTACCGGATCGCCTCTCGAGTAACCCTAAAAGCCCACACCATCGGGAAGAAATCTTCGAGCATAACATTGGTATTCTTTTGAACGGTAAAGAGCGCACCAATGTTGAAGAATATTGTATCAGTGAAGGTTGGGTAAAAGTCCCTTCTCCTAAAGCGTTAGACCGTCGGGGACAACCTCTTCTGATTACTTTAAAAGGAACGGTTGAAGCTTTTTATAGCTAAATCTTTTCGCTTTATGGTAATTGATACATATACAACTATGAATCAACAATAACTAAATTCAGCAGGCAGTTGTTCAAACCTGCTGAATTTAGTCAACTATTTTCAGCCTCGCATTCAAATGTAATCAAATACCTCTTCCATATAAAGGAGAGTCTTTCTTGTTTTCCTGTGTATCACTATTAGTGTTTCTGAACGTACCAGCGGCAGTGAAAAGTTTGTATGGAACCTAGCTATAATCTTTGTGTCATGATTTTCTACTTTCTATTAGCGCCTTTAAAATATTGTCGTTACAATATCGAGTAATTATAAAATTTAAAGTTACGAATGGTTTGAATTTGTCTATAACAAGATGCTTGTTTTGATAGGGGATATTGACAGGCAGTAAATGTATTAATCTGGGTACTCTTGAAGGTGACAAATTTGTGCAGTGCAAGTTATAGATTACAAGGTGCCTCGCTAATGCAGACAACATGGTATTCATGTCATTGGTTAAAATAACCTTATAAGACCTAAAGTGAGCCGAGTAAAAGCTTAAGTCAATCTGCATTCCAAATGATATTGAGTGATTATTTCTTGAGAACTCGGTGTATAGTTTAAATTTTCACACAAGTAAAAATGGCATTTCCGGAAGTCTTACCATAGGGCAGTAGTCTCTCATAGTCATGCTCGAAGACATGAACTTCAAAGTATGGTCTTAATATGTCGATTAACTCATCAAAGCAAAATGCAACCATTACATGTTCATCATCCCAAACTTGGGTTTGTTTAGAATTTTTTTTCTCAATGCTGAGCTTTAAAGACTGTTTGTCACCATTTCCAGAATAATGCCAGCAGGAGCTGAAAGTGAACGAATTGTCCTCTTGTTTAGCAGTATGTTTGACGAATAACTGGTTGTTGATTTTTGTTTTGTCGACCACATTAAAACAAAACACACCGTTGGTGTTTAACGCTTGATGAACACTTACGATACAGTTTTTTAATTTTTCAATACCATCATTGTAGTGTATTGAGTACAACAAACACGTGATCAAATCGAGTGGTTTCGCCACACTAAATTCACTCATGTCTTGCAGAGAAAAGTGGGCTTCGGGGCACCGTTTTTTTGCTATATCTAACATAGGTTGATTAATATCAAGACCAAAACTGTGGTACCCAAAATTAATAAAGTGACGAACATGTGGGCCTGTTCCACAGGCTAAATCAAGATGTGTATACCCGTCGTTACCAAAAAGCTGATGTAGTCTGCGAATGCAGCTACTTTGAGTGTGGTAATCGATATCGACACACATTAAGTCGTAATAATCTGAAAGGTCGGTATATAGTGCGATGACGGACATACACTCCTAATTTTTTTAAGCTGAATTATTTTGTTCACGCATAGTAAACTAAGTGGAATATTATGATAAGTAGATATGGGCAACTATTTTACTGGCTGTCTTTCTTCTAATGTTTTATTCGGCTTTTTCTATTGCGTATCAAAATAATCATTATTGTTTTATGTTTTTGCACTTTTTGTACATATTTCAGCTTTAAAAAAATGACATGAACATAGACGTTAATTTTTTGAAGGCAGAAATTAAAGGCTAATTTGGGCAGGCATTAGATCATAGATAATAGGATTGTATCAATAGGTGGTAATCAGTCACACTTAAAACTCTTCTATCTATCAAGTATGCCTCTGTGTACCGCTCTTTATACTCGTCAATTTTGAAACAAAGTGGGGTGGGGGGCAGTATATAAGGGATAACTCTCATTCGGGAGCATCGTAATGTGAGTAAATATAAGATAAGTATCACAAATATTTTGCTATTAAGTTGTCTTTTCCAAAAGTTTTGCTGATAAGTAAAAAAGTGAGACTTGTTGCAGTCACTGCCTGCACGATAGAAAAATAATACAAACTATGACTGAGAGAGATATTCAGGTTGTTTAAACCAACACCCGTCTAGGCTAATGTTGGAGTATGAGTTTACATACTGTTTAAAGATTATAGGTAAAAACCAATAACGTTAACACTATACTTGAGTAACAAATGGATATCGGTAAACCAAATTTAATAAAGTGTTTAAATTTATAGTTACTTGCGCTGAATACGAGTAGGTTGGTTTGATAGCCATAGGGTGAAATAAAGCTAGCGCTGGCGGCGAATGCTACTGCTAGTGCGAATGGCATAATTGGAACACCTAGGGTTTGAACCAGCCCGTAGGCTAAAGGAAACATTAGCGCGGCTGCAGCATTGTTGGTGACCAGTTCGGTGAGCATAAGAGTCACTAGATACACCATTACTAGCGCCCATATTGGGCTAACACTAGTAGCCCATGGGCCAATGAGTTGCATGATTTGTTGTATTAAACCTGACTTTTCAAGAGCGGTGGCAAGACTCAGCGCCCCCACTATTACTACTATTAAATTAAGTGGTATATTTCGTTTAATTTCATTATTAGTTGTCACACCAGCTAAGACCAACGTGGCGATAAAAAAGATTAAACCTGTGGCTAAATTTAAAACTGAAGTAGCAGCCAATGCTACTGTGATCAAGAATCCTCCCAGTGTAATCCAATCCTGAATTCGACTTAGTTTAGTTTCCATTTTTTTTTCGGACAGAATAAAAAAGTTTTTAGTGAGGTTCTGTCTTTGCATAAAGTCTGGTCCAGTAGCCAATAACAAAAAATCACCAGGCTGAAGTTTTATTTCTCCCAACTTACCAGATAAAGGTTCGCCATCTCGTCTTATCGCGACTACTGCAGCATCAAATAGTGCTCTAAAGCCCAGCACTTTTAAGGTTTTCCCAATGATTTGTGCACGATTGGAAATAATTACTTCTGTAAGGTTTTCACGTTCTAGCCCGTTCGACTCTGCAAATAGGTTCAAGCCTTTGATGTGGTCTAAGTTTCCAACATGTTGGATATTGCCAGAAAATATTAATTTGTCGCTGGGCTGAATAATAATATCAGGCGTAACAGGTGTGATTAATTTTCCATTCCGTGCGATCTCAATCAAAAACAGCTCAGGCAAATTTCTAAGGTGATTTTCTTCGACACTTTTGCCAATTAACTCGCATTCTTCATCCACGTCTGCCTCGATAAAGTAACTATTATATTGGTTTTTTTTATTGGCGATTTCTGGTAACAAAGGGGTCATGAAAAACATTAACAAACCACAACTCAAACCTGCCACTAAACCATAAAGTGTGAAATCCCAAAAATTAAAACCTGGATGACCATGTTCAATTAAAAAACTATCCACAATTAAGTTAGTCGAAGTACCAATTAGTGTAACGGTACCGCCCAATATGGCTGAATAAGATAATGGGATCAGTAACCGCGATGCATGATGATATTGATTTTGTTTTACTGGACCAATCAAGCTTGCCACTATGGCAGTGTTATTCAAAAGCGCAGAAGAGAAAAAAGTCAAACCAAATAGCCGCCAGTAACTGGTATTGAAACTTGCGGTGACTAGTGTTCTGGCCAAACGTTTAATTAACGAGGTTTTATCCACTGCTGAACTAACTAACAGAAGTAACACTAATGTAATCAAACCTTGGTTAGTGAAATTATTAAGAACGTCACCAATGACCAGTTGTTGACTGGCAATCAAGGCTAAAAGTGAAGTAGCAAAAATTAAAGAAGGGCGCTCGTTAGTGGTTACGAGCGCCAATATAGTACCGGCAAAAATTGCTAAAACCAGATACTGATTAATATCCATATAGTCTTATTCTTAGTTAATTTGACTATAGACTACAGCTTGCTGATGTCAGTTGCATTCCAATGTGGGAAATGTCTTCTAACTAAATCGTTAAACTCCAGTTCGAACTCAGAAAAATCACCTGCGTTAGAATCTTTAGCCACTTCAATAATCATTCCTGCTCCAACCGTGCCATTAGTAACTCTATCGATTATGATAAAAGCGCCAGTGGTACGATTTTTTGTATAAGGATCACAAGCAACGAGTTGAGTGAGCTTTATTTTAACTACGGCAATTTCATTTAAGGCTAGACGAACTGAATTTTTGTGTTCCATTGAGTTTACATCAATTTGATATTCCACTTCAGTCACACTACCTGGTACAAACTTAGTCGCAAATTTAAAACCATATTGTTTGTTAGGCATCATGGCTTCTTCATCCATCCATACCAAATTTGTTCTATAAGTATTGCTATGCAAAGGCAAGTTGTCACTTTTAACTATCATGTCACCACGAGAAATATCAATTTCATCTTCTAGTGTGATGGTGGTGGTAAGGGGGGCATAGACTCTATCTTGCTCCCCTTCAAAATTAACCAGCGCTTTGACCTTTGACTGTTTACCTGAGGGAAGGGCAGTAATATTGTCGCCGGGTTTAATTTGACCAGATACAACCGTGCCAGCAAAACCACGAAAATTTAGGTTGGGGCGGTTAACGTATTGCACAGGAAAGCGAAAGTCATCAGCATTAATGTCATCATTAATTTCGACTTGTTCTAACATGGTCATCAAAGTCTCACCTTTGTACCATGGCGTGTTTTTGCTAACATTGACTACATTGTCGCCATCCAAAGCTGACAAAGGAATAAATTGGATGTCTGGAATTTCTAGTTGTTTTGAGAACTGTAGGTAGTCAGCTTTTATTTCTTCATACACAGTTTCGCTGTAGTCTTTTAAGTCCATTTTGTTGACTGCCACAATAACGTGTTTGATGCCCAACAAAGAAACTAAGAATGAGTGGCGACGGGTCTGAGTTTTCACGCCTGCGCGAGCATCTATCAAGATAATTGCCACGTCACAATTTGATGCACCTGTTACCATGTTGCGCGTGTATTGTTCATGGCCGGGAGTATCTGCAATGATAAATTTACGTTTATCGGTAGAGTAATAGCGGTACGCTACATCAATCGTAATACCTTGCTCGCGTTCAGACTGTAAGCCATCAACTAATAGGGCTAAATCGACTTTGTCACCCGTAGTACCCACTTTTTTACTATCTTTGGTAATAGCGGCTAGTTGATCTTCAAAAATCATTTTGGAGTCGTGTAATAAGCGTCCTATTAAGGTGCTTTTACCATCGTCAACACTGCCACAAGTTAAAAAACGTAACATGTCTTTCTTTTCATGCTGGTCTAAATAGCCCAGTATATCGGATTGTAATAATGTATCTTCGCTATTCATAATTAGTAACTCACCAAGAAATAAGGATTTAAGATAGAATCTTTTTGATTGTATCTTAGAGGAGGAGCATCAGCTTTTAGTGCGTCAGTAGCAACTTCAATTATGGTTACCTTACCACCGGCTGCTTCTACAACAGCCTGCGCCGCTCCGGTATCCCACTCACAAGTTGGACCTAAGCGCGGATAAAGATGCGCGGCACCTTCTGCAACTAAACACAATTTAAGTGAACTGCCCATTGCAATTAACTCTGTTTCGCCCTCTAAAGAATCGAGCAAGGCCTCTATCTCATGGCTTTGGTGCGAGCGACTGCCCACTATTTTCCATGTTTCTCCTTTAGTCCAAGTTTTTGGAGTAATGTCGACTTTTACCCCTGCCGTTATCTTATAAGCGCCTTGGCCTAAAACACCTACATAGGTTTGTTCCAAAACTGGCGCATATACCACACCAAAAATCGGTACACCGTCTTTAATTAGCGCAATATTCACCGTGAATTCACCATTTTTTTTAATAAACTCTTTGGTTCCATCAAGTGGATCAACTAGCCAATAGGTATTCCAAGTGCTCCGTTCCTGCCATGAGATCTCTGCAGACTCTTCTGATAAAATGGGTAGCTGTGATACTTGACTTAAGCCTTCGACAATGCAGTTGTGTGCAGCTAGGTCGGCCTCAGTTAATGGGCTTTTGTCTGACTTTTCATAAATAGCAAAGTCGTTTTGATAGATGTCCATAATTTTGTCACCCGCTTGATGACTGATAGCAACAATATTTTCAATAAGTTGTTCGTTTAACATTAAGCTACAATCCCTTTTTGTTTTAACAAGTCAAAAAGTTTCTCAGCAGATTGTTCAGCTGTTTGTCCAGAAAAAGTTAAAATAATTTCTGCTTTTTCTGGCGCTTCGTAAGGGGAGTCGATACCAGTAAAGTCTTTAATGTCACCTTGTCTAGCTTTTTGATACAGCCCTTTAGGATCGCGTTTTTCACATTCCTCTATAGGTGTATCAATAAATATTTCGATAAATTCACCATCACTTAACAAGTTCCGACAAAAGTCTCTTTCAGCTTTAAAAGGAGAAATAAAAGCGGTCAGTACTATTGTGCCTGCATCGACAAAAAGTTTAGACACTTCACCTATTCGTCTAATATTTTCCACTCTGTCTTTATCACTAAAAGTTAAATCACCACACAACCCGTGGCGTACGTTATCGCCATCCAGTAAGTAAGTATGTTTACCGTGTTCTGCCAATTTTTTTTCTAGTAAATTAGCAATTGTAGATTTCCCTGAACCACTTAAACCTGTTAGCCACAACACACAAGGTTTTTGACTTTTTGCCTGTGCCCTCCGAGCTTTATCAACATCGTGCTGATGCCACACTATGTTAGTTGCCATTAAAAATATCCTTCCATTTTTTTCTTTTCCATGGAACCTGATGAATCATGGTCAATGACTCGGCCTTGACGCTCGGAAGTCTTAGTCAGTAACATCTCTTGTATCACTTCTGGTAATGTAGCCGCTGTAGATTCGACTGCTCCCGTTAATGGGTAACATCCCAGAGTTCTAAAACGTACTGAACGCATTTCAGGAATCTCTCCTTCTTTCATTGGCATGCGGTCATCGTCAACCATAAAGTACACGCCATCGCGCTTAACTACTGGACGAGGTTTTGCTAAATACAATGAGGGGATATCTATGTTTTCCATGTAGATATATTGCCAAATATCTAGCTCAGTCCAGTTGGACATAGGGAAAACACGAATGCTTTCACCTTTATTAATTTGTGCGTTGTAGACGTTCCATAATTCTGGTCGTTGATTTTTAGGATCCCATCTGTGATTCTCATCGCGGAAAGAATAAACACGCTCTTTGGCACGAGACTTTTCTTCGTCGCGCCTGGCGCCACCAAAAGCCGCATCAAACTTATAATGGTTCAGTGCTTGTTTTAAAGATTGGGTCTTCATTATGTCAGTATGTTTAGAACTACCATGGCTAAACGGACCAACATTCATCTTTACACCTTCTTGATTAATATGCACCAGTAGGTTGAGATCATGTTTTTTGGCTATCTCGTCACGGAATGAAATCATTTCGTGGAATTTCCATGTGGTATCAACATGTAATAATGGAAAAGGTATTTTCCCGGGCGCAAAAGCTTTTCGAGCTAGGTGTAATAACACTGAAGAATCCTTACCCACAGAATATAACATCACTGGATTGTCGAATTCAGCCGCTACTTCACGGAAGATATGAATACTTTCCGCTTCGAGTTGTTTTAAATGGGTCACTGTAGGGATCGAGTTAGACATGGCTTTCTCACACAAAGTTAGTTTCTGTCTCTTATACACCTCTGACGCCGCCGACGAAGAGGATAGTGATGTACTTGTTGGACGCATGATTTATCAACAAATCATTAGTAACGAATATCTTAGCACTCCTCTAATGATACGTGCCTGTCGTGATGCTGGTCTTAATACTCGTCCGAATATACGTCTCACA
>NZ_CAJXPA010000022.1 GCF_913058035.1 uncultured Paraglaciecola sp. | reverse complement strand
CCTCGTTTCTTTGGCAAAGAAGACCGTCGCTTTTTTTAATATCTCGCGCTCCATTTCGAGACGTTTAACTTGCCCCTTCAAGCTGCGAATTTTTCTTACTATAATTTATAGTGTTACGTGATTTAATTTTTAGAGTTGATTATGAGTTTTTCGATATTAGTAATTTTAATAACATTGATTGTCTCCGTTGTTTGTTCTACATTTTTGGTTGTATTATTTAAACGTTGTAACTCACAACTCGAAACCATTAAATTACAAGATGATTTACTGTCAGAACTACGTAAAAAAATAAATAACCTAAGCGAAGAAATACATGAGATCCGAAGCGGTAATCATGGTGTGATTGCACGTGTTAAAGAGCTGGTAAAGCAAGTAGATACATTACAATTGGCTCAACAAAATTCAGTCGAACAAGACTCTCAAAGTCGTTTCTATAGCAAGGGCGCAAAGCTCATAAGCCAAGGTGCCAGCCTAGATGATGTAATGCGCGAATGCGATATGCCGGTGGCAGAGGCAGAACTACTCTTCAATTTACACAATAAAAAAAGATAATTTTCAGCCTGTTTAGATTGTTTGGTCTGATTGATTTTGTTGTTTTGTTTATTGTGTAAGTCTAATTATATTGAGTAAATGTTCGTTTCCTCAGCAATTAAGAATACCTAAGACTAATTACTATATCAGTATACCTTTTTCATTTAGACGTCTAGACGTAAAGATGTTGACTTTTTTAGTATATTAAGACAGATTTGCTATATCATTTTCAGTTGTTAGGAACGTTATGCCGATTAGAATTCCAAGTAACCTGCCTGCACAAAATGTGTTAGACAAAGAAAGAATTTTTGTGATGGATACCCAGCGCGCAGCTACCCAAGATATTAGACCTATGGAAGTGGGTATTTTGAATTTGATGCCGAATAAAATGGAAACTGAAGAGCAGTTTTTACGCTTACTCTCGAATACACCTTTGCAAATTAATATTGATTTAATTCGTATCGATAACCAAGCACCTAAAAACACGCCTGCAGCACATATGGATGATTTCTATGTAGAGTTTGATGATGTAGTCAATAAACAATACGACGGGTTAATTGTGACTGGAGCGCCGCTTGCGCATCTTGCCTATCAAGATGTGAAGTATTGGGAAAAAATGACTGTTATTTTAGATTGGGCCCGACGTAATGTGCAATCTACTTTATTCTCATGCTGGGCAGCACACGCAGCTATTTATCATTTTTTTGGTAAAAATAGAGGGCTCCGTGACCATAAATTGAGCGGTGTTTATCGTCATTTTGTGCAAAATGAACACGATGAATTACTGCGAGGCTTTGACCCAGTTTTTAATGCACCGCAGTCGCGTTTTGGTGAAATAAGCATGGCTGATTATGCTTCTATACCTGGATTGAATGTGTTGGCTAAATCCGATGAGGGTGGAGCTTACATTGTTGCGTCTGAGGATAAACGTATGGTGTTTGTTACTGGTCATCCCGAGTACGATCCTGAGAGTTTAAAACAAGAATATCAGAGAGATTTATTAATCAATAGTGAACCACAAATCCCAGTAAACTACTTTATAGATGATGATCCAAACAAAGATCCCATCGTCAGTTGGCGAGCTCACGGCAGCTTATTGTTTACTAATTGGCTGAATTATTACGTTTACCAAAATACCCCTTATGACTTGGCTCAGCTTTCTGAGTAAACGTTAATTTGTATAGCGTGGTTATTTTTTTAATGAAGTCGAGAACAGAAATGACATTGAGTCAGCGTAAGTCCCTAAAACAAGTAGAAGAACGACTGATTGAAGCAGCAAACAAGCGTATTTTGTTGCTCGATGGTGCTATGGGCACCATGATCCAAGAATACAAATTTGAAGAAGATGATTACCGCGGCGAACGTTTTGCTGACTGGCATTGTGATGTAAAGGGCAATAACGATTTGTTAGTATTAAGTCAGCCTAACATTATCTATGAAATTCATTGCGCTTATCTTGACGCAGGGGCCGATATTATTGAAACCAATACGTTCAATGCCACCTCCATCTCCATGGCAGATTATAATATGCAGGGGCTAGCAAAAGAAATAAACATCGAAGCAGCAAAATTAGCTAGGAAAGCAGCAGATAAATTTAGCATTCAAACACCTGACAAATCTAGATTTGTAGCCGGTGTATTAGGACCCACTAGTCGGACGGCGTCTATTTCCCCAGATGTAAACGATCCTGCCAAACGTAACGTCACTTTTGATGAATTGGTTGAAGCATACGTAGAGGCGACTCACGGACTAATTAAAGGTGGTGTGGACTTGATCATGTTGGAAACTATTTTTGATACATTAAATGCCAAAGCTGCGATATTCGGGGTGCAGCTGGTATTTGACGAGCTTGGGTTTAAGTTACCCGTGATGATCTCAGGTACCATTACCGATGCTTCTGGACGGACGTTGTCAGGCCAAACAGCTGAAGCTTTCTACTATTCGATGAATCATATAGAGCCATTTTCTTTTGGTTTAAATTGCGCGCTAGGTCCTGACTTATTGCGTCAATATGTGGATGAAATATCCCAAATAGCTGAATGTTTTGTTTCGGCTCACCCTAATGCCGGCTTACCCAATGAGTTTGGTGAATATGATATGGAAAGTGATGAAATGGCCGCACATATTAAAGAATGGGCAAAATCAGGCTTATTAAACATTGTGGGTGGATGTTGTGGCAGCACACCAAAACATATTGCGGCCATCGCTGATGCGGTAAAAAATTATGTGCCTCGTAAAATAGTACAACGAGAGGTGAAGATGCGCCTGTCTGGTTTAGAACCTTTTGTACATTAGGCGGTTGTGATGAGTATTAATGAAGAAGACATACGGTTGCCTACTTTTGTTACGGCGAAAACTTCAGCAAACTTTATCAATATAGGCGAACGAACTAACGTAACCGGTTCTGCCATGTTTAAACGTTTAATCCTTGACGACGATTATGAAAAGGCTTTAGATGTTGCTCGCCAGCAAGTCGAAAACGGAGCGCAGATTATCGACATCAATATGGATGAAGCCATGTTGGATTCTGAAGCTGCGATGACGAGATTTTTGAACATGATTGCCTCTGAACCTGATATTTCTCGGGTGCCTATTATGATTGACTCATCCAAATGGACGGTTATCGAGGCAGGTTTAAAGTGTGTGCAAGGTAAAGCCATTGTTAATTCAATTAGTTTGAAAGAAGGAGAAGAAAATTTTCTGTATCAAGCCAAGCTGTTAAAACGATATGGTGCTGCCACAGTAGTTATGGCGTTTGATGAGAAAGGTCAAGCCGATACTGAAGACCGCAAATTTGAAATATGTGAACGTAGTTATAAATTACTTACTGAACAAATTGGTTTTCCGCCCCAAGATATTATCTTTGACCCCAATATTTTTGCTGTGGCAACAGGTATTGAAGAGCATAACAATTATGCTGTAGATTTTATTAATGCTACAAAGCGGATTCGTCAGCACTTACCCCATGCTCATGTGTCGGGCGGTTTATCAAATGTATCGTTTTCTTTTCGTGGCAATAACCCCGTTCGTGAGGCGATGCATTCTGTGTTTTTGTATCATGCTATTAAAGCTGGTATGGATATGGGCATCGTAAATGCTGGACAACTAGAAGTGTACGATCAGATCCCTGCAGAGCTAAAAGTAGCCGTCGAGGATGTGATCTTAAATCGTCATGATCAAGCTACAGATAAACTTTTAGAACTTGCGCCCAAATATCAAGGTGATGGTAAAGCCTTAATTAAAGATAATCTTGAATGGCGTGAACTACCAGTTTATAAACGTTTAGAGCACGCGTTGGTGCGCGGAATCATGGACTTTATAGAAGACGACACTGAAGAAGCCCGTCTGGCAGCAGAAAAACCCTTACACGTTATAGAAGGGCCATTAATGGATGGCATGAACGTAGTAGGGGACTTGTTTGGTGAAGGGAAAATGTTCTTACCGCAAGTGGTTAAATCAGCCCGAGTAATGAAAAAAGCGGTATCTTATCTTAATCCTTATATCGAACTTGAAAAAGACAAAGGAAGCAGTAACGGAAAAATATTGTTGGCCACGGTAAAAGGCGATGTGCATGATATCGGTAAAAATATTGTTGGTGTTGTGCTGCAATGTAATAATTTTGAGATTATCGACCTAGGGGTCATGGTGCCTTGCGCAAAATTATTGCAAGTGGCTAAAGATGAAAATGTCGACATGATCGGCCTTTCTGGCTTAATTACGCCCTCTCTTGATGAAATGGTACATGTCGCAAAAGAAATGCAGCGCTTAAATTTTGATTTACCATTACTAATTGGTGGTGCAACCACTTCAAAAGCACATACTGCAGTTAAAATTGAACATCATTACCAACACCCTGTAGTTTATGTACCTAACGCCAGTCGTGCTGTTGGTGTATGTCAAAGATTGATCACAGCTGAAAATCGTGCCATTTATGCAGAAGAATTAAAACTTGATTATGAGAAAGTGCGCCAACAACATGCCAAGAAAAAGCCACGAACTAGGCCCGTTACTTTAGACCAAGCTCGCAAAAATGGTTTTACGTTTGATTGGGACAATTATCAACCACCTATACCCAATAAGTTAGGTGTGACCGCAGTGAGTATTGGATTGACGGAGTTGGTTGATTACATAGATTGGACGCCGTTTTTTTTAACTTGGTCTCTAGCAGGTAAGTATCCACGTATTTTACAAGACGAAGTGGTTGGCAAAGAGGCACAAATTCTATTTGCTGATGCGCAGAATATGCTAACAGTTCTGTGCAACAACCCCAAACTAAAAGCCAATGGAGTTACGGGTATATTCCCCGCCAATCGAGTGCAAGACGATATTCATGTGTACGCTGACGAAAGTCGTAGTAAAGTCATTCACGTTGCTCACCATCTGCGCCAACAAACTGAAAAATCTAAAGGGGCAAACAACTGCTTAAGTGATTTTGTTGCGCCTAAATCCTCAGGTAAAGCGGATTATCTTGGTGCTTTTGCCGTGACTGCGGGCACTTGGGAAGATGGCTTAGCTAAAGAATTCGAAGATGACGGTGATGATTATAATTCCATCATGGTTAAGTCTCTTGCAGATAGATTTGCAGAAGCCTTTGCCGAATATTTACATAAAAAAGTGCGTAAAGAAATTTGGGGGTATGTTCCTGATGAGACGTTAACTAATGACGCACTTATTCGTGAAAAATACCAAGGTATTCGACCTGCTCCAGGTTATGCTGCTTGCCCTGAACATACTGAAAAACAATTGATCTGGGATCTGTTAGATGTCGAAAAGAATACTGGTATGAAACTAACGGAGAGTTATGCCATGTGGCCTGGTGCAGCTGTATCTGGCTTTTACTTTTCTCATCCTGAATGTCGATATTTTGCAGTGGCTCACATTCAAGAAGATCAATTGCTTGATTATGCAACTCGCAAGGGTTGGGATAGATTAGAAGCGGAAAAGTGGCTAGGGCCTAACCTTCAATAGATTATGGATCAGTAAAGCATGTTCGATAAACCTTTTAGCCAAGCTTGCGAAAATAACAGGCAACCAATTTTAAAAATATTAAATAGGGTCTTAGCGGATAAAAAAAAGCTATTAGAAATTGGCTCTGGCACGGGTCAACATGCCGTTTATTTTGCTCCTAGGCTGTCACACCTTGAATGGCACACTAGCGATATGCCAGATAAACATTCTGGTATATCAGCATGGATAAAAGAGGTTGCGGTTAATAATTTACATCAGCCTTTGACATTTACAATCGGTGCTGATGGCAATAATATTTGGCCAATAGCCAATATTGATGCAGTGTATACAGCTAATACTACGCATATTATGCAACCATCAGAAGCACAACTTATGATGCAGCAAGTGGCTAGTAACCTGCCTAGTGGAGGGATATTTTGCCAATACGGTCCTTATACATTTCAAGGACGTCACAGCAGTGAGTCTAATAAATCTTTTGATCAACATATTATCGAAAAAGGATATGGTGGTATACGCGATATTGAGGAGTTGATACTTTGGGCTAACAACATGGACCTAGTGGAAGTAGTTACCATGCCAGCAAACAATTTCTTACTTGTTTGGCAAAGCATTAAATCTCTAAGTCATTCCTAGTTTGGCTCATTTAAGCTTCTGATTGTTTAAAGGGTAAAAGTTTTTCTGCGTTGTTTTTGTATTCTGCAATCTGGATATTTTCTTGTTGTATAAATCTTTCTACTGCTTCATGAAACGCTAACTCTTTGAGCGAATGGTTTGAATAGCAATAAATGGGTTCAAAACCTCTTAGTATCTTATGCTCTCCTTGAGTTCCAGGATTGAATTTTGCAATATTTTGCTCAATACAAAATTCGATACCTTGATAATAACAACATTCAAAATGTAGGTTTTGTACTTCTTCTAGAGCTCCCCAATATCGCCCGCATAGTTGATTATGGTCAAATATAAAAAGTGCGCTAGCTATAGGTCGTTCGTCTTTCAAAGCAATTACAAGCATTAGATTATGTCGCAAATCTTTAAAAAGTTGTTGAAAAAATGTTTCAGTTAAATAACCATCATGACCACTGCGTTTTAAATAGGTTTGTTTGTAGCAATGGTAAAAAAAATGCATATTATCTTTGCTCAAGTTGTCACCATGTAAGCGAACAACCTTTACATCGTCAGACGTGACTTTAAGACGTTCTTTTTTCACATTCTTTCTTTTGCGAGAGTTAAAGTGTGATAAATAATCTTCAAAAGAAGAATACTGTCTATTAAACCACTGAAATTGAACCGTGTGGCGCTGCACTTGCCCATGCTGATGTAATAATTGGCTGATGTCTTGTTCAACAAATAACCAATGCATTGAAGACATACCGCTTAACGTCAGCTGCTCAGTAATTTCTTTGCACAGGGCGGGTAACAATTGCTGTTTATCAACCTCATCACTGAGCATTAACCTGGCGCCAGTCACTGGGGTAAAAGGGATGGCGCCGACTAATTTAGGATAATAATTAATGCCATGTTGTTTGTAAGTATTTGCCCAGGCAAAATCAAACACATATTCTCCGTAGCTATGTGTTTTTTTGTATAAAGGTAGGATACCGACAGGCTCAAAGTTTTGATAAATGACGCAATGAAATGGTAGCCAACCAGAATCTGCACCTACTGACCCTGACGTTTCTAAAGCGTGCAAAAATGGATATTGACAAAACGGACTATTACCATTGGCTAAATCGTCCCACACAGTTTGACCAATTTTTTCAATCGATGTACTAAATTTAAATGTATATTTTGAACTCAATATTGACAATATTTGGCCTAACCCTTAACTAATCTAACAAAACTAATATGACAGAAAATGATTTTAAGATCATTAAAAATACGATTTATAGATCATTTTAGGGCGAGAGCACATCCAGCCTGAACTACTTAATAAGCTGTAACTACAAGACCATGAACATCAATTGTGTGTTGAATGAGTTGTCAGATTTAAGTCGCACTATTTACATTGCAATTAAGTGTGTGTGGTGGCTTTAATTCTTGATTTTGAGAGTAAAGATATAGGAAGGAATAATAATGCGTTACAGGGTTATCAAAATTCTATACAGATTGTGTCACAAGCAATGAGAGAACGTTATATCGATTGGTTTGAGTTGGCTGTAAAGTATCTAACAAAAAATTTGCAAATAAACCTGCAATAGATAGTTAAAGAATAGCAAAAACAGGAATGTTTTTGCATCATTATGCTTTTATCCATAACAAATCGCTATGCGATTGAATCAACAAGAGAATAAGTTTCTATAGTATTAACGCTAGTCTTAACAAAAGTCTAGTAAACTGATATCTTTGGTTTCGCAAGTACTACTTATGCTGCTTTTGGCACAGGTGAACTCCACTAATTACTAATATTTCAGGATTGTAAATGAGTAAAACAACCGCCGAGCTCCGGTGTGCATTTTTAGATTTTTTTGCCTCTAGGGGACATCAAAAAGTATCCAGTTCATCTTTAGTTCCAGCAAATGATCCAACAATTTTGTTTACAAATGCTGGAATGAACCAGTTTAAAGATGTGTTTTTAGGCACTGAATCCCGGAATTACACTAAGGCGACATCTTCACAACGATGTGTGCGAGCTGGTGGAAAGCATAATGACCTTGAAAACGTAGGTTATACTGCCCGTCACCATACTTTTTTCGAAATGTTAGGTAACTACAGTTTTGGTGATTATTTTAAAACTGAGGCAATTCAATACGCCTGGGATTTTTTGACCAAAGAACTCAATCTGTCCAAGGACAGATTATTGGTTACTATATATCATGATGACGATGAAGCCTTCGATATATGGGCAAACAAAATAGGTTTATCTGAGGACAAAATTATCCGTATCAGTACTTCA
Organism: uncultured Paraglaciecola sp.; assembly: GCF_913058035.1. GTDB lineage: Bacteria > Pseudomonadota > Gammaproteobacteria > Enterobacterales > Alteromonadaceae > Paraglaciecola. The sequence continues at coordinate 28,021 of NZ_CAJXPA010000022.1, read as the reverse complement.
GATAATTTTTGGTCTATGGGCGATACAGGTCCTTGTGGACCTTGTTCAGAAATATTTTATGACCACGGTGAACATATTTGGGGCGGACCTCCAGGCACTCCAGAAGAAGACGGCGACAGGTTTATTGAAATTTGGAATCTGGTTTTCATGCAGTTTAATCGTCAAAGTGATGGGACTATGCAGCTATTACCTAAACCTTCTATTGATACGGGTATGGGCTTAGAGCGAATTTCGGCTATTATTCAAAATGTACACAGCAACTATGAAATTGATATTTTTCAGAATTTAATTGAAGCAGCAGCTGATATTATTGGAGTAAGTGACAAACAAGATAAGTCTCTACGTGTTATTGCGGATCATATTCGTTCTTGTAGTTTTTTAATTTCTGACGGTATTATCCCTTCAAACGAAGGCCGAGGCTACGTGTTGAGGCGTATTATCCGCAGAGCAGTAAGACATGGGAACAAACTCGGTGCTACTGATGTATTTTTCTATCGTCTAGTACAAGCTTTAGAGACACAAATGTCTGATGCTTATCCAGAGTTAACCGCAAATCGTGAACTTATAGAAAAAGTATTAAGAACTGAGGAAGAACAGTTTTCTAGGACTCTGGAACGTGGCATGAGCATTCTTAACAATGCGCTCAATGAATTAACATCCGATGTGGTTCCGGGTGAGTTAGTATTCAAGCTTTATGATACATACGGTTTTCCAGCAGACTTAACTAATGATGTGGCTCGTGAAAAAAATCTGAGTATAGACGAAGAAGGCTTTCAACTTGCCATGGCTGCTCAGCGTAAACGCGCGCAACAGGCTAGTCAATTTGATACTGATTACAACGAACTACTAAAGTCTAATTGTACTTCTGATTTTACAGGTTATGATCAATACACAAACAATGCCAAAATCGTGGAGTTGTTTGTCAACGGTCAACAGGTAGACAAATTAACCATAGGTCAAGAGGGTGTTGTTGTTCTCGATAAAAGCCCATTCTATGCTGAGTCAGGTGGTCAAATCGGTGATACAGGTTTATTGAAGGTCGCTAACGGTAGTTTTGTGGTAACAGAAACGTTGAAGTTAGGTAATGCAATCGCCCATAGAGGTACGTCTGATTTTGATTTTAAACTAGGTGACATGGTAAAAGCTGAATTTGATGTTGAGCGCCGTGAAGCGATAACGTTAAATCATAGTGCCACACATTTAATGCATGCAGCATTGAGAAAGATACTAGGTGAGCATGTGAACCAGAAAGGTTCACTGGTATCTGAAGAACGTTTTCGCTTCGATTTTTCACATTTTGAAGCATTAAGCAACTCAGAGTTGCAAAATGTTGAAAAGTTAGTTAACCAACAAATTCGTATTAATCACACTTTAGACACTAAATTGATGGATTTGGATGATGCTAAAGCTGCAGGCGCGATGGCCCTGTTTGGTGAAAAGTATTTAGGAGATGTTCGTGTGGTTTCTATGGGAGATTTTTCTATGGAATTGTGTGGTGGCACTCATGTCAAAAGGACAGGGGATATTGGTCTCTTTAAAATTATTTCAGAAAGTGGTATTGCAGCAGGTGTTAGAAGAATTGAGGCCGTTACTGGAGCAAAAGCTTTTGATGTAGTTCAGACTCAAAGCCATCAACTAAACCAGATAGCCAATTTATTGAAAACAGATCCACAAGTCTTACATGCTCGTATGCAGCATGTGTTAGATCAAAACAAAATATTAGAAAAAGAGTTAGAAAAATTAAAGTTAAAACTAGCTAGTAATATAACGATGAATATTTTATCTGATGTTTTCGAAATTAAAGGAGTTAAAATAATTTCTGTAGTGCTACAAGGTATCGAATCTAATGCGCTGCGACCTATGGTCGATGATTTCAAGAATCAATTAGGTAGCGCTATCATTGTTTTAGGCATAGCTGAAGAAAATAAGGTAAATTTGATTGTTGGTGTGACTAAAGACCTTGTGTCTAGAGTAAAGGCTGGTGATTTGGTCAGCTATCTTGCTCAACAAGTCGGTGGTAAAGGTGGAGGCCGTCCTGATATGGCTCAAGCTGGCGGTTCTGAATCACAACATTTGGACTCAGCCATAGCTTCAGTTCAAGCTTGGTTACAAGAAAAGTTGTAAAGCTGATAAAAGCATAATGTAGTCTCTCAAAAATTTTTCGGTTGTTTTTTGTGGTGACAACAATAACAGGGAAAGACCGATTGGGTAAATTTCTAGCGATGCTGGCAATTTACACTAACTTTAACGAAGGAATGGGATTTTTAACGGATAAAGGAGCAATAGAATGCTAATTTTAACTCGTCGTGTTGGTGAAACTCTAATGGTTGGTGATGACGTCACCGTAACAGTATTAGGGGTAAAAGGTAATCAGGTAAGAATTGGTGTTAACGCGCCTAAGGAAATATCTGTGCATCGTGAAGAAATATATATGCGTATCCAAGCTGAAAAGAACGTTCAAATTGCAGCCAGTGAACAGGCTGCAAGTACCGACGAAGAATAGAAGCGATAAGACTTAAAAAAAGCTGGGAGACCAGCTTTTTTTTGCTCCCAATATTAAGCCAAAATAATTTAAATTTTTCTTCAAACGTGACAAAAAATAAACACTTAGTCAATAATTGTTTAAATTGCCAGCATGCGGTCATTAAGTTCATAAAAAGTGTTTGACATACTCATGTGGATAGGTAGAATCCTGCTCCTCATTTAGGGGAGGAAAATCTTAAACGAAAGGCTACAAAGCGTAATGTTTAAGCATATAATCCTGATTAGTTTTAGTAGCTAATCACCAAAATGTTATCAAGATTTAAATTCCGGAGAGGTGGGTGAGTGGCTTAAACCAGTTCCCTGCTAAGGAACCGTAGCTTCGGCTACCGAGAGTTCGAATCTCTCCCTCTCCGCCATTAGTTCTTGACGGGAAATATGTTATTGCGCGTGTAGCTCAGCTGGATAGAGTACCTGGCTACGAACCAGGTGGTCGGAGGTTCGAATCCTTCCACGCGCACCATATTCCAAAAATACTTAAGATTATTGCTAATCTTTTGGTTATACTTCTTTATAACAGTTTGCGCGTGTAGCTCAGCTGGATAGAGTACCTGGCTACGAACCAGGTGGTCGGAGGTTCGAATCCTTCCACGCGCACCACACAACAAAAAGCCTGCAATTTATTTGCGGGCTTTTTTGTATCTGCAGCATTATGTTCAATTCTAATTTATTAATTACTCCCACTTTGAAGTGACTGAACTGTGCTCACGTATAGAAAATGTTAATGATCGATGTGGATGGGTAAATATTCTTAAAAAGTGAATTTATTCTTATTTTTTATGCACTTTAATTTTTGTCATTTAGTTGTTTTTACTCAGGCTGCATGGTACTTATCAAGTAGAAATTGTTCAATATTGAGATTACGTTTATATGCAACCCGATGTCGCAAATGCACTTGCAGAAGCCGCTAATTTATTGCTAGTAGGAATGGTAGTGGTGTTTTTGTTTTTATCTATGTTGATCGGTGCAATTACACTGATTGCTTGGGCTGACAAATTCTTTCCTGACAAGTTGCTTAACACTGTAAATAACCAACAAAAACCCATAAACAGCAAATTGGCTAGCAAAGATGGTGTGTCTCCGGAGGTTGTGGCTGCGATCAGTGCAGCTGTTATTCAACATAGACAATCAAATTAGTTCAAAATTTTAAGGAAATATACTATGCGTAAACCACTAGCGATCACAGATGTTGTATTGCGGGACGGCCACCAATCATTGTTTGCTACCAGAATGCGTCTGGAAGACATGTTACCTATTGCAAGTAAATTAGATGACATCGGCTACTGGTCATTAGAAACATGGGGCGGTGCGACCTTTGATGCTTGTATCCGTTATTTAGGTGAAGATCCTTGGGAGCGGATCCGCCAACTTAAAAAGGCTATGCCTAAAACTAAACAGCAAATGCTGTTACGTGGTCAAAATCTTTTAGGTTACCGCCATTATGCTGATGACGTGGTTGAAAAATTTGTCGAACGTGCACATTCAAACGGTGTTGATGTTTTTCGTATATTTGACGCGATGAACGATATTCGTAACCTGCAAACGGCAGTAAAAGCAGCAATTAAACAAGGTGCACATGCTCAAGGAACCATGTCTTACACAGTATCACCGGTTCATTCCCTACAAACTTGGTTGGATATGGCCAACAAATTGCAAGACATGGGTGTTCATTCAATTTGTGTAAAAGATATGGCTGGTTTACTCAAACCCTACGAATGTGAAGAATTGATCATTAAGTTGAAAGAATCAATTGAAGTACCTATTGCTTTGCATTGTCATGCCACAACGGGCTTGAGCACTGCAACCTACCAAAAAGCGATTGATGCAGGCATTGACATTTTAGATACGTCTATTTCATCAATGAGCATGACTTATGGTCATACTGCAACAGAAACAATAGTGTCTATTGTTGAAGGCACTGAGCGCGATACAGGCTTGGCCTTGCCAGCTTTTACTGAAATTGCTAGTTACTTTCGTAATGTGCGTAAAAAGTATGCTCAGTTTGAAGGTAGCCTTAAAGGTGTTGACGCACGAATATTAATAGCTCAGGTCCCAGGTGGTATGTTGACCAACATGGAAAGCCAACTGAAAGAGCAAGGCGCTGAAGATAAGATGGATGAGGTTCTTTTAGAAATCCCAAGAGTAAGAGAAGATCTTGGTTTTATTCCTCTGGTAACCCCAACCTCACAAATTGTTGGTACTCAATCCGTTATTAACGTAATAACAGGTGAGCGTTATAAAAGCATTAGTAAAGAAACCGCTGGTGTACTAAAAGGTGAGTATGGCGCAACCGCTGCACCTGTTAATAAGGAACTGCAACTCCGAGTATTAGATGGCAAAGAAGCAATTACATGTCGCCCAGCAGATTTAATTAAAGATGAGCTAGAGGCGCTGACTAATGAATTGACTGGTATCGTCAAAAAAGAATCTATCCAAGTTGCAGATGATTTTGTGGATGACGTATTGACCTATGCTTTGTTCCCACAAATTGGCTTAAAGTTTCTTAAAAATAGACATAACTCTGATGCATTTGAACCAGTACCTAATGAGACACAACTAGTAGCCCCAGCTACTGCTTCTTTACCTGAGGCAAAAAACTCTGGCGCATCAGCATATTCAGTAAGAGTAGACGGTCAAGTGTTTGAGGTTGAAGTGGCTCAAAGTGGTGAGTTATTAAGCGTTCAAGCTTCAAACCCAGTATCTTTACTGCAAGCTAATATAATGACACCTGCAACAGGACAAGCATTAAACTCTCCATTGGCAGGTAATATTTTTAAAGTATTGGTCACAGAAGGTGACGAAGTGAATTCAGGTGATGTAGTTATCATCATGGAAGCTATGAAAATGGAAACCGAAATTCGGGCATTAATTTCAGGTGTCATATCCAATGTATCAACTAAAGAAGGTGATGCTGTGCAAACAGGTCAACCTTTATTAGTCATAGGATAAGGAATACAAATGGAAAAGCTTGAATTATTATGGCAAAGCACCTCTCTGGCACACTTTGAGTTAGGTCAAGTGATCATGATGAGCGTTGGTGCATTATTACTCTATTTAGCTATTGTTAAAAAGTTTGAACCGTTACTGCTACTTCCTATCGGTTTTGGTGCCGTCCTGACCAATATTCCATTAGCTGGTTTTAGTGATCCGGGTGGGCTGCTTTATCTCGTCTATCATATTGGTATAGACACTGGAGTGTTTCCCTTGCTTATATTCATGGGCGTGGGAGCAATGACAGACTTTAGTGCATTAATTGCCAATCCTAGAATGCTGCTGCTTGGCGCTGCAGCCCAATTTGGTATCTTTGGTACATTGTTTGGTGCCATTGCCCTTAACATGGTACCCGGCTTCGAGTTTTCGTTACAAGACGCCGCAGCTATCGCTATTATTGGTGGTGCTGACGGACCCACGGCAATATTTTTAGCCTCAAAACTAGCGCCTGACCTTTTAGGAGCTATTGCGGTTGCAGCTTATTCGTACATGGCGTTAGTCCCTATTATTCAACCGCCAATCATGCGATTGTTTACCAGCGAAGAAGAAAGAAAAATTGAGATGCCTCAGTTAAGAATTGTGTCTAAACGTGAGAAAATTGTTTTTCCACTAGCAGTGCTATTTTTGTGTATTCTGTTTTTGCCTACCGCCACTCCTTTAGTGGGTATGTTTTGCTTAGGAAACTTGATGAAAGAATCGGGCGTAGTCGATAGATTAAGTAACAGTGCTCAAAATGAGTTGATTAACGTGGTAACCATCTTTTTGGGGTTAGCAGTGGGTTCAAAATTATCGGCTGATAAGTTTTTGACTGTTGAAACCTTAGGTATTTTAGCCCTAGGTGCTATTGCTTTCTCTGTTGGGACTGCTGCGGGTATCATGATGGCAAAAGTAATGAGTAAACTGAGTAGTCAAAAAATCAATCCATTGATTGGTGCAGCTGGCGTATCTGCAGTGCCTATGGCGGCCAGAGTGGTTAATAAGGTAGGACTAGAAGCCAATCATCATAACTTTTTACTGATGCATGCTATGGGGCCTAATGTAGCTGGTGTGCTGGGCTCGGCAGTGGCTGCTGGAATATTGTTGGCTCTTGTAGGATAAAATATAAAAATCGGGCGAAGTAAAGTTTTACTTCGCCCGTGTCCAGACCAATCTGTGTGTAACACCGTTATGACGTCTAGGATTAATTACTCTGCCTATTAATCAATGCCTGATGCGAATCAATTAATTTCTTTGTATATTCATTTTTAGGCCAATTAAATATCGCATCAGTTTTACCCGACTCCACCACTTTTCCATCCTTTATAATGATCACCTTGTCAGATATATGTCTCACTATACCTAAATTGTGAGATATGAAGATAAAACCTAGTCCTAAATCACGTTGTAACTCCATTAAAAGATTAACTGCCTGAGAGCGCACAGAGGGGTCTAAGGCTGCAAACGGTTCATCTGCCACTATTACCTTGGGATTGAGTATCAGGGCTCTAGCTAAAGCTATCCTTTGACGTTGTCCATCAGATAGCATATGTCGATAAAAAAACTGATGTTCTACCATTAAGCCAACCTTTCTAAGGGTACGTTCTATTAATAACTTGCGTTGCTGAGCATCAAGTTTAGTATTGAGACGAAGAGGCTCATCAAGAATAGAACCTAAGGTCAGCCCTGGGTTGAGAGATTCATTACTGTTTTGAAAAATCATTCTAATATCATGGCATCTTGCGCCAATGTTCGATTTATTTAGCTCAACTCCATTCATAAATATTTTTCCACTTTTAGGCGTTTCTAAACCTACAAGTAGTTTTGCCAGTAGTGATTTGCCGGAACTGTTGTCGCCCACAATAGCTAAAGTTTCGCCTGCTTTAAAATTAAAACTTACAGGTCCTAAATCAAACGTTACCTTGCTTTTTGACCAGAGGCTTTTTGTACTATTTTGAAATGTTAATTCTTCAACATTGATGAGATCCACTATTTTGCATCCCAGTGTAGTGGAAAATGACAACTATAAAAATGTGTATGAACTCGCCTTATTTGAGGTACTGTCACGCACTCTCTTCGTGCCCTTGGACATCTTGGTCCTAATCGGCAGCCAATTGGTAAATGATGCAGAGTTGGGATAGTGCCATCAAGTGAATTAAGTGGCGACTTAGGTGGCAAGTCTTTTCGAAAACTTGGGGCACTGTCAAGTAATGCCTGAGTGTAAGGATGAAAAGCACGTTTTCTCAGTTGCTTTAAATCACCGCTTTCAACAGTTTGCCCACAATATAAAACAGTCATGTAGCTGGCCATACTGGATATAGCTAATAAGTCATGACTTACAAACAAAACACTCATGCTTTTGACTTGATTGACTCTGCTGAGCAACTTCAATATTTGTGTTTTTGAAGTCACTTCCATGCCTTTAGTAGGATCATCGGCAATAATTAATCTGGGCTCAGATGCTAAAGCCATTGCCACCATAAATTTCTGTACTACATCGTTTGCAATCTGATGGGGATAACTACTTAAGCACAAGTGGTGATTTTTGATACCCACTTTATGCAGCAGTTTTATAGCTAAAATCTGTTTTTCCTCATTGCGCTGCCAAAACCATGTTTTCGTTAATTTGTTACTGGGAAGCATTTCTTTAAGTTGCTGGCCCATGGTCAATGACGGATCGAGTGACTCAAGAGGATTTTGAAAAATTACTGATATATCTTTGCGAATTAATTTGCGACGAGCTTTAGCCGACATGGTCAACAAGTTTTGTCCTCTCCACGTCATTCGGTCGGCAGTTATTCGCCAGCGTTGAGGTAATGCTCCAACAATTGCTTTGATTATTAAACTTTTACCTGAGCCTGACTCACCAACCAATGCATGAATTTGACCCTCATGTATCACCATGTTGATCTTATCAAGTGCCTTTACCCATCCTGCAGATATATCAATTTCTAAGGTCAAGTTTTTGATATCAAGTAAAATCATTAGTGTAACAACCTATTCCTAAGCGCTGAGCGAAGGCCATCGCCTACTAAGTTTATAGAAATCATCATCATAAATAATGCTCCACCGGGCAGGGCTATAGTCCATGGGGCGATATAAGCCACTTCAATACCTTCCAAAAGCATTGCACCTAGTTCTGAAGAGGGAGCTTGAGCACCTAATTTGAGAAATCCTAAAGCGCTGATGTCTAGAATAGAAACGGATAGAGCTAGGGTCGCTTGCACCACTAACATCTCACCCATATTGGGTAATATCGAGCGTATAAAAATATGTAATTGACTGGCACCGTCGAGTTTGGCGGCCATGATATATTCTTTAGATAATTCATACCTTACGAAATCACGAGTCTGGTGAACAAATTGAGGTATAAGCGCTAGCGCGATGGCCCACATACTATTTACTAATCCGGGTCCTAAAATGGCGATAATAATGATGGCAATAAGTAGAGTCGGAATTGCTTGAATGGAGTCTAGAGTATGATTGATGACACTTGAACGAAATCCATTACTCATGCCTGCTAATGCTCCTAAACCCACACCTAGTAACATTGCGACTAAAACCAATAAAAGGCTAATGCCAAAGGTCATCCTGCAACCATAAATAATGCGAGATAATAAGTCACGGCCTAATGCGTCAGTCCCAAATAAGTGACTAATACCGCCATTGGGATCCCAAGCAGGTGGTATCAATAAATCCCCAATTTGTTGCATATTTGGGTCAAAGGGGGCTAATAACGGGCAGAAAATGATAATAATTAGAAAAAAAGCAAAACAAAATAACCCGACAACAGCGATATGATTGTTCTTAAATTCCATCCAAGTGTATTGCAATGGTGAGGGATGATGTTCTTCCTGGTATAAACTAGATTGCGGCACGTTCGGCCCTTCTGCGTCTTGGATCGGTTATACGAATAGTCAGCTCAATCGACATAGTGAAAATAACAACCAGGACAGATACCGCTAACATTCCTGCTCTTATTGCTGGGTAATCTTGTTGATAAATAGCTTGGATAAGCCAATTGCCTATACCTGGCCAAGAAAAGATACTCTCTACTATCATGGCGTTGGTTAACAACGTAGGGAATTGCATGGCTAAAAGTGGCAAAACGGGTATTAATGCATTTCTCACTCCGTGGCGCATCAACACCTGCCGGGGTGTCAAACCTCTAGCGTAAGCGGCCAAGATAAACTCGCTGTTTAATGTTTCAATTACCGAACGTCTAGTAATACGCAGTATGAGTGTTGTGGTAACAACAGCAATAGAAAAAGTAGGGAGTATAAGATGTCTTAAGGCATCAATAAGAGCGGCATGTCTATCGACAGAGTCAGACAATAAGATATCAATTAATATGAAGCCTGTGATGCTTGGGATTTCAAATATTAGGCTAATACGCCCAGATAATGGAAACCATCCAAGTTGAAGAGAAAATACTAAAATAAGTATTAAGGCTAGCCAAAATACAGGTATGGAATAGCCTAATAAGCTAATCGAAAGTAAGCCGTAATCTGTGGCTTTATGATGCCGTAGGCCGGCTAAAAATCCTAAAGGTAAGCCAATAAAAAAAGATAGGAAAAGGGCGTAAGCACTCAGTTCTATACTCGCTGGAAGGTAATGGCTTACATCTTCGTATAAAGGTAGGCCCGAACTGAAACTGACCCCCCAGTTACCTGAAAACAATTCGCTCATATAATGCCAATATTGAATAAACATATTGCCATCTACAGCATATTTTATCTGACTATTTTGCAGCTCTGTTAATTCGTCAATTCTAAGGCCAGTGAGATTCTCTATCGCTTGCCCCGGAAATAGATAGGCCAAAAAAAATGATAACAGGCTAAGGATGAAAAGAGTCACTAAAATAAGGTTTGTATAGCGAAAAAATACGTTACTCATTGTAGCTTTTTCACCCCACCAAAACGCACACCACCAAACGGGTTAATCACTAACCCGCTTAATTTTTTACGATGGGCTTGATATCGAGAAGCATGAGCTATGGGTATCAAAGGTAACTGCTCAGCCAAAAGTTCATTTGCTTTGCCATAAAAGTAGGTTCGTTCGCTAATTTCAGTATAATCTAATGCCTGATTAATCAATAAGTCATATTCTTGTGAGCACCACATTGCTCTGTTAGTGCCAGACTTTATGGCTGCGCAAGATAATAGTGGACGGTAAAAATTATCTGGGTCGCCATTGTCTGCTGACCAACCAATTAGAACAGAATCATGTAATCCTTCTGTCAATCGTTCTCTAAATGTTGACCATTCATAACTTATAATATTAGCTTTTATACCTACTTCTTGCAGGTAAACTTGGATTAGCTCAGCCATTTTTATGGCATTTGGGTTATAAGCCCGTTGTACTGGCATGGCCCAAATATTCATTGTGAAACCATCGGGTATACCCTGTTCCTGGAGCAGCTTTTTCGCTGCGCTCGGATTATAACTAAGAGGCCTAACATCAGCTTGAAACGCCCAAGATGTTGGAGGAACAATGTTTTTTGCAGTTATTGCACTGTTAAAATAAATCGCTTCAATTAACACATTTCTGTCGATAGCCATGCCAAGAGCTCTGCGTACCTTAGGATTGTTGAATGGTGGTTTTGAGGTATTAAATGCCCAGAATCCAATATTTAAACCTGGCTTTTCATCTAATACTAAATTTTCTTGTTTACGTATTACTTCAAGTTCACTGTGTGCTGGCAAAGCAATCGCATCACATTCAGCAGTCAACAATTTAGCTAATCTAAGAGAACTGGAAGGGGTGATGTCAAAGATGAGCTTGTCAGTTAACTCAATTTTACGCCAATATTCTGAATGCTTTTTATAACGTATATAACGATCTTGGCGAAAGCTAGAAAGTTGATAAGGCCCCGTTCCTACAGGACTATAGTCAATGAGTTCTTTTTGATTTCGTGATGTTAATTTGTCAGCATACTCTGAGGATAAAATAACAGAAAAATCTGTAGCAAGATTAGCTAAAAATGAACTTTCTGGTTTACTGAGTGTGATTTCTACTCGATAACCATTTAAGCGTTTAACTTGTGTTATTAATTCCCCAAGATTTAAACTATCTGTGTAAGGATACCTTCCACCTGATATTTCGTGATAAGGGTGGTCTGTTAATCGCCAACGGTTAATACTAAATAATACGTCGTCTGCATTAAAAAAACGTGTTGGCTTAAAGGTTTCAGTTTTGTGAAAAGCCACCTCTTTTCTTAGTTGGAATGTATACGTTTTGCCATCATCACTGGTCAGCCAACTGGTAGCTAATGCAGGTACTATGTTTCCAGTTACAGGGTCAAAGTCTATTAATCGGTCATAAATTTGATGGGATGAGGCATCAACTGTTGTGCCAGAAGTATCTAATTGTGGATTAAAGCTTGCTGGGCTTCCCTCAGAGCAATATACGATACCATCTGGGTCTGTTGTTGATTGAAGAAGCGCATCACAAGCGCTCAAGAAAGTGATTAGCAATACGACCAAAGTCATACTAGACCAAATGCTTTTGTTATATTTCTGGGGAAGGTTCACTGGCGTAATTTATTCCATATCTTCGTTAGTTTGTTCTAACAAGTTATACTTTTTTAAATAACCTCGTAGTTGATGATAAGTTAAACCAAGTTTCTCCGCTGTCTTTTTTTGATTAAATTGATTATCTATTAATGCTTGATTAATTAAATCAACCTCAAAGTCTTGTGAAAGTTGTTTCAAATCAACAGGAAAATCAAAGCTAATTTTTTTGCTGGTTTCAGTTGAAATTTGGTTTTTAGACATATTTTCAGTTGATACAATAGGTGAAGAAACAACTTCAGGCTGGATTGTTCTGGTGTGTGTTTTTACCCTTTTTTGCGGTCGATAAATGGACTCAAAAGGGTCTAGTACAATATTATGGACTGGCAAATTCGGGTTGTTACTGCGATATACTGCGCGCTCAACCACATTTTTTAATTCGCGAATATTACCTGGCCATTGATAGTCCAGTAAGGTGCGTTTGGCTTTTTCTGTAAAACCGCTGAACAATTCCATCTCAAGTTCTCTGGCCATGTTAATTGCAAAGTTCTCAGCTAACATCATTATATCTTCCCTTCGTTCGCGAAGAGGAGGAAGAGTAATGACATCAAATGCTAGTCTATCTAGAAGATCTGCTCGGAATTCACCTGAATCTGCTAATGCGGGTAAATCTTCATTTGTTGCAGCAACTATTCGAACATCGACTTTTACACTCCGCGAACCACCCACACGTTCAAACTCTCCATACTCAATCACGCGTAGTAGTTTTTCTTGAACCATACCAGAGGTATTAGAAAGTTCGTCTAAAAATAATGTGCCGTTATCTGCGGTTTCAAATCGACCTTCTCGGCGTTTAGCTGCGCCAGTAAATGCACCTGCTTCATACCCAAATAATTCGCTTTCTAACAAACTTTCATTCAGAGCAGCACAATTCAATGTTAGATAAGTTTGTTCCCAGCGTTTGGACAAAAAATGCATACGGGCGGCCACAAGTTCTTTACCTGTTCCTCTTTCACCAATAATTAAAACTGGCTTATTCAAAGGTGCAATTTGTGAAATCTGCTCTAACACCTCTAAAAAATTATTAGATTGGCCTAGCATTTTATCTTGTTGGCGAAAGCGGCTCATCAATATCCTTAAAAAGTGGTCTAAACAACTAACTAATAGTCTGTATATAATTATTGTAGATCTCAGCGATCGGTGTGTATATTATTATTTCTTTAAAATCAGTAATTTAGTTAAAATATTATATTGGCCTATAAATTGAATGATAAATAGTAGTTTAGTAAGAAAAACTAATAACCCAGTTAGGTAGTGATATCTAACTAACACTTAATAAAAGAGGTAAAGACTATGGGTATCTTCTCGCGTTTCACAGACATAGTGAACTCAAATATTAATTCCATTTTAGATAAGGCCGAAGATCCTGAAAAAATGGTACGTTTAATTATTCAGGAAATGGAAGACACTTTGGTTGAAGTACGTTCCGCTTCAGCAAAGACTTTGGCCAGTAAGAAAGAGATTTCTTCACAAATTAATAAAATGCAAAACGAAGCTAAAGATTGGAATTCAAAAGCTGAGTTAGCTATAAGTAAAGACAGAGAAGACTTAGCTCGCGCCGCATTACAAGAAAAGAAAAAATGTGATGAACATGCCAGTGCCTTGTCATCTGAACTTAAAGTCATCGATGAACAAATCACTAAATTACAGAGTGAAGTAGGGCAGTTACAAGATAAATTAGCGGATGCAAAAACGCGTCAAAAGGCTATTTTATTGCGTCAGAAAACCGTTAGCTCAAGACTTGAAGTGAAGAAAAGCTTAGAAAGTGGCAAAGTTGATGCGGCAATGGGACGTTTTGAGCAATACGAACGTAAAATTGATGACTTAGAGTCACAAGTTGACGCTTACGATCTAGGTAAAAAGACCTTAGCTGATGAATTTGCTGAACTTGAGTCAGATGATGAAATCAATGATGAACTAGCAGCGCTGAAGAAAAAGATGAAAAGTCAATCAACGGTCACTAAAGATTAAGAATAAAAGGGTCGGTAGACACTGACAAGAAGGAGATGAATTATGGAAGACGTAATTGGGATAATAGTAGCACCTATCATTATATTTATGATCTTTGTCGCTCCGATATGGTTGATAATGCATTATCGGAGTAAAAAACAAATGAGTCAGGGATTGACTGAAGCTGAATATGGCACGTTGCAGGAATTAGCTGATAGAGCAGAGAAAATGTCAGACAGGATCCATACGTTAGAGTCTATTCTGGACGCTGAGGCGCCAGAATGGAGGAATAAAGTATGAAAACGTTTGGCAGTTTGCATCGTGATCCCAGTAAAGGAAAAATTGCCGGAGTGTGTGCTGGTATAGCCGAATATTTTGGAATGGAGATATGGCTAGTAAGAATTCTAACCCTAACTGGCTTTTTCCTACTAGCACCACCATTTTTCTTTGTTGGTTATATTGCAGCTTGGTTTGTTTTAGAAAAAAAGCCTCGAGGCTCATCACCTAAGTCTAGGAATGACGAACTTGCGAGCAAAAGCCAGCATAATAAAGTTCATAGCAAGGGATGGCACAATGTTTCGGAGCAAGAATCGGATAAAGTGATGGTGAAGTCTAAAGTTTGGCAAGCAGGTGAGCCCCCTAAGCAAGCTTTTATTGATATTAAACAACGTTTTACAAAAAATGAAAATAGACTCAGAAAAATGGAGACTTACGTAACATCATCCGAGTTTCAACTCAACCGAGAGTTAAGCAAATTATAGTATGTTTTTGACGGGTTAATGGTTCTTTGGCCTTAGCCCTCAATAATATCGCTTTTCAAAATACATAAGGTTGACAACGTTTTTATGCAGACCTCTTTTTTAAATCACCCTTCCATGCAATACAGCAAACAAAAGCTTAAACTTAGCGCCGCCAGACTGGTTAATAACCATGTTAACTTGGCAGTGACGGGATTAAGTGGAAGCGGTAAAACAGCGTTCATCACTTCTTTGGTTAATCAACTTATTGAAGCCAATGAAATTTCACATCTGCCTTTTTTTTCAGTGGTAAGAGAGTCGCGCCTAGTAGGTGTGAAAAGAGATGTGCAACCTGATTTAACCTTTAGGCGTTTTGCTTACGAAGATGCAATGACCAAGTTAAATCAAACGTCACCTGAATGGCCATCATCGACAAAAGGGATCTCGCAGGTAAGATTAAAAATAAAATACAAAAAAAGTAAAGGGCTGAGTAAATACTTAACCGAAGATGCCACATTGACTTTAGATATCACAGACTATCCCGGAGAATGGTTATTAGATTTACCGCTATTGAATATGGATTACATTCAGTGGTCTAAGCATTGTCAGTGTGAACTCAACGACCCAATTAGGCATGACTTAGCTGCTAGTTTTTGTAACGCGTTGTCAAATCTCGACTTAAATGCAAAAAGCGACGAATTGGCGCTACAAAAAATCGCAGAGCTGTATAGTCAGTATTTACTTACTTGCCAAAAACGTGGTTATCAGTTGTTACAACCAGGAAGATTTATTTTACCGGGTGAATTGAATGGTGCACCTATTTTACATTTTTTTCCTGTCACAGATATTCAACTTGAACAACAAGGAATCGACCTTAACAAGCCAATAAAAGACAGTAATGCAGACTTATTGATCAAGCGTTTTAAACATTATAAATTTCAAATCGTACAGCCATTTTATAAAGACCACTTCAAGGGATTTGATAGACAAGTTGTTTTAGTTGATTGTTTATCGGCATTAAATCGCGGTTATCATAGCTACCAAGACTTACAAAAAGCATTAGACTGGTTAATGGGCAGCTTTCAATATGGCTCTTCCAATATACTCAATCGTTTATTTCAACCTAAAATTGATAAACTTGTGTTTGCTGCTAGCAAGGCTGACCACATTACACCCGACCAGCAAACTAATTTAGTGAAGCTGTTGGATAGCATGCTGCACAGCGCAAGAAAACAAATACAGTTTGATGGTGTGAGCACTGAATCGACTGCAGTATCGGCAATTTGCGCTTCAAAACCAGGCATTGGCCAGCTTAATGGTGAGAAAATTCCAGTACTTCAAGGTAGAAATGCACAGGGGGTGGCCATCACATTGTTTCCTGGAGAAGTTCCACAGAGCTGCCCAAGTCCTGAATTTTGGAAACAGCAGCAATTTGAGTTCCCTAAATTATCCCCCCCACAAATGAATATCGACCATGCACTGCCACATATTAGAATGGATCAGGTGCTCGATTTTCTGCTAGCGGATAAATTAACATGAAACAATTGCTTAGCTCTGAAGAACAAAACCAGTTTGATGCAAACGCACCTAAGAAAATTAAAGCTGCACATGTTTTCAATAAGCAAGTACCCGATGACCCGTTACAAAACCATGTCAAACCAGCAATCATTGTTAGCGATGCTGATATATTTGAGCTGAGCGATGAACCGATAGATGACGAGCAAACACTAGGAGGCGAGGGGCAAAAAACCAGTAAAAAAACCAGTAAAAAGTGGTTTCTATTGATGTGTTTAGCCATATTACTGGCAAGCAGTGTTGAGTTAGTATTTTTTATCATTACTTTGGTTGATCAAATGGATTGGTTAGCAGGTGTATGGCTAGTTATTTTTTCTGTTTTTGGAATTCGGATTTTACGCCAAGTTTTTGTTGAGTTCACAGGATTAAAGCTACTTAAAAGCCAAGAAGATATTCGAAATCAATCTGAGCAAATAGCGAACACAAGTGTCATTGGGTTGGCTGAGCAACATTGCATGAAAGTAGCCAAAAGTCTTCCCAATGATTATCAATATTTAGTGGAAAGCTGGCGTGATAGCTTTAATTCTCATCACTGTGATAGTGAAGTTTTATGTTTGTTTGAATACCACGTTTTGGCTCCTATTGATAAAGTAGCCATAAAACAGGTAAGTAAAAATGCATCTGCAGCTACCGTTATGATAGCCGTTAGCCCGTTTGCTGTAATGGATATGCTGATAGTTCTATGGCGGAATATTCGGATGATGAATCAAGTGAGCAAAATATATGGTTTACATTTAGGTTATTGGGCCAGAATTAGGTTAATACGCAAAATATTCGACACTATGTTGTATGCAGGTGCCGCCGAAATTTTGTCTGATGCCGGTAATTATGCATTGAGTGCTGGAATAACAGGTAAGTTATCTACTCGAGCAGCACAGGGTATGGGTGCTGGAGTGTTGACCGCTAGGATAGGCTTAAAGGCTATTAATGAAAGCCGTCCTTTGCCTTGGCTGTCGCAAACTAAACCAAGTTTGTCAGGTGTCACTAAACAATTGTTAGCTGACCTAAACAAGCATTTTAGATGAGGTTTTAAATAATTTAAGCCGCTTAGTAACTGTGTTAATAAAAGTATATGTAAGCTTATATTTACGATTTACGCTTAACACGAATACATACACTAAGCTTTTGATTTGGCTTAGAACGGGTACAATTTTGGATATGTTATCTAGTGAAATTATGTAATTACATGTCAAAAATTACCCGTTATAAATCTCATCAGTCAGATGAAAATGGTATTGTAAACTGGAGCGCGCAAGAAAATAAAACTTGGGCAGCATTGCTAGAAGAGCAGCTTTGCTTAATCAAAGGGCGAGCTTGCGATGAGTATTTACACGGACTTAATCTGCTAAATTTACCTTCTAAACATATTCCACAATTAAGCGAAGTTAATTCTATACTAATCGAGGCAACAGGTTGGCAGGTAAAAGAAGTACCATCGTTAATAAATTTTGATGAGTTCTTTCGACTTTTAGCAAACAAACAATTCCCTGTGGCGACCTTCATTCGTTCAAATGAAGAGTTTGATTACTTACAAGAGCCTGATATTTTTCATGAAATTTTTGGGCATTGTCCATTATTAACTAACCCTGCTTTTGCACATTTTACCCATACTTATGGGAAGCTTGGTTATGCTGCAAGTAAAGAAGATAGAGCTTTCTTAGCTAGATTATATTGGTTTACAGTTGAATTTGGTTTAGTTGATACACCTGATGGAATACGTATATATGGCGGGGGTGTATTGTCTTCACCCGGTGAGACAATACATTCGCTCGAGTCAGATGATTGTATACATATGCCAATGCTGCCATTGGATGCATTAAGAACTCCTTACCGTATTGATATCATGCAGCCGATTTATTATATATTGGAATCATTTGATTCTTTATTTGATATTGCAGAGATGGATATTATGGAACTAGTGGACCAAGCCAAAAAACTAGGATTATTTGCACCCAAATTTTTACCCAAAGAAAAAAAAGTAAGTTAATTGGCTGCAACCTACAAATATACAAATTCGTCCATTTTGGAGCAGGATCACTCATATAAAAAAATTACCAAGTAAAAATACTGTCTAAGGTCAACTAATTGTAATAATATCTTTACGCTAGCCGAAATCGGGTTGGCCTAGTCTTGTATTAAATTGGGGTTGTAATGCGTTTAGAAGTGAACTGCCAGGATCGATTGGGCATTGCCCAAGATGTGTTAGATATATTAGTTGAGCATGAAATCGATCTACGCGGAATTGAAATCGATTTGCTAGGAAAAATTTTCCTTAACTTCCCCAATATTGAATTTGCTGATTTTCAACATTTGATGCCAAAGATACGTAAAATAGAAGGCATAGAGGATGTAAAAACTACACCTTTCATGCCTATAGAGCGCGAACAATATCAGCTGAAAGCATTGTTACAGACCTTACCCGACCCAGTTTTTTCGGTCGATACCAAAGGTAAAATAATCTTGATTAATGATGCTGTCGTATTAAGTTTAGATATCCCTAAGAATGATATAATTGGAAGTAATATTGCTGAGCTGCTAAAAGGATTTAACGTCATTCGCTGGTTGGAAGGTAAAAATCCCCAATCCCAATCTCAAAGAATAAGGTTTTCAGAGCAAGATTATTTGCTTGATATGCTGCCTGTTATGGTCCCCGACAATGATGGTGCTGACATCTTGGCTGGGGCAGTATTTATGTTAAAATCAGAACTAAGGTTAGGTCAACAACTTACTGTTTTTAATAAAGTAAGTGTTGATAGTTTTATTTCTATCCAAGCAGATAGCAAGGCAATGAAAAATGTGGTGAAAGAAGCTAAAAGAATGGCCGAGTTAGATGGGTCTATTATTATTTTTGGCGAAACGGGTACCGGTAAAGAGATGCTTGCCAAAGCATGCCATGAGGCAAGTAGAAGAAGTGAAGGAGCATTTTTAGCGCTAAACTGTGCGTCGTTACCAGATAATGTTGCAGAAACAGAGTTATTTGGTTTTGCCCCTGGTGCTTTTGGTCAAACCGACAACAAAGCCGGTTTGTTAGAATTAGCACAAGGCGGCACATTGTTTTTAGATGAAGTAGGCGACATGTCGGCACAGCTTCAAGTAAAACTTTTGCGGGTGTTACAAGATGGCAGCTATCGAAGGATTGGTGATGAAAAAGAGCTTCAAGTTGATGTTCGGATCATTTGTACCACTCAGAAAGACTTAGGTAAGTTAATGCAAGAAGGCCGATTCAGAGAAGATTTATTTTATCGTTTGAATGTACTAAGTCTGGTGTTGCCTCCCTTAAGAGAACGTAAATCAGATGTTATCGCTCTTGCTGAGCGTTTCATTAAACAGCACAGTGTTAAGTTAGGTCGTAAAACACCTAAAATGTCTAAAGCCTGTCTCGATTATTTACAAATTTATCCTTGGCCGGGTAATGTGAGACAACTTGAAAATGCTCTTTATCGTGCGGTTTCGTTATTGGAAGGCAACGAACTTGAAAAAGAAAATATACAACTGCCGTCATGCTCTGCGACAGTTAGTTTTGTTTCAGAAGAGTTCGCCGGAAGTTTAGATGATGAAGTAAAGCGTTTCGAAAAAGATATTCTGATGCGCTTATATCCCAGTTATCCAAGTACAAGGCAGCTTGCTAAGAAACTAGGTTTAAGTCATACCGCTATTGCTAATAAATTGCGCGACTACGGCATTAGTAAAAAGACGGTAAAAATAGCGTGATGATAACGTCAGTTAGTTTATAAATGCTGACTAAACACACAATGTTCATCTACTTTGAAATTACTCATCAAAAAACAAGATAAGTTTTTGGAAGGTAATTTCAAAGTCAGCTCAGCGATTCGAGATGGAGAGTGTTAGTAGATTCTTTAATTTTTGTGAAAATATTTACTATTTCTGAGCTAAGGTATTTCCTATAAATTTTTAATTGGTAACTCAGTTGTGTTTTTGACTTGTTTAAGAGCAAAAGTAGAACTTAAATGATCAACTAAAGGTAGGTTTGTTAGCTTAGTTTTAAGCAAGTGCTCATACTCTTCAATACTTTCAACAATGACCTTAAGTAAATAATCCTTGTCTCCACTTGTAGTATGACACTCCACAATTGATTCAATACTTTGCACCGCTTTTTCGAAATCATTTAATGACTCGCCGTCATGATTTTTCAAAGTGACGTAAATGAATACCGACACACCTAAATTCAACTTTTTATTATCAAGTAGGGTTACTTTTTGTAAAATAACTTTTTCTGCTTCAAGGCGTTTTACCCTTCTCCAACAAGGTGTGTGTGATAGGCCCACTCTCTGACTTAAATCAGCCATCGAAACAGTTGCATCTTTTTGCATGACACGGAGAATTTCTCGATCAAATTTGTCTAGTTTCATAAAATATGTTGTCTGGTTTAGAGCGTTAACTTGATCGGTAGCATGATGAAAGTTTAATTCTTTTTCAAGACAAAAAAGAGGATATTTATCCTAGTGACTCAATTCATTTGTAATTTATTGGTGTAACTAGAACAGCTAGTCAATAAAGTTGCAAAAGATGTCCTATATGTTTTGGGATATTATTAGCAATTAAGAATTTAAGAAGGGCAACATGATGTCGGTTTTTGAGCATAGCGAATATGATGGGCACGAACATGTGGCTTTTTATCAAGATAAAACCACAGGATTAAAAGCGATCATTGCTGTGCATAATTCAAACCTTGGTAGTGCGTTGGGTGGTTGCCGAATGTGGCCTTATGGAAGCGACGAAGAAGCATTACGAGATGTGTTGAGATTGTCAAAGGGTATGACTTACAAAGCAGCAATGGCTGGTCTAAAACAGGGGGGTGGCAAGGCCGTTATTATTGGCAATCCACGAACTGAAAAAACCATTGAAAAAATGTTATCGATGGGTAAGTTCATTGATAGTTTATCTGGTCAATATATTAGTGCCGAAGACTCAGGTTTGACTGTTGATGACTTGAAGGTAATGAGCAGACAAACAAAATATGTATCAGGTATTCACGCAAATTATCATATTAATTCTGAACCAGCCGATGGAAATCCTGCTCCTTCAACAGCTTATGGGGTGTATGTTGGCCTCAAGACTAGTGTTGAACATGTAATGAAATCAGACCTTAAGGGTGTGAAAGTAGCTATTCAAGGTTTAGGACATGTTGGTACTCGTTTAGCGAGACATTTACACAAAAAGGGTGTTAAGTTATTTGTGACTGATATGCATCCAGAAAATATTGAAAAAGCAGTTACCGAGTTTTCTGCCACGGCAGTCAGTCCTGAAGACATTTATGATTTAGATGTCGATGTATTCGCTCCTTGTGCAATGGGAGCTATTCTTAATGCCAAAAACATTGCAAGACTTAAGGTAAAAGTTGTTGCCGGGGCAGCAAACAATCAATTAGCCAAAGAAGAATGTGGTCAGTTGTTGGTTGACAAGGGAATTTTGTATGCCCCGGATTATGTACTTAACGCTGGTGGTATAATTGACATATACCACCAGTCTATATCAAGCTCTGATAAAGAATTACGAGACCATATCGAAAAAATTAGCGATACACTGCTAGAAATATATCATCGTGCTAAGTCACAAGGTCTTTCAACTAATATAGTCGCTAATCAAATTGCTGAAGAACGTTTTGGTTAATAATTACGTTAGTTGGTAATCAGATGGTTGAGAAAATTTTAAATAATTTCTATATTTTGTAATTATTGTTATAAAAGTGGGTTGCATCTGTCATAAGCTTTGTCCATAATGCGCCCGCTCTAGAACAAAGCTAAAGCTGTAAGTAGAGATTTCAATGGTGACCTTTCGGTCCCTTCGCAATGATAATTTGTGAACCCGGTCAGACCCGGAAGGGAGCAGCCGCAGCAAAGGACTCATGTGCCGAGGTGTGGCTGGGGGGTCGCCACCAAAATTTTCATTCAACATCATTAATTTCTTTCTAATTCTGTTTGGTCTAAAAAGCTAATGGCTTGACTCACAGCGTTTAGGGCATTCATTTCCATTTGTTGACGTTCACTTTGGTGCAGATAAAACGACATATCCACTTCAAATCGAATGTATCGGGGTGGGATCTGATTGAGTGCAAGGCAGCATAGGTCTGCCAAATAATCTTCATTTTTTGACTTACTCAAACCCAAAATCTCAATTCTTTCTAATACCAAATGTTTAACTTCTTGATGTATATTTTGGTATTTAATATATGCATCAAGAAGATATTTTGCTTGAGACTTTACACTTTTGGCACGTTTACAAATCTAATAACGCACCTCCAACAGTGAGTTAGTTGCTGAAATCACTTTAAAAAAATGATAGTCATGTTATAAAATTGTAAACAATTTTTTACTAGTTTAATGCAATATGCTGCTTGATTGGTTGTATCTAATAATCTATGCCACTCATCTTATTGACCAACCGACCTAATTGCGTATATTATCGTCTAGAGGTTCACTACCTTGTTATTAAAAGTCGTTTCAACGACAAAACACACTAAAATTGTGGTCCAGGGAGACATACATGTTTACAAATTCAAAATTGGCGAAAGCCATTCGTCTAGCAGTCGTTTGCGGAGCGGCATCTGCCTTAGCTCCTACAGCGGCATTAGCTCAAGAAGAAAATACAGATAGTGCGGAAAAATCAATAGAAAGAGTATCTGTTGTCGGATCTCGTATTCGACGCGCAGAGTTCGCTGCAAACGCCCCCGTCGCCTCTATAGGCGCTGAACAGTTCGAATTAAGCGCTACGTTTAACACCGAAGCTTTACTGAATACTCTTCCTCAGGTAATACCAGGTCTTGACAGAACATCAAATAACCCAGGTGACGGAACTGCGTCAATCGATTTACGTGGTTTAGGTGCCAACAGAACTTTAGTATTGATAGATGGAAAGCGAACAGTTCCAACTAGTAGAGGCGGTACTGTTGACTTAAACTCAATCCCTACTGCATTGATAAAAAATGTTGAAGTATTAACTGGTGGTGCATCGGCCATATATGGCTCTGATGCGATTGCTGGTGTTGTTAACTTTCAACTAAAAAATGACTTCGAAGGTGTTCAGATTTCTTCAGGCTATAAAGAAACTGAAAGCGGCGATGCAGGTCTTTTTAACGTTGATTTCACTTTGGGTGGCAACTTTGCTGAAGGCAAAGGTAACCTTGTGTTTAATCTAAGTTATACAGACCGTGATGATTTGTTCCAAGGCGACCGTGATTTTGCCACCACTGCATTGTTTGATGATGGTGATGGCGGTTTAGAGCCAGGTGGTTCTAGTGGTGTTCCAGGAACAGCAATATTTAACGGCGGTTTTGCAGCATTTTCTCCTGATAATGCTGGAATAATTTTTGGCCAAGATGGCGGTATTCGTCCATTTGTAAGTAGCGGTGAGGTTAATGACTTTTATAATTATGCCCCAGTAAACTACATTCAATTACCTCAAGAACGTCATCAGGCAACCGTGCTAGGTACTTATGAAGTTAGTGAAAGCCTAGAGTTCTATGGCAAGTATATGTTCACTGATAGCCGTGTTCCTTCACAATTGGCTCCTACTCCTATCTTCCAAACCTCTACTTTTACACTTGACGGAAACCCTTTTATTACTTCAGAAGCGCAACAAATAATTTCTGATGCTATTGGTTTAGATGTCGACACAGATATGGACGGCATTGCTGACGAAGCTGGTGGCGGTTTATTACGTCGTCGTTTGCAAGAAGTTGGTCCTCGTCGTTCAGAAGATGCTTACACTTCTTATCAATTCCAAGTAGGTGCTCGTGGCAATGTTGGTGATTCTAGCTGGTTCTATGATGTATTTTATCAAACAGCAAAATCGCAGAATGCTAACGCACAGTTAGGTAACGTTAACCGTGGTCGTTTTGACCAGTCGTTATTGTTAGCAACAGATGATGCTGGGCAAGTAATACTTGATGCAGATGGTAATCCGTCTTGTGCAGATGCCTCAGCCAGTGGCTCTACATCAGCTTGTTCACCACTAAATATCTTTGGTGAAGGTAATATCTCTGAAGAATCGGCTCAGTTCTTAAGAACAGCAGTTTCAGCAACGGCACTATTTGAACAGAAAATCTGGGGTGCTTCACTTTCTGGCGACACTAGCGATTGGTTTGAATTACCCGGCGGTGCAGTAGGTATCGCTGTAGGTTATGAGCACAGAAACGAGTTTTTTGAATTCTTACCTTCTCAAGATTTAGCCGCAGGAACTATTGCTGGTTTTAACGGAGCGCCTGCTCTTGCTGGTGGTTTCACAGTAGGTGGCTATTTTGTTGAAATTGATATGCCATTTCTAGATGGTGTTAAATTTGCAGATTCATTAGATATGCAATTAGCATATCGTTCTGAAGATTACTCTTCTTCAGGAACAGTAGACAGCTATAAAGTTGCTGGCTCATGGGCACCTGTTGATACCTTTAGAATACGTGCAGGTTTCAATACTGCAGTTCGTGCTCCCAATATTGGTGAGTTATTCTCTCCGCGTGGCGAAGGTTTCCCTGGCGCAGCTGATCCATGTGCTGGAAACGGCCCTGCGGCATTACAAACTGAAGCAACTAGAGCTATATGTTTAGCAACAGGTGTTCCAGCTGACGTAGTCTTCAGTAATGCTATCAACCCAGCTTCAGGTCAAGTTCGTTCAATTGGCGGTGGTAACCCTAACTTAGTTCCAGAAGAAGCAGAAACCTTAACAATTGGTTTTGTTTACGATGTGAGTGAAGATATGTCGTTGAGTATTGATTACTTTGATATTCAAATTGATGATGCGGTTGCTAGTTTTGGTGGTGGTACCAACAATATATTAGCGACTTGTTATGACCCTTCTGTTACCGGTTCTGGTGCAGGCGGTCAGTTCTGTAATACAGTAAACAGACGTGCTGATGGTACGATTGATTTTGTTGAGACTGGAAGCCAAAACGTAGCATCTATTACCCTTAAAGGTGTCGATGTTATATTGGGTTATGATATCGAAGCTTTTGGTGGAGATATATCAGTTGATTACCTAGGTACCTTCACTTCTGAAAGTGATTTCTTGCCGTTTGAAGGCGGAGAGCTTATCGAATGTGCTGGTAATTTTGGCGCGAACTGTGGGCAACCTGTCCCAGAGTATAAGCATCGTACATCAGTAAGATATGCAACAGATGACTTTACTGCTCAGTTAGCATGGCGACATGTTGGTGAAGTTAACGATGATGATGATGGGTCAGTTTTCACTGTTGAGTCTATCGATGGTTATAACTACTTTGATTTATCTGGAACGTATTATATCAATGATAATTACCGTTTAACTGCTGGTATTGATAACTTGCTTGATAAAGCTCCACCAGTAATTGGTGATAACGATCAACAAGCAAATACTTGGCCTGCAACTTATGATGTATTCGGTCGTACTGGATATATAACTTTTACTGCTGAATTCTAATTTAAGTAATTTGATTAGTTAGTAATTAAATAAGTAAGACAAAAAGGTGGGCTTAGCCCGCCTTTTTTATTTTTTGTTGAGGGTACAATGAGTCAAAGTGAAAACTGGTCTGACTACTGGGAATATGAAAGTTCAAAAGGTGAAGTGTTTGTTGATAAATTAGGCAATAAACATCCTGAATTAGCTGAGTTTTGGAAGCAAATATTTAATGACTTTCAGCCTACCGATCGAATAATTGACTTAGCGTCAGGTGCAGGTTCCATATTTCATTCAGTCAGTCATCAAACTTATTTAAATCTCTATGCGGTTGATATTTCGAATGTTGCTCTTGTGCGTCTTCAGGAAGATATTCCTCAAGCACAGGTACAAATAGGTTCATGTAATAATTTATCTTTTTCAGATAGTAGTTTTGAACATGTGCTGAGTCAGTTTGGCATCGAATATTCCACAGAAGATGGCTTTTACGAAGCGTTGCGAATTATGACTCTTAAGGGAGATTTTGTAGCGCTTGTACATTATAAAAATGGTTATATTGACGATAGAAATGCAACTGAGTTAGAAGGAGTTGATCTGCTTATAGATAGTTCATTTATTGATTTATCTAAAAAAATTGCCAATTCATTCAATAATAAAGACACCACAAGAACTCAAACATATTTTAAAGAATTTTCAGCTATTGAACCTATTGTTCATGCTTATTGTGTTAAGCATAGTTCCGGTATGACGGCCCATTGTTATAATGGTTGTAAAAGGTTATTACAGGAATACGCCAAGTATAACCACGCAGATGTCATTGAATGGTTTGAAAATATGCATCAAGAACTTCAACAGGCTCAGGTGAGGCTTCTGAACATGAGAGGTGTCGCTTTTTCAAAAGATAGAATGGCTAAAATGGTCGACGCTCTTGTAAAAAAAGGAGCTAAAGAATTATCAGTCGAACCATTTGTTCTTGGTCAACACGATAAACCTGTGGCATGGATTTTGAAGTTTAAAAAAGAGAATTAACTGAATTGAATTATCTTCAAAGAGGCTTTGCAGCACATAATCGTGGTGAATTTTCAGAAGCTGAAAAATATTATTTGTGTCATTTAAAAGACGTTGCAAACGACTTTAACGCATTACAATTACTTGGCATGTTAGCTTATAAGGCTGAAGATTACCAAAAAGCCATTAGTTATATGCTGCAGTCTCTGAAGCATAACGCCAACCAACCTAATACTGAAAATAATATAGGCAATGCGTATAAACGAGCCTCTGAATATAAAAAATCACGTCGACATTATGAAAACGCGATCCAATTAGAAGAAAAATATCAGGATGCATGGAATAACCTTGTATCATTGCTTGTTGAAACTGAGGAATATGTAGAGGCACTCTCTGTAGCTAATCAAGCAGACACATTGTTTGGCCATTCTAAACGTTTGATACTTTTATGTGCTCAAGCTAGACGAGGATTATTGCAACATGAACAAGCGATCACATTGCTTAACTCTATTATACAATATGAACCAAACGATGCTTCAGCAAAACTTGAATTGGGAAAAACTTATTTTAGTGCAGGGCAGTGTGAAACGGCGATTCATTATTATTTTGAGCTCATAAATGCAGGGATTAATGAATTTGCAATATGGCATAACCTTGGTAATGCATATTCAAATTTAAGTCGATACGATGAGGCAATCGAAGCTTATCAGAAGTCGATTAACTTAAATCCAGCCTATGCACAGTCATATAAAAACATGACTGAATTAAAATGGGAAATAGGCGATCATCAAAACTTATTTACACATTATAAAAAAGCATTTGAATCATCTTTACACAGTGTAGATTTGCAATTAGATTATCTTGAACAAGTTATACGGCTTGGGCTGAATAAAGAAGCTTTAAAGATTGTTGAGGCTCTAAGCAAAGTGAATCGTTTGAATGCTCGCTTTATCGGTTTGTCTAGCCGTGCATGTAAGGTTAATGGTGATATTAAAAAAGCTTTTGAACTCGAAAAAAAAATACTCACTCTTAAATTTATACCCACAGAAGCTAGACTTAATTTTGTTGAAACTGCATTACAAAGTAATGAATTTGAAGTGGCTCACCTAGAACTGAATAAGGTTTTACAACTCGAACCTGACAATCAGTTTGCATTAGCCTTAAGCCACACTGGTGCACGTCTTGCTCCGTTATTGTTTGACACGTCGGTATTGTCAGTTGATAAATTTATCTTTGAATTTACCATCAAGCCCCCTAAAGGCTTCAGCACAACAGCTACATATTGCC
>NZ_CAJXPA010000021.1 GCF_913058035.1 uncultured Paraglaciecola sp. | reverse complement strand
AATACAAACAGTTTTTATGGCTTTAACTGGCTCCGCAAAAATCGAGTGTCTACCCATATGTTTCTCTCTTTAATACGTCATCTAGATTATAAATATAGTTGAAAGAAACCTTTTCCTCGCACAAATTAAGTTAACAAAGTGTCCAATTAAAATTTATTCTGATGTCTTTCTACAAAAATAATTGATGGAGATCACAACTTCTTTGTTTTATCAAAAGTAACCGGGGTAGGGTAAATTAAGTATGATGGTCATCTCATAGATGGAAAAGCTGTGTGTACGCTTCAGTTTATTCAGCTTACTTTAAAACGCTAATAGCTTCTTGAAAGGATCTTTTGTGGTTTTTAAAAAACATACCATCATTTAATATTAGCAGACGGTTACTATGGTCTTGGTTGTGTTTAATAAATTTAGGATTGGGGTGACTATTTTCAAGCTCTACAATAAAACCTAATTTTAGAGATGCAGTAGTCTCTTAATTCAGAGAATATTTTTAAGATAATATTATTTTAATACGGGTAAGGATGCACGGTTATTTGAGGTGGGAATGCTTATTTTGATATTGGTGGTTGCAATGGCGAATGTTGAATATCTGGATGTTGCAAGTGATGGTTTGTTAAAATTAGAATGCTGGACACACAAAGTTGTTCGTCCAGCGATTAGTTCTATCTTTTATTTTATTGTATCAAGCGCTTGGCTGACATCTGCGATGATGTCGTCAATGTTTTCGATACCAACTGATATCCTGACTAAGTCTTCACTGACGCCGGCTTTGGCTAATTCTTCTGCATTAAGTTGTCTATGGGTAGTAGACGCAGGATGGCAGGCTAGTGATTTTGCATCACCTATGTTGACTAGTCTTAAAATCATTTGTAAGGCATCGATAAACAGACCACCAGACACTTTACCGGAAGACTCAGCAGTAGTTTTTATACCAAAGCTTAATATCCCTGATGCCTTGCCATCAGTAATTTTCTTGCAAGTCATTAGGTAAGGGCTATCTGCTAATGCAGCATAATTTACCCAGCTTACTTTTGGGTGATTAGATAAATATGTGGCTAGTTTTTCAGCGTTTTCACAATGCCGCTCCATACGTAAACCCAATGTTTCAAGACCCATTAAAATATTAAACGAGTTAGTTGGTGAAATAGCAGCGCCGGTGTTACGAAGTGGAGCAACACGGCATCTACCGATGTAAGCCGCCGCTCCAAGAGCTTCTGTGTAAACCACACCGTGATAAGATGGGTCTGGCTGATTTAAAATAGGGAAACGTTGTTTGTTAGCTACCCAGTCAAATTTACCAGAGTCTACAATGACACCACCAATAGATGTGCCATGCCCGCCTATGTATTTGGTTAAGGAATGAATAACAATGGCAGCACCATGTTCAAACGGGCGACATAAGAAAGGTGTGGCTACCGTGTTATCAACAATTAAAGGTACACCATGTTTAGCGCCAATTTCTGCTAGCTTTTGAATATCTACAACGTTGCCTGCAGGATTACCAATTGATTCACAAAAAATCGCTTTAGTATTTTCATCAATGGCTGCTTCAAAGGCGGCATAATCGTCAGCGTCAATCAAACGCGCTTCTATACCTTGGTTAGGTAATGCATGAGCAAATAAATTGTAAGTGCCGCCATAAAGCTGGCTGGTACTGATAATATTGTCACCTACGGAGCAAATACATTGGATAGCATAAGTAATAGCAGCCATTCCTGATGCAACGGCTAAAGCTGCGATACCACCCTCCATAGCTGCAATTCGCTCTTCAAGTACCGCTGTTGTTGGATTCATAATCCTAGTGTAAATGTTTCCCGGTACTTTCAGGTCAAACAAGTCTGCGCCATGCTGCGTGTCATCAAAGGTATATGAAGTTGTCTGGTAAATAGGTACAGCTGCAGCTTTGGTGGTTTCTTCTGACGTATAGCCATGGTGAAGAGCTAAAGATTCTAGTTTCATGTTGAATATATCTCTGAATTATTAATATGTTTTTAACATTTCCGTTTATTGATGTTATCCCGTTGTCGTTGATAAGTTCAAATAGTACTGCTTAAGTTATTGTGCTTATTTGGAATAAGGTATTCGTCTATTTAACTTTATAATCATAAATAAAAGTTGCGACATAAATACATAAGATAATATTAAATAAGTGTCAGGTGTGCTTTACCTGCAATGTAGGCTTTTTTAAATTGGTGAAAATATTCCTCAAGTGCCTCTGAGGCGAGCTTATCATTAGCCATTTTCAACACTTCTATAGCAACTTCTGCAGTGCATAGTTGATGAATATGTGCGGCCTCACGCAGTTGGTAAGATGAAGATTTTTTAGGTTGAATACCCAATACAGGTAGGTTTGCAAAAGAGGGGCTTTTAAACATTTTACTCGCCTCACGCCATGTACCATCTAACATCACAAATAATGGCGTCTTATCTTGTTGAATAATGCTTAAATCTTCAGGGGTATCGATACATCTATGTGCTTCGGCATATTGTTGGGGAAATACTAAAATAGGTGCGTACTTTGGATTAGCAAGCAATTTGATTAGTACGGGATCGGGGGTGACCCTGTCCCATTTAAATGCATAGTTGTCGGGTATAACATCAGCAATAAGTTTACCGGTATTGCTTGGTTTGTAATATTCATTCTTATACATAACCAAGCAAAAAGCAGTGTGGCTAGTAATCGACGGACGTTGGACACAAATACATTTTTTTTCAGGTATTAAACACTCCTCGCAGCGTTTCACTTTATAGCCTCTTGCTTTAAATTCTTTTGTCGAAAGTGCGAGCTGCTGTTTGCGCAAAACTTGTACTGTATTGATATGTGGCAAATAAATCTCATTAAACATGAATCACAATCATAACATCATCGCTTTATTTAGAGATTTTAAACAGTCAAAGTATGAAATTTTAGATTGATAATAATATTCACATTACACTTTTAGCCTCATCAATTACTTAACGCCTATTTGTTTTAACCAGTAATAAGCTAGTTTGTTTTTAAAATGGTTAGTCTGGTCATATTCATTACAAACCTATCGATGGTGCACCAACGTTTATCGACATTGCGATTCAGTAACATAACAATGCACTTCTACATTGACTAAACTATCTGTAGTGTGGGTATACCGAGATAGACAATAATAACACTACCAACATGTTCATAAATGACAGTTTTATCATCAACTAATGTCATGAAAATGAAGAGACGACTATCTAATTTTAATTCCACTTATGAATAATTTTGCATAAAAATGGGCTGTGTTTTATGCAGTTATATCTTGTGTAAAAATTGTTAATTCCAGGCCATAATCTAGAACATATATATTGTTAGCTGCATCAAAATAACCTACTGCTGTGTTTTGAATGATCGGAACGTGTGACAGGATTGATAAAAATGCAGTTTTCACAACACAATTACTGATCCTACAATGTTGTCTGATAAAGTTTCTTTATGGGTTTTATTTGACTTAACTAACGCCAATAGTCTGCTGTGACATCACTTCTTTAATCTTAAAAGACAGGCTCCTCAAAATAAGTTACATAAAACTACTTCTTCAATTATCAGAATAGTTCGGTAAGCTGAATTTTTATTAAAATCAAACAGCTATGATGATGATTGACAAGTAAATCTAGTTTTTACTCTTTGGAGCTTAGGATATAAATAAGGTATTATATCAAGTGAATACGATGGTAATTCTGGCTTTCCCGTTTTTAAAACAAATTTCAAAATAGCCGAAAATCAAATAGAGGGTAGTTGTATGAATGAAATTTCAACCAAAGATTTTCTTGATCTTAGTAAAATGTTGCCAGAGCTTCGTTTTGAATATGCATTGACACAAATGACTGAAAAACAAAATCTATGGGGGTTGTATGGTGAAAGTGGTTGGGTGATGCTTAAGGCTGATGATGATGCCTGTATACCCATTTGGCCACATAAAGAATTTGCTGAGGCTTGGGTAAAAGACGAATTCCCTGATTGCCAACCTAAACAAATTGACTTTGTTGAATGGACTGATGTTTGGTTGCCGGGAATGAAAAATAACAAAACGCTGGTATTGGTTTTCCCATTAGGTGACGACGAAGAAGGGATCATGCTAGAGGCTGAAGAGATGATCAGTTGCATTAAAGAAGATTTAAAAAAATTAGTTGCAACCGACCCTAGTTGATGACGTTCAGCAAAAAAATATTTGGACTGGGTGATATAACACTCAGTTTAATGTATATGTTGCCAATCGTCCTGATTTTTATAAGAATTCTAATTTAGAGATGGTTAGTTCATTATGAGCATGAGAAATCCATAAGATTGGTCAGAGGAGTGTTAACGTTTGGCACCAATTTTTAACGTCTGCGTCAAATTGATATTTGCAATTTGTGACAAAAATATTGTGTTTTTGTAAGGTTATCAAAGTTGCAAAATCTATAGTGAGCATGTTTATTACAAAATAAATCCAATATAAGCTTGATGTTTTCAAAGCCATAACTTGAGGAAGTTACACGTTTAAATGCGTCACGTATTGATGTGGACAAAAAGTATGCTATAAAAATGCAATTAACTCAGTCCCTTCAGTGCTCAGACAATGAAATTGCCATAGTTTTTCATCACAAGTTGGACGTCCGTCCTCATTATGACCATCTTCGGTTAACAAACATTTAGGTAATTTTGCCAGTTGAAATTTAATAAATTAACTAACAATTTATTCAGTAAAATATAGTGTTCCAATAAACACATCAACAAGACATATACGCTATTTAGCCGGTTGATTTGACTCAATCATTATTTCTTCGGGTTAGTGTAAATACCGGTAGATCAGCCTAACGAATAAAATTTATTCACTTTACTATCACAGGCACCAATACAGTGCGTTTGCACACTTTTAGCTTTTTTTAAAACATCTTATTTACATATGTATTTTTAACTACATGATATATATCAGTAATTTATCTGGCTCATGCATTGCTAAAGAATAGTTTAAAGGAGATATACTTTAGCCATGAAAGATAAATTGGAACATAACACCTTGTCTAAAGAACAAAAAAACGTAATACAAAAATTATGTATTTTGTTGATTGATGAAAACCATCAAAGAGCTGAGTCATTGTCTTTGGCATTAAATAATTCTCGTTATAAAATTAGTCACTTAGCCAATTCAGAGCTGTCGCTACTCAAACAGGTGGATGAAATCCAACCAGATATTATTGTCATTGATATAGAGTCCCCTAACCGTGATATTTTAGATAGTTTAAGTACTATTTCTCATTTTAACCCTAAGCCAGTAGTGATGTTTTCTGGCGAAAAAGATACTGATACTATTAATCAATATATTGAATCTGGGGTTAGTGCATATGTTGTGGGTGATTTACAAGCAGATCGTGTAAAACCGATCTTGGATGCTGCAGTGGCTCGCTTTCGTGAATTTCAAAAATTGAAAGTAGAGTTAAGTGATACTAAACAACAATTAGCTTCGCGTAATTTAATAGATCAAGCTAAACGATTATTAATGAAAAAGAAAAATCTGTCGGAAGACGATGCTTTTAAAGCTATGAGAAAAACAGCTATGGATACTGGGCAAAAATTAGACGATGTGGCGAAAACTCTTATTTCTTTTTTCAACACTATTTAAGTAACTAATTACAAGAGAAAAGTATGAACAGATTTGAACAAATCAATTTTAAATTAGTGCCAACACCTCTGATGCTCAAAAAGTCATCTATTGTGGGACAAAATTATGATCGAACCTGAACAAACAGACCTTACCTTAGGGTTTATTCCACTGACGGACTCGGCCCCTTTAATTGTGGCTAAAGAAATGGGTTTCTTTAGTCAGTGGGGTTTGAATGTAAAATTACAAAAACAAAATTCGTGGGCGACCCTTAGAGATAAATTACACGCTGGGTTGTTAGACGCTACACAAATGTTAGCGCCTATGCCTTTAGCAAGTTCATTAGGTTTAGGTTGTGCCAAAGTAAAAGTGATAACTCCTTTAGTACTTAGCCTGAATGGTAACGCCATAACCTTGTCTGAAAAATTACATCAAGAGATTTTGCAAGAAAACAACCTTGCCCATGTGACCTTGCCTCTCGCAGCGTATTTATTAGAAAAAGTGATCAATGTGCGCAAAAAGCAAAACCGACCAAAGCTTCGATTTGCCACAGTGTTTCCCTATAGTTGTCATTATTATCAACTCAGGGATTGGTTAGCCTCAGCTAATATTTCAGAAAAAGACTTGGACATCTTGGTTGTACCCCCTGTAAATATGGTTGCCTTTCTTCAAAGTGGTGAAATCGATGGTTGTTGTGTAGGCGGACCCTGGAATGCCAAAGCTGTTCGAGCAGGAATTGGTTTAACTGCATTGACATCATTCGATATATGGCAAGATAGCCCTGAAAAAGTATTAGGATTATTAGCCAGTTTTCAAAAAAGTAAACCGAATACTGTCATAGCTTTAACTGCCGCTCTAAAACAAGCCTGTATTTGGTTAGAAAGCATTCCAAATAGATTTGAAGCTGCACGTTTGTTGAGTTCAGATCAGTATTTAGATGCATCGGTTGACGTGATTGCACCGTCATTAATTGGCAGTTGTTTAACCCATATTAATATGCGGCCTCGCGCTATTCCTTCATATAATCAGTTTTCTAAATCCAGTAATGGCTCTATCAATGTGCCTGAGTATATCCGAGGTGAATGGCTAATTAGTCAGATGGCTAATGCAGGACAGCTTAAAAATATTGATGTACCTAGTAATTTAGTCAAAGAGGTGTTTAGGCCAGATATCTATCAGCAAATGCGTCTAAAGTTAGAAGACCAAGCGGTGCAATTCTACCGTCGTTCAGGTTGATTGAAGCATGCCTAGAGCACCTGAGTGGTGCGTGATGCACTTTTTTGGTTATGTGTGCATCCAAAAATCATAACGATAATCCACTAACTCTATGAAAAATAACACATATAAAAGTTGGCATCGTTGCTGCAACATTGTTTGTGAAGAAGCGATCTAAAGAAATAACAATAATTACGGTTGCTAATAATTAAAAGGCGTTAAGCGCCCTCAAGCGTTAAATAAACAATTGTAATCATGCGATGTTGTATGGTGCAGCTAGGCAGTGTAGCCCACAAAAACTTTAGTGTCCTGAAGTTGTTGTGGGTTTTTTTTTGGCTAAAATCGGAGTAGGAAATGGCTAATATAAAGTTATTAATTTCGTTGAAATTAGTTGTTAAATCATTACGAGTAGGTGTGATATTAACAGTCTTAAGCAGTTTAATCTTTGTAACTCATGTATCAGCGCAAGAATTGGGATGGCCAGAAAAAGAAGAGTTAAAATTTGGTTTTATTAAGTTAACTGACATGGCACCTCTCGCGGTGGCCTATGAAAAAGGTTACTTTGAGGAAGAAGGCCTTTACGTGACACTTGAAGCGCAAGCGAACTGGAAGGTTTTACTTGACCGAGTAATTGATGGACAGCTTGATGGTGCGCATATGTTAGCGGGTCAACCTTTAGGCGCAACTATTGGTTATGGTACAAAAGCGGATATTATCACAGCATTTAGTATGGACTTAAACGGCAATGCCATCACAGTTTCCAATGATATTTGGAAAGAGATGAAAAAGCATGTTCCTCACGAAGATGGAAAACCAGTTCATCCAATCTCAGCCGATTCGCTTAAACCAGTCGTAGATGATTTCAAAAACAAGGGTAAACCTTTCAAAATGGGGATGGTGTTTCCAGTATCTACTCATAATTATGAGTTACGTTATTGGTTAGCTGCTGGTGGAATACACCCTGGCTTTTATGCCCCACACAAAGGTGATACCAGTGGTCAAATCGATGCTGATGCCCTGTTGTCTGTAACGCCTCCACCACAAATGCCTTCTACTATGGAAGCTGGCACTATTCACGGTTATTGCGTAGGCGAGCCTTGGAACCAACAAGCGGTATTTAAAGGTATAGGTGTGCCGGTTGTGACCGATTATGAAATTTGGAAAAACAATCCTGAAAAAGTCTTTGGAGTAAGCAAAGGTTGGGCTGAAAAAAATCCGAATACGCATATTCGAGTGGTTAAGGCGATGATCAGAGCTGCCATGTGGTTAGACGAAAATAACAATGCGAACCGTCCAGAAGCAGTGAAAATCCTATCTAAGAGTCAATATGTTGGAGCGGATTACGAGGTTATCGCAAACAGCATGACAGGTACGTTTGAGTATGAAAAAGGAGATGTACGTGATGTGCCTGACTTCAATGTGTTTTTCCGTTATAACGCAACTTATCCCTTTTACAGCGATGCTATCTGGTATTTGACTCAAATGCGCCGCTGGGGACAGATCTCAGAGCCAAAATCCGACGCTTGGTACAAAGATATAGCCAAACAAGTTTACCGTCCTGATATTTATGCTCAAGCCGCTAAAGCTCTGATTACAGAAGGTAAAGCCAATGCGGTTGACTTCCCTGAGTTTGCAACAGAAACAGGCTTTAAACCTCCCCAGACAGAATTTATTGATAAAATTGTGTATGACGGAAGTGAGCCTAATGCTTATTTAGAAAAGTTTGCTATCGGACTTAAGAAAGACAGCAAAATCTAACAAGTTATGTGAGCTAATGGGGTGTTATGCCCCATCTAGTTTGGAGAATTCCAGATGAGTAAACAACAAACGGTGCCTATGATTTTTAATCAAGTTAAACACATTAACTGGCCAACCCTGAATCAATTTTTATCTGCCACAGCTCTTCCTATTGTTGGTATCGTCATATTTCTTGGCTTATGGAGCTTAATGGCAAAAAATATTGATACCTCCTTGGGTAAGTTTCCAGGACCAGCCTCTGTATGGCAGCAAACGAAGGTATTAGTGGCTGAGCACAATGCGCAGATGGACAAGGCCGACAAGTTTTATGCTCGTCAAGATGACCGTAATGCCGCACGTGTTGCAAAAGATCCAAGCTATGAGCCTAAAATTAGAGCTTTTACCGGTGCGCCGACTTTCTTTGAGCAAATTTGGACTAGCTTATATACTGTGATGGTGGGATTTATTGTGGCCTCACTGTTAGCCATCCCAATCGGGATTTTATGCGGGCTAAGCAAGAATGCTTATACGGCTATTAACCCATTGATCCAACTATTCAAGCCGGTATCACCTTTGGCATGGTTACCTTTGGTGACTATGGTGGTTAGTGCTGTGTATGTCAGCAACGATCCCATGTTTTCTAAATCGTTTATTACTTCAGCCGTGACGGTTTCATTGTGCTGTTTGTGGCCGACTTTAATTAATACTGCTGTTGGTGTATCGAGTATCGATAAAGACTTGCTTAACGTAAGCAAAGTACTGCGTCTTAACGGTTTGTCACATGTGACTAAAATAGTCTTGCCTTCTTCTATTCCAGCTATATTTACTGGCCTACGTTTATCCCTTGGGATTGGTTGGATGGTACTGATTGCTGCAGAAATGCTCGCCCAGAACCCTGGTTTAGGTAAATTTGTTTGGGATGAATTTCAAAATGGCAGTTCTGAGTCATTAGCTCGGATCATGGTGGCTGTATTAACGATTGGTGTGATTGGTTTTGCGTTAGACAGATGTATGTTAGCGCTACAGAGAAAGTTCAGTTGGGACAAAAGCGCGGTATTGCGTTAAGTGACTCGCTTAGATGGATAGTAACCGAAAGTAACCGAAAGTATATTTGAGGATTGAGTAATGAGTAACAAACATCATTTAGAGTTGACACAAGTAGGGATGGATTTCCCCACCCCCAAGGGGCCATTTAATGCTTTGCAAGACGTTAACTTACGTATCAATAAAGGTGAGTTTATTTCTTTGATTGGTCACTCTGGTTGCGGAAAATCTACGGTTCTGAATATTGTAGCAGGTTTATATCAAGCCACTAAAGGTGGCGTTATCTTAGAAAACCAGGAAGTAAACGAACCCGGTCCAGAGCGAGCTGTTGTATTTCAAAATCACTCGTTATTACCTTGGTTGAGTGCTTATAAAAACGTTGAATTGGCGGTGAAACAAACCCAAAACGGTCGCTCAAAAAAAGAGATGAAAGAGTGGGTAGAACATAATCTTGAGTTGGTACATATGAGTCACGCCGCCGACAAGTTACCCGCTGAAATATCAGGTGGTATGAAACAACGTGTTGGTATTGCGCGCGCATTAGCAATGGAGCCAAAAGTGTTGTTGATGGATGAGCCCTTTGGAGCATTGGATGCATTAACTCGGGCTCACCTGCAGGACTCTGTTATGGAGATCCATGCGCAGTTAGGCAACACCGTTATAATGATCACCCATGATGTGGATGAAGCCGTGTTACTCTCAGACAGAATTGTCATGATGACTAATGGGCCTGCGGCCACGATTGGCGAGATTTTGCCTATAGAGTTAGTCAGACCCAGAAATAGAATCGATTTGGCTGATAATCCCAAATACAACCACTATCGTCACGAAGTACTAAAATTCCTATACGAAAAGCAGCGCAAGGTTGAATCTGTTGACGA
This sequence comes from uncultured Paraglaciecola sp., assembly GCF_913058035.1. GTDB lineage: Bacteria > Pseudomonadota > Gammaproteobacteria > Enterobacterales > Alteromonadaceae > Paraglaciecola. The sequence continues at coordinate 26,776 of NZ_CAJXPA010000021.1, read as the reverse complement.
ACACCGTAAAAAACAATCAAATCACAAAGCGGGAGCAACTCAAAGCAATGTGGCATAGTCAAAAAATAAAACCACAAAATAAAACCACAAAATAATTACCAACAAGCGTTAATCCATTATCCAATAGAGATAGATACCCGTTCGTAGAATTCGTTCTGTGACATGACAGAGCGGTGCTTAAAACTAGAGAGAGAACCATGAGAACACCAAAAAACATTATGCATAAACATGCTATCAGCATTGCACTAGCAACGGCACTTGTTGGCAGCGTGACCAGTCAGATGGCATACGCTGAAGGATTTACCGAAGCACTGACTTCAGGCAAGGCCAGTGTTAATTTAAACTTGCGTTATGAAAGTGTTGAGCAAGAAAATGCCGTAGAAGATGCCAGTGCACTGACATTGCGTACCTTATTAGCTTATGACACCGGCAGCTATAAAGGATTTTCAGCTAAAGTTGAAATGGAAGATACTCGAATTGTTTTAGGCCAAGGTGATTACACAGTTGGGCCAAGTGGTTACAACCTAGGCCAGTATTCGGTCATCGCTGATCCTGAACACACCGAATTGGATCAAGGTTATATTCAGTATAAGAACGATACTTTTAGTGCAAAGTTAGGTCGTCAAGTGATCACCATGGATGGCCATCGATTTGTTGGCCATGTTGGCTGGCGGCAAGATAGGCAGACCTTTGATGCTTTGTCTGCTAAATATGCCCCTGTAAAAAACTTAACCTTGCAATATGCTTATATTACACAACGTAACCGTATCTTTGCACAAGACGCTGATTTGGATGCGAAAGACCATTTAATCAACGCGTCTTATAAAACATCAGCGGGAACATTGACAGGTTATGGCTATTTGCTTGAAGTGGATAATGGTACTGCTAATGCTTTAGATACCTTTGGTGTTAGCTTTGCTGGTAGCACTAAAGCGGGAGATACTAAAATACTATATCGCGCAGAGTATGCTAGTCAGAGCAGTGAGACTGCGGCGGCAGATTTTGATGTTGATTATATCAATCTTGAAATCGGAGCTGTGTTTAGTGGTATCACCGCAAAAGTGGGTTATGAAGTACTGGGTTCTGATGATGGTGCCTTTGGTTTTTCTACACCTCTAGCCACACTGCACAAATTCAACGGTTGGTCGGATCAGTTTTTAGGCACACCTTCCCAAGGTTTAGTTGATACGAGTCTATCATTAGCGGGTAAAGCACTGGGTGGTGGGTGGAAAGTCATATACCACAACTTTGAAGCTGATGATGCCAGTGACACTGTTGATGATTTAGGCAGTGAACTTAACTTATCTTATGTAAAAAAGTACGGTAAACATTATTCTGCAGGTATTAAATATGCAGCATATTCTGCTGGCGATATTAAAGTAGATGCCGATAAACTTTGGGTCTGGGTAGGTGTTAAGTTTTAATAAATTTTAATCATTCAAATCATGAAAATAAAAAAGATTAACATTGTTAAAATGTTGATCTTTTTGATAATTAAAACGTGGCAGACAAAATAGTTATTTATACTCATTACTTACAATTTATACAGTGATAAATTGTAAGTAACGTTTTAAATTGATTTATAAAGAGACACACATATACATTTATCCGTTCTTTATTTATCCCACCAATCAACGTATTTAAGGATTTATAATGCGGTTTAAAGAAATTGTTTCTCGTTATGTTTCATTTTTAATTATTGTCCCCTCTATTTTATTAACTATTATTGTGCTGATTAATTTAGCTAACAACGCCCAAGATGTGAGTGATTCCTCGAATGGCGCTAGTTTACTGTCCTTAACGGATAACGCTGCTTCCCTAGTACATGAACTGCAAAAAGAACGGGGCATGTCTGCAGGGTATCTAGGTTCAAAAGGCAATAAATTCAGACAAGAACTTGGTGGGCAACGAAGCCTAGTAGATCAAAATTTACGTGTTTATAGAGAATTTACTGAAGAATATAAAGATGAATTTAATGATAGTTTAAAGGCCAGCATAAAGAGCATTATTAATAACTTAAGTCAATTGTCTGATATTCGTAGTCAAGTAGACAACTTAACGATTGCATTACCAGATGCCTTGGGTTTTTATACCGCTCAAAATAAAGCCCTTATTAATCAACCATTAGCATTAATAGAGGTATTGGATACAAATGGACTCGTACAAGGCTTGATAGCTTCATATAATTTAATGCAAGTAAAAGAAAAGTCAGGCATTGAGCGAGCAGTGTTGACCAATGTATTAGCCGGTGAAAATTTTTCTGAACAAAACAAAAGGCAAGTTTATACTTTGATTGCCGAACAAGATGCTTATCAAGATGCATTTAATAAATCTATGCCAATTAATGGTGGTTGGTCGGCCCGATTTAATACCTTTGAAAACAGTACTGAAAACCAAAATATCCTGTCATTACGAAAACAGGTATTGAGTGAAGCGCTGAATAACGTGTTCTCTATTGAACCTGAAGAATGGTTTGATGCGGCAACGGGCAGAATTGGTGGACTGAAAAAACTGGAATCAAGTGGCATTAAACAAATGCATAACGACATTAACGGCATATATTCTAGTGCTATAGGTCTAATTAGTTTTGCACTCGTATTTTTAAGCGCGGTGTTGATACTCACATACTTAGTTTTTATTACTATTATGACTATGGGTAAACAAGCTGAAGCTATTCGCAACACTATTAATGATATAATGCGAGAGCATAATTTAACTCTGCGAATAGAGGTGTTATCCCAAGACCATCTTGGTAAGTCAGCGGCTGCTTTTAATGAACTGTTAGAAAGTATTCGTAGTGATTTTGTCATCATAGCCCAAACGGCTTATGAAGCTGTTTCATCAACTCACGATACTATTGTGTCTGTAGTGGATAGTGATTCAAATATAGAGAAGCAACAAATTGCAACCAGCAGCGCCTCTGCTGCCGTGGAAGAGATATCAGTTGGTGTCGCCGATATAGGTAGACAAATTCAAGACTCAGCCAATTCGGTTTCATCAGTGGTACGGGAATGTGATGAAGGCATCATTACGGTCAATCAAGCGTTGGCCAGTATCAAAAGTGTTGCGTCAGAAGTAGATAATTTAAATGGTGTTATAAGCGCACTAAATGAAGGAGTTGTGAATATTTCCAGCGTGTTGGTGGTGATCCAATCGGTTGCTGATCAAACTAATTTGTTGGCTCTCAATGCTGCAATTGAAGCTGCTAGAGCGGGTGAGCAAGGCCGCGGATTTGCAGTGGTTGCAGACGAAGTCAGGGCACTGGCAAAAAGAGTGCATAGCTCAACGGAAGAAATTGCGACAATTATCGCTGCTCTCCAAACCGACTCTAAACAAGCCATGAAGGGCATTACTGAAGGGCAAGAAAAGTCACAACAAGCGGTAAAATTATCCAGTGGTATTGACCAAGCATTTGGTCAAATATTACAAAGCATCCAAAATATTGAGCATATGAGTACTTCCATCAGTGAAGGTACTCAACAGCAAAGTGCTGTCGCTCAAGAAGTCAGTCTCAATGTGAATGAAATAGAAACCATGTCCAATAAAAACATGCAGGGAGCCCAAGAAATTGGGAAATCTGCTAGTAAGTTGTCAGACGTCACTATGACATTGCTCGATGTTATCAATGTTTATAAAATTGAGGACTCCGAGCGGTTTATTATCCCTAGTGAATGGAAATATGGTAAGCCAAATACTTAGATGTCTTTTGGCTTACGATTATCCAAACTCAACCAGCCTGTCCCTAGGCTGACAACCATTAGTAGTCCTGCCATGATCCCCATGTTTTTAATGAAATTTTGGATCTCGTGGCCACGTTGCACACTTTCAGCCATGCTCCAGAAGTCGTGCATGTAAATACTGATAACTAGAGTCAATCCAGCCAATATAAAAGCGGCTATTTTACCTTTAAAACCAATAATAATAGCCAACCCAGCGACAACTTGTAGAAAGATGGTAAAAGGCAATAAAAATGCAGTAGCAGGCACATTGTGTGAAAGCATATATTCTGTCATAGGTTGATAGTTACTTATTTTCTGTAAGCCAAACACAAAAAAGTAGCTGCCCATTAACAGCCTACCTAGTAACAAACAAATATTTTCAATTATGCGCATTGGTTATCCTCAATTTTAATGAATTTTAGTGAATTATCACATTAACAACTTGCTAATATGATGCTTTAAATCAGCGGAGAATAACATGAGCCAACACCACAAAATCAACTATATTGAAATTCCAGTTAAAGCATTGGCATCAAGTAAAGCCTTTTTTAATAAGGTATTTGGTTGGGAATTTGAGGACTACGGTGACGATTATGCAGCAATTAATGGGGCAGGTATAAGAGGTGGTTTGTATGTCTCTGAAAATTGTGTGTCCGCTGATAAGGGCAGTGTATTAGTTGTTTTATACAGTGATGACTTGGTTAACAGTCAAGCCGCGATAAAATCAGCAGGGGGCACAATTAAAATCCCCACTTTTGAATTTCCTGGTGGACATAGGTTTCATTTTTGCGATGGAAACAATAATGAATATGCAGTTTGGAGTGATAAATAAGTGTTAGTTACACAACACTATTAACGCAAATTGGGTTTAGAAGATTGATTAGCCAGTAAATCCGCTATCTTCTGGCATGTTTTTACCTTCAGCAGCTTGCCTAGCAAGCTGATCACAAGCTTCATTTTCAGGATGTCCAGAGTGACCTTTAACCCAAAACCAGCTAACTTCATGCTTGAAAACTTGTTCGTCTAGACGCTTCCATAAATCAACATTTTTTACCGGCTTTTTATCTGAGGTACGCCAGCCATTTTTACGCCAATTTTTAATCCATTGGTTAATCCCATTTTTAACATACTGGCTATCTGTGGTTAAGTTTACAGAACATTTTTCAGTTAATATCGCCAGTGCCTCAATCGTGGCCAACAACTCCATTCTATTATTGGTAGTATGTTGAAAGCCTTGGCTGAGTTCTTTCCGATGCTGTTCGAAAATCATTACAGCGCCATAACCACCTGGTCCCGGGTTTCCTAAGCAGGAACCATCGGTAAAAATTTCTATTTGTTTCATGGTTGCCTAATTTTGATTGTTGACTCAAAATATTCAAGAATTTATACGATAGCGCAGTATAATGACCGAGACTGCTAATGCCACAAAATTTTAAAAGAGTAGAAAATGCGCCAAATTGTACTAGATACAGAAACGACTGGATTAGATCCTAAACAAGGGCACCGTATCATCGAGATAGGATGTGTAGAGATGATTAACCGGCGTCTCACGGGAAATACCTTTCACGTTTACATTAACCCTCAGCGTTTAGTTGAGCAAGAGGCGATAGGGGTGCACGGGATCACTAATGAATATTTGGCAGATAAGCCTATATTCAAGACTATTGCTAAAGAATTTATTGATTTTATTCGTGATGCTCAGCTGGTGATCCATAATGCACCATTTGATATAGGTTTTATGGATCATGAGTTTAATCGGCTCTCAGGCTTGGAAGTTAAAGAGTCTGCCAAAATGTGCACTGTTCTTGACACCTTAGACCTGGCAAGAAAAATTCATCCTGGACAAAAAAATAATCTTGACGCATTGTGCAGACGCTATGGCATAGATAACTCCCACCGAGAAAAACATGGTGCGTTGCTAGATGCAGAAATTTTAGCCGATGTGTATCTATTGATGACTGGTGGTCAAACTGACCTCAATTTAACTGGTAAGGCTAGTAGTGAAGGCGGTGTGCAGTTAGAAACTATTCGGCGTCTGTCATCACAAAGAAAACCGTTAAAGGTTGTTATGGCAACAGCCGATGAGGTAGAACAGCATGAGAGTCGTCTGGACTTGGTAGCTGAAAAAGGTGGCGCCTGTTTATGGCGTCAATAGTCATTATTAGCGAGTTAAGTAAATATGTTAAAACCAGCATTATATGCTCTTATTTTGTATTTATTCGCCTACTTGAGTTGTTCGGTAAAAGCGCTTTCACAAACGACTATTCCTCAAGAGTTGCAAGAAGGTAGACAATTTTTAAGTACCTCTAATGATCAAAATATTGATCAAGTTAATGATTTACCTCTTACCCAAATAGGCACTGAATATCATAATAGTATTAAGTTATTACAAAATCGTTTCAGAATAGACTACGAAGTTGAAGAAATTACTATGGTGTTCTTTCGCGATTTTGGGGCTTCACCTGTCGTATTAGTTCAGCCTGATGGTTCCAAAATTTATCAAACGGATGCTGAGGGTGAGTATATTTCTTGGTTTTTTAACAGTACTTACGACATGATCAGAATTAAAAATCCAATGCCAGGTCCCTGGCAAGCGGTAGGTCAAATTTTACCAGAAAGTCAAGTTATGGTAATAAGCGACTTAGCATTAAAAGCAAATCCTTTACCCAACATTATATTCTCCGGTGAAATATTAAAACAGACTGCTTACTTAACTAACAATAATATTCCAATTGATTACGCTGCATTTAGAGATGTGATTGAACTGAGCATTTCATTGTCAAGCACCAACGATCATAATTTTAATAACTTTGGCGCTGAGGTTGAAATTATTGCACTTTTCGAGGATGACGGAAAAGGCATGGATGAAATGCCTTTGGATGGCGTATTTACTGGGCGATTTAATCTTGATATCACTGAAGGTGAATGGATCCCGACATTTTCTGTCTCTACACCGATGTTTACTAGAGATCATGTTTACCCTAAAATTACTTTGCTTGCTAATCCTATTCAAGTTGACGTTGAGCTTGATGTCAAAGGTGAAGGTCATCACAAACTCACTATAGACACACAAAGTGAATATGTGGATGTTTCTTCTTTATTAATAGATGGAAAAGTACTTTTTCCAAATGGTGATATTCAGAATTTTTCTCTTACAAACAGATCTACAGAAATCCGAGAACATTTAATTGCCAATAACGAAGATGGCTTATATCGCGTTAAGCTGACTGTTTACGGAGATACGTATAATGGTAGAGAGTTTATTTTGGATGTGCCTGAATATAGTTTCATATCAGAATCTACAACTGAGCTTGAGCCTAAAACAGTAGCTCCGGCAGTTGAAAAGGATGTTATCAATACCTACGTGAACGATTCTGCAGATAAGCTCAACATATTGCCCAAAAAAGAATTAGCTGAGATTGATAAAAAAATGAGTACATCAACTCTTGTGATCTTGATTGTAGGAATTAATCTGTTTATTTTGCTGATTGGTGGTGGATTAATCTGGTTGTTCACCACAGAAAAAAAACCTAATTTTAACATTATGAAAAAATTTGAAAAACTTGAAGTTGAAAAGGGTACCGACCCTGTTGTGGCAGATAAAAAACTGAGTTTTATTGCAAAAATACTTAAACGTAAATCAAAAAAAAACAATATATAAAAAGAAATTCAAATTAAAGCTTAATCTGTACCAGAACCTTTGGACTTAACTATCCCAAAAGAATGAATATTTGTCCGCTTAATAAACAAATTGTTTAATACTGCAGCAATCAAAGCTTTTAACTGACTTTTAACTGAATAACGTGCTAAAAAGCTATTGACTAGTATGGGGTGAAGCCGTATTATCTGCGCCGCGGTTGAGGAGGGGACATCCTTTGTTCTTAATCTAACCGTCTGATAACATTGAAAATTGTGGAGTGGTAGTTCAGTTGGTTAGAATACCGGCCTGTCACGCCGGGGGTCGCGAGTTCGAGTCTCGTCCACTCCGCCATTAATTTGTTTACCATTCATTTTGCACACAAACGCTTTAGTCTCCATTAATGCTACGCTATATGCTTATGGTTTGATAAACTAGCAACATGCCAGTCAATAATGCTTATATGATAATTTTTTTGTCATCCTCTGAGATTTAATCCTTATGCTTTTGCTGTTGATATACATTTTTGTTGCGTTAGGCTTTTCGTTTGTCTGCTCTATTGCAGAAGCGGTAATCCTCAGTATTTCGTCCGCTTACATTTCTGTATTAGAAAAAAGTGGCCACCCTTCAGGGAAATTATTAAAAAAGCAAGTGAGCGATATTAACCGGCCTCTTGCCGCCATTTTGAGCTTGAATACGATTGCACATACCATGGGCGCAGCAGGGGCCGGCGCGCAAGCTGCAGTAGTGTTCGGTGATGCTTATCTTGGAATTGCGTCAGCTATTTTGACAATGCTGATTTTAGTATTTTCAGAGATCATTCCTAAGACCCTTGGGGCCACATACTGGCGTAAACTTGCTCCGTCTACGGCTTATTTTTTAAAATATTTAATGATTATATTGTGGCCCTTTGTACAGATGGCGCAGAAAATGACATCCAGAATGCATGATGAGTCCCCCCTAGTCGGTTTGAATAGAGACGAATTATTTGCAATGACTGCTTTGTCTTTGGAAGAAGGCCAAATAGCCGCTCGCGAGGCCACAGTTATGCAGAACTTACTGAGTTTACAACAACTCAAAGTTCGTCAAGCCATGACCCATAGAACAGTCGTCTTTTCGTTACCTGACACTATGACAGTTGAAACATTTTTACTAAAACATGCAGAAGTATCATTCTCACGGATCCCGGTCTATGAAGATGGAGAACCAGAAAAAATTACCGGTTATGTATTAAAATCTGACATATTATTGGCCTTCGCTCGAGGTAATGTTGATAGAGAGCTTAAATCATATCAAAAGGACATGGTCACAATATTAAGTAGCATGCCCTTAGCAAAAGCTTTCGAACCTTTGCACTCGCAACGTGGCAATATGTTACTAATTGTAGATGAATACGGTGGCTTAGAGGGCGTGATAACTGTCGAGGATTTAGTGGAGAGTTTGTTTGGTATTGATATTATTGATGAAAGTGATCAAGTGGTGAGCATGAGAAAACTGGCTCGTATATTGGCTAAAAGAAGGGAAAAGAAACGTCTACGCAATTATGGGAATTCAACCCGCACAAATGTAAATTAGGAAATATGCCGATTATGAGCGAGTTATTAAAATGTACTAATTTAACTAAAGAATACAGTGATGGACAGAATAGCGTTAAGGTGCTCAAAAACGTCAACTTTTCGATTAAAAAAGCGGAACAGATTGCTATTGTAGGTAGCTCAGGATCAGGTAAAAGTACCCTGCTACATTTATTAGGTGCGCTGGACAAGCCTACGTCTGGACAGGTAACATTTGAGCAACAAGATATATTTTCCTTTAGCAGTAATCAACAGGCAAAATTTCGTAATCAATCATTAGGATTTGTTTACCAATTTCATCATTTATTACCTGAATTTAGTGCATTAGAAAATGTGGCTATGCCGTTGTTAATTGCAAAAAAGCCGATTAATCAAGCCAATGAGATGGCCATGGCCATGTTGGACAAGGTCGGATTATCTCATCGATACCGTCATAAGCCTGCGGAATTGTCTGGGGGCGAGCGTCAACGTGTCGCAATTGCTAGAGCTTTGGTAACTCAACCTAAGTTAATTCTTGCAGACGAACCGACAGGTAATTTAGATCAAAAAACGGGTGAGAGTATTTATGAGTTACTCAGTGACTTGCGCGAACAAATGCATACCAGCTTTGTTGTAGTGACTCACGATACACAACTAGCTAACAGATTAGACCGTTCTTTAAACTTATTGGATGGCTGCTTGACTGATTCTCAAACTGAAGCTGTAAAAGAAAAACCGATAAGAAAAGTCATAAAGGGCACCATTTAGTGCATCTAGTATGGTTATTGGCATGGCGATTTCGTTCAGATAAACGTCAAAATGGTTTTATTTCATTTATTTCTGCATCTTCCACATTTGGTATTGGCTTAGGGTGTTTTGTTCTGATTTTGTTGTTATCGGTTATGAATGGCTTTGAAAAAGAATTAAAAGATAATTTGTTGTCTGTTATTCCTCATGCGGAATTCAAATCAGTTTATCCAAGTGGTATTGAGAATTGGCCCTTAGAGGTCGAGGCTTTAAAACAACACCCCGAAGTAATATTTGTCGAACCATATGTTAATGCTACCGGCATGTTACAAAAAGCCAATAAAATGAAAGCGGTGGAAATGACCGCTTTAGATCCCTTTTATGCTTCTGATGGCGTTATCCCACGTTTAGTCACTAAAGAGCAGTGGCAACAATTCCAAGGCGATGAAAATGCGACCATGCTAGGCATCGGTGTTATGCGGAAATTAAATTTAGCCGTCGGTGATAAAGTGCAGATTTTATTACCGCAGTTGTCTGAAAATTTGAGTCTTAGTGCGCCCAAAACATTGCGACTCAATATTATCGCTAGTTTAGACATGGGTGGAGAGTTGAGTAACCATATTGGTTTTATGCATATGTCTTTAGCGGCGCAGGCACAAAACATTAAGTATGGTGCTCAGGGAATACGTTTAAGATATCGTGATGCATTTTTGGCACGGGAATTAACACGTGAAATAGGTTATGAATTGGCGCCTGAAGTATATATGTCTGATTGGACTATTAACGATGGTAACTTGTATCAAGATATACAATTGGTTAGAGCTGTTGTCTATATCGCACTGAGCTTAGTTATTGCCGTGGCATGTTTCAATATAGTCTCGACCCTTGTGATGGCGGTAAACGAAAAACAAAGTGAAATTGCTATGCTTAAAAGTATGGGTGCAAAAAACAGTCTAATCATTTCTGTATTTATGTTGCAAGGTACATTTAATGGTCTCATTGGCACTATTGTCGGTGTGATATTAGGTGTTTTAATGGCAACTAATTTAGCGACAGTCGCTCTTTTTATTGAAAACATATTAGGGGTACAGTTTTTATCAGGTGATGTTTATTTTATTAATTTTTTACCGTCAGAATTAAACTGGAATGAAGTTTATCTCACCGCGTTTATCGCTATAGTATTAAGTATTTTAGCAACACTTTATCCAGCAATAAAAGCCGCAAGAATTAACCCCGCAAAAGTCCTTGGACATTAATTAAAACTTCAATAGGCGCGGAACTTGCGCTCCTATCGAAGTAGTTCAATTTTATTAAACTCTAGCTGGCAAAATAGTCGGACTTAAAGACGCTCGATATTCACTTAGCCTGTTTAGCACTGTTAGACTCATTAGCAAGCATCAGGCACATCAGTGTTCACGTTGGCGGTGTTCTTTGAATATCAAAAAACAAGAAGTCAGTACTTAGACCAAGCTTATTGTGTTCATCATTAAGTCTAAAACCTTTTTTATTGCCTTTTTCTGTGACAGATAGTTTTTGCTCTTTGGCTTAAGAGTCTGCGCGTCCCATAAATTTGCATTCAGATGTGTTTACTTTGACCTTTTCACCACTGGCAATGTACTCAGGTACTTGTATAACTAGTCCAGTAGCTAAAGTCGCTGGTTTAGTTCGAGCACTGGCTGATGCACCTTTGATGGATGGGTCAGTTTGTGTTATCAGCAAGTCTACAGACGCGGGAAGTTCAATACCTACTGGTTTTCCTTCAACCAACAAAATCTGCATTCCTTTTGTATTTTCAGTAATAAAATGGGCCTCTTCGCTGATTGTGTCTGAGTTTAAAAAATATGATGAATAGTCTTCATCATCCATAAATACATATTCGTCGCCGTCAATGTAAGAAAAACTGACTTTATTTCGGTTGAAATCGACCAAATTTAGCATTTCATCAGCTTTGAAACTCTCATCTGCCTTAGCACCTGTACCTACTTCGTATAGACGCATTCTATATAAACTAGCACCTGCACGACCGCTCGGAGTAAGTTTGTTGATCTCTTTAACAAGATACACTTTGCCATTATGTTCAACGGCGGCATTCTTTTTAATTTCACTGGCTTTTGGCATGTAATGAACTCTTTTATATTTTGTAGCAAAAAATAGCATGAAAAAAAAATTAGGCAAGGATAGTTGTGATTATGGAGAAGAACTTTTACTCGTTAGTTGTCATGCTTTTTGGCATAATATTGTCCCAAGTTTTTACAATCTCATTATTAATTAAGGCGCTATGTCCAAGACATCATCTTTGTTTGCTGCAGATGGCAAGTTATCAAAGGCTATAAACGGGTTTGTGCCGCGCCAAGCACAGACTGATATGGCTGTTGCGGTTGAAAATACTATCAAAAATAAAGTTCCGCTCATTGTTGAAGCTGGAACCGGCACTGGTAAAACTTTTGCTTATTTAGCGCCAGCTCTGTTATCTGAAAAAAAGACGATTGTCTCCACAGGGACTAAAAATCTGCAAGAGCAACTTTTTCACCGTGACTTACCTCTAATAAAAAAGGCGCTTGGTTCCAACAGTAAAACTGCTTTGCTGAAGGGACGTGCTAATTATTTATGTCTACATCGGTTGAGGCAACATGGAGGAAATAGCACGTTAGTTGATAGACAAACGTTAACCGAACTAACTCAGGTTAGAGAGTGGGCATCGAGTACTAAAACGGGAGATATGGGTGATATGAGGTCACTGGCAGAAGACGCTAAAGTGTTACCTTTTGTCACCTCTACAGCAGATAACTGTTTGGGCAAAGATTGCCCAGATTATGAAGACTGTTATATGGTTAAAGCTCGTCGGAAAGCACTTGATGCAGATGTTGTTGTGGTCAATCACCATTTGTTTTTTGCTGATATGGCCCTAAAAGATACTGGTTTTGGTGAGCTTATTCCTGAAGCTGACTTAGTAGTATTTGATGAAGCCCATCAAATACCTGATATTGCCAGTGAGTATTTTGGAGAAACGTTTTCGAGTAGGCAGATGCAGGACATCAGTCGCGATGTTGAAGTGGTTTATCGCACCGTTCTTAAAGACGTCAAGCAGTTACAAAATGCTGCTGAAAAATGTAAAATGATTGCTGCAGACTTACGGACTTTATTTCCTGAAAACACAACCAAGGGTAACTGGCGGCAGATGTTAACCAGGGATGACATACAAACTCAGATCAATAAGCTAACTGACAGTCTTAATATTTTATACGAAGTACTCAAATTACATATAGGTAGAGATAAAGACCTCGATAACATTTTTGAGCGAGTATCTGAAGCCAAGGGTAAATTAGCGCGTTTAACTGATACCACACAATTAGGTGTGAGCCTCTGGTACGAAACCACCATGCGTCATATTGTGTTGCATTTGACCCCTTTGAGTATTTCAAAGAAATTCGCCGACTTTATAGCAGAGCCAAAGCGCAGTTGGGTATTTACGTCTGCCACTTTAATGGTTGATGGAGGTTTCACACATTTTCAAAGACAAATGGGTTTAGATAATGCTACCACTTTGTCTTTAGATAGTCCTTTTGATTACCCCAATCAAGCCATGTTATGCGTACCACGATTTTTACCAGAGCCGAACGCTCGAGAAATGCGTGCCACGTTGTTAGATATTTCTATCAAATTGGTCAAAGCCAGTCGTGGCCGTTGCTTTTTGTTATTTACTAGTCATGCCACATTAAATGCCATTGCCAGTCAGTTGAAAGATAAAATCGACAACCCTATCTTGGTTCAGGGATCCACTACTAAACGTGCATTATTGGAAAGTTATATAGAAAACAAAGATGCAGTATTACTGGGTACAGGTGCTTTTTGGGAGGGTGTGGATGTCCGAGGAGATGATTTGACGTGTGTATTAATTGATAAATTACCTTTTGCCTCTCCTGACGACCCGTTATTGCAAGCAAGGATCGAAGACTGTCGCAAAAGTGGTGGTAACCCATTTGCACAACTACAAATTCCTCAAGCCGCTATCGCATTAAAACAGGGGGCAGGGCGCTTGATCCGTGATGAAACTGATAAAGGTGTGTTGGTTATTTGTGATAACCGATTAGTTACTAAAGATTACGGGAAAATATTTATGGGTAGCTTACCAGATATGCACCGAACCCGAGATTTACAAAAAGTAGTGGATTTTTTACATGACATTCACAGTGATAAAAAAGAAGTTGAGACTCTAGAATGAATATTTTAATCATCGATACTGCCACAGAGGCCTGTTCGGTCGCCCTTGAAGTCAATCAACATGTCTATAAACGTTTTGAAATTTGCCCCCAACAACACAGTCAACGTATCTTACCAATGATTGATGAAGTACTAAAAGAAGCTAAAGTAACACTTCAAGGCTTAGATTATTTGGCTTTTGGCCGTGGACCTGGAAGCTTTACTGGTGTACGTATTGCGACCGGTGTTTTGCAAGGCTTAGCTCTTGGCACTGGCCATAAAGTAATAGGCATATCAACATTAGCAGCTATGGCTCAACAAGCTTATGCACAAAATCAGAGTGAACATGTGTGCGCAGCCATAGACGCTCGCATGCTTGAGGTATATTTTGGTCAATATCAACTTAAGCAAGGTGTTATGAGATTAGTGGGTGAAGAAAAAGTTTTATCTCCAGATGAAGGTTCGGTATTACTCAATAGTAGCAAAGTAATAACAGGGGTTGGAACTGGATGGCTAGCATATCCAGAATTAAATGTTACGGGCAAAATTGATGTGTTACCTGATGTTTTGTATCCTAATGCTGTATTTATGTTGCCTATAGCTAAGGCCTTAATCGCCCAAGGCAAAGCAGTTACAGTAGATGATATCCAACCGGTTTACTTACGTGACAAAGTAACCTGGAAAAAATTGCCAGGAAGGGAGTAGGTATTAGGTATGATAACTTGGAACAATTCTTGTATATAATTTTAGCTGCAAATGTCTTATGAGTTTTGAGTCATGGGCATGAAAATATTGTTTTTGCCTACTAGGAAAAGTTGTTGAACATAGAGTCACTGTCTTTATTAAAAGCATCTGATATTGCCCGATCCTCCCGGGATAAGCCTCGTGAACTCAGGTCAGAAAAAAGTCAAGATGACAAACCACACAATGCTGAAGTCTCTATCATTCGAGCTGGTGATAGCAAGTCATTTGAAAAAGCCGCTTCTTTTAATCAACAAACTGAATCTCTTTCTAAAAATAGTTTAAATGAAAAGGCAGGTATAGCCGCTTATCAAAGTGTGGCTAAAGAGCAGCAGCGTCAGGGTATTCAATTATTATTAGGCGTTGACACCTTCGTTTGATCTATTCTTCGTTCTGATAGATATAAAAATAACTACAAAATTCAGTAGCTGTTCAGTTACTATATTTAAAATAGCAGATGAGAATACTCTGTCTGATCTATCTGAGGATAATTATGAATAATCGTATATGTGTTTCATTGGTTGCTTTGTTTTTGGTTGGTTGTTCAACATTTCCAGACAAGTTGCAGCTTGATGATAACACCCAATTAGTTACCTATGAGGATGCGGCCTCAAAGGCTGAACAAGTGAAAGGCAAGATGTTGCGTTGGGGTGGTAGCATTGCAAAAGTTGAAAATAAACCTGATTCGACTATTTTTGAAATGGTGTATTACCCATTAAATGGTTACGGCAAGCCAGTTTCAGGCGATGATAGCATGGGCCGTTTCCGTATGAGTGTTGACGGTTTTATGGATCCAATGGTCTACAAAGTCGGACGCTTCATGACGTTTACAGCACAGCTTAATGGTTTAGAAACGGGATTAGTGGGTGAACATGAATATGTGTTTCCAACAGCAACAGTCGATGCTTATTACTTGTGGAAAGATGTAAACAACAATATAAGGGGCTCATATTTATTACCGCATCTATACTGGAACCCAGGGTTCAATAATTGGTATTACCCGCGTCATTATCGCCGAAACGTATTTATTCGAGGCTCAACTGGTAATAATAGTCATAGAATTAATTCAACACGTGCAAGTGGCGCGAAAAACTATCAGAAATCTGTAAATATAAAAAGAGTTGAAAGGTAGCGGTAATTACTTGTCAAAAAGGGTTAATTATCGTTGGTAGGGCGGCAATATATTGCCGCTTTTTTGTATCTTAAAAAGGAAAATACGTGCAGCAAGACCTTGAATTTTCCCTTTCCAATATCACGCTTCGTGGTATTGGATATGGTGATCCTAGTAAACCCATGATTTTGGCATTACATGGTTGGTTAGATAACGCCTTAAGTTTTCAGCCCATTGCTGACTACCTAACTGACTACTATATTGTTGCATTAGATATCACTGGTCATGGATTGTCTACCCATCGAAGTCATGGAGCTCATTACCATCTAATTGATTTTGCTTATGATTTACATGAACTGGTCGAGTCACAAGGTTGGCAATCTTTTATATTGATGGGCCATTCTATGGGGGGTATTATTTCGACTATTTATGCAAGTTGTTTTCCTGAATATGTGAGTAGGCTTATTTCAATTGAGTCTTTTGGGCCTATGACCAAAGATACACAAAGTAGCCCAACCCAACTCAGAGAGTCTATTTTAAGTAGGCTAAAAGCCCAGCAAACTGATGCAAAACACCCTAACAGTATCGAACGAACCATTGAAGCCAGAGCAAAGGTGGGGGATATTAAATTTGAGTCAGCTAGACTATTAATAACACGCAATATACGTGAAGAAAATGGACAGTTATTTTTTACAACTGACAGGCGTCTACGTACCTCTTCATCTCTTAGAATGACAGAACCACAAGCCGAAGCTTTTATGCGTAATATTCAATGTCCCACTTTGGTCATAACAGGTGATCATGGATACGAATCAATGCGAACCATATTACAAAATAGGCTGAACTGGGTTGAAAATTTAACTGTCGCAAAATGTGAGGGATACCATCATTTACATATGGATAATCCTCAACCAGTTGCCGAAAAAATTGTTGGATTTTTAAGCTGAACGTGAACTGGTCTTAGCTGTTAATCAATTGTTGATTTATCTTTGAGAAAGGTTTGGGTAGAATAGATTTTAGTTTGGTATTCTATTAAAAATAATAAATAGTTGGTTTTTGCACTTTTAACAAGGTGAAAGCAAAAACACAACGGCCTGGAGGCACAGTGGAAAAAATCTGGCTAAAGAATTATGACCCAAAAGTCCCTGCAGAGATCGATCCTGATCGTTACTCATCAATAGTAGACATTTTTGAACAGTCTATAGAAAAGTATTCGTCTAATGTGAGTTACATCAACATGGGTAAAAGTATAACTTTTGCAGAGTTGGATGACCTTTCACGTGACTTCGCCGCGTATTTACAAAACATTGGATTTAAAAAAGGGGATGCTGTGGCAATTATGATGCCTAACCTTATTCAATATCCGGTGGCACTCTTTGGCGTTCTTCGCGCGGGAATGATAGTAGTCAATGTTAATCCGCTATACACACCCAGAGAGTTGCAGCATCAATTAATCGATTCAAACGCTAAAGGCATTGTTATTGTTGAAAACTTTGCTTGTACATTAAGTGAGGTCATTAAAAATACCGCTATAGAAACCGTATTATTAACATCTGTTGGTGAAATGTTATCACCTTTGAAAAAAATCGTTACCAACTTGATGATCAAATACGTAAAAAAGATAATCCCCGCCTATGACTTACCTAATGCAATCAGCTTCTCAAAAGCGCTTAAAAAAGGCCATAGTTTTACTTATCATCGCCCTGTAGTAACTGGCGAAGATCTGGCTTTCTTGCAATACACAGGAGGCACTACAGGGCTATCTAAAGGGGCAATGCTTACCCACAGAAATATCGTAGCAAATTTAGAGCAAACTTCAAATATTCTAGAAAGCAGAGTTGAACCTGGAAAAGACTTAGTGGTTACGGCTTTACCTCTTTACCATATATTTGCATTGCAAGGTAATTGTTTGACGTTTGTCAAGTTTGGTTGTCCTAACTTGTTGATCACAAATCCTCGCGATATGCCTGGATTCGTAGCCGAAATGGCTAAATATCCATTCACTGTTATTACCGGTGTTAATACGTTATTTAATGGATTGCTCAACACCCCTGGTTTTTCAGATTTAGATTTTAGTCGATTAAAGTTTGCTCTAGGTGGTGGCGCTGCAGTGCAGCGATCTGTTGCTGAACGTTGGCAAAAGGCAACGGGACATGTGTTGCTCGAAGGTTATGGATTAACCGAATGTTGCCCAACAGTGACCATTAACCCACCACAACTCAAAGCATATAAAGGTTCTATCGGTATGCCTGTGCCTTCGACTGACATAAAACTGGTAGACGATGCAGGTAATGAAGTGCTTATGGGAGAAGCTGGTGAGATGCTGGTTAAAGGGCCACAGGTAATGAAAGGTTATCTTAATCGCCCAGATGCAACCAACGAAATGATAGTAGACGGCTGGTTAGCTACAGGTGATATAGCAACGTGCGACGAAGATGGTTACTTTTATATTGTTGACCGTAAAAAAGACATGATTTTAGTTTCCGGTTTTAATGTGTTTCCGAATGAAATCGAGGAAATAGCTGCGATGCATGAAGACGTTCTAGAAGCTGCCGCTATAGGTGTGCCACATGAGGTTTCTGGTGAGATTGTGAAACTGGTAGTTGTGCGTAAAAATCTAGATTTGTCTGAAAAAGACTTGATTTCACATTGTCGGAAATATCTTACTGGTTATAAGGTACCGAAAAAAGTTGAGTTTACAGACGAGCTTCCTAAAAGTAATGTTGGTAAGATACTACGTAGAGAATTAAGAGATAAATAGCCCATCGCTTTGTGTTTATATATAGAGCCGGCGTTAGCCGGCTTTTTTATGGGTCTTGTGACAACTAATTTGGAAATCCATGCAATACAACTTTATAACCAGTAATCAAGCACTCGCAGATTTTTGTCAGCAAGCCAGTCAGGTAGAAGCTATAGCGGTAGATACCGAGTTTGTTCGAACTCGCACATTATATCCTCAATTGGGGCTTATTCAGATTTATGATGGCAAACAACTGGTGTTGGTTGATCCCTTAGTCATAGATGATTTTTCAAGTTTGACTGAGTTGTTAACCAACCCTAATGTGGTCAAAGTATTGCATTCTTGTTCTGAGGATTTAGAAACGTTTTGGCATGCCTTTAAAGTTATGCCTAGCCCCATATTTGATAGCCAGTTTGCTGCTAGCATCGTTGGTATGGGGCCCGCTTTAGGTTATGCCAAGTTAGTGGAGGTTATGCTTGATGTCGTTGTTGATAAAGGTGAGTCGCGAACTGATTGGTTAGCAAGACCTTTGCGTGATGAACAGTGCGACTATGCAGCAAAAGACGTGTTGTATTTGTTTCAACTTTACCCAGAGCTTAAATCACGCGTAGAAGAACAAAATAAGTTACCTTGGGTGTATGCTGAAATAGCCCACTTATCAGCCAAGAAACAAACACCCATCCCATTGGATTCCGTTTACTTAACGATTAAGAATAACTGGAAATTATCCAATAAAGCCGTGTTAATATTAAAAAAATTAGCTGCATGGCGAACTGCAACTGCAAGGCAGCGTGATATGGCACTAAATTTTGTGGTGCGGGAAGAAAATTTAGTCTCCATTGCTATGCTGCAACCATCGAATAAAAATGAACTACGCACCATTCAAGGAGTGAACCCCCACGAAGTTAGGATACATGGTGATGCATTATTGGCTATCGTTGCTGATTGCCAAAAAGTGAGTGAAGAAGCTTACCCGTCAAAGATAAAACGTTTAAATGATGTTGAAGAATACAAAAATACTGCGGCTAGTGTTAAAAAATTATGTCTTAGTATTGCAGAGAAATATGCAATACCTCCTGAACTAGTTGGTTCTAAAAAACAAATTAACCAATTACTTAAGTGGTGCTGGTTCACTCAAGATGAGACCCGCGACATGGGATTACAACCCGATTTATTAAGCAGTTGGCGCCGAGCCTTTTTTGTTAAAGAATTGATCAATATTAAGGCTTTAAATTTATCAGATGAACTACTTGAAGGGAACACATGATGTTGTGCGCGGTTTATAAAAGTAGTAAAAAATCAGAAACCTATTTGTATGTGCCGGGTAGAGATGATTTTTCTAAAGTTCCCGAAGCGTTGTTAAAAACATTTGGAAAACCAGTTTTTATGATGATTATGCCGCTTAAAAAAGATCGTGTAATGGCCAGGGTACAAATTGATAAGTTGCGTACTGATCTCAAAATTAACGGTTTTTACTTACAACTACCACCTCCTACTGAAAATTTACTTAAAATTCACCTTCAACAACAGGACACAGAATAGTAACTATGAAATGTATCTATCTCGGTCTTTCGATTTTGTTGTATTTAGTCAGCCAAAATTTGAATGCAAAACCCACTTTTGAACAGTATATAACTGATATAAAGTTACAGAGCGTTAAAAAAGGCTATACCACTGATTTTATTGAACAAGTGTTTAGCGGTGTCAGTTATCGTGAAAAAACAGTCACAGCTGATAAAAATCAGCCTGAGACAAAGCTGACTTTAGACAAATATCTAGCCACTCGTGTGCCTGATTGGAAAGTTAAAAAAGCCATCGATTTAATGATGCAACATGAAGAGTTATTAGATCAAGTAGAACAACAGTTTGGTGTTCAAAAGCGTTTTATTGTGGCGCTATGGGGTAACGAAAGTAACTTTGGCAATATTATGGGCAAACATTCAGTGATCAACTCATTGGTGACTTTGGCTTATGAGGGCAGGCGAGAAGCTTTATTTAAAAAACAGTTATTTGCCGCCTTAAAAATTCTTAATCAGGGACACGTTGAACTAGATGAATTCGTTGGTTCATGGGCTGGTGCCATGGGGCAAAGCCAATTCATGCCTACTTCATTTTTAGATTATGCGATTGATTTTGATAACGATGGTCGAAAAGATATTTGGAATAGTAAAGCAGATGTATTCGCCTCTATTGCCAATTTTTTAAAATCAGAAGGCTGGAGCAATCAATTAACATGGGGGCGCCAAGTTACAGTGCCTGACAACTTCGATTTTAGTTTAGCTGGCCTTAATCTATCATCAAAGCGTTTGTTAGCAGATTGGCAGACATTGCAGGTTAGACGTTATGATGGCACTGATTTACCTGATTTACCTATCAAAGGTTCTCTTATAGCGCCTGATGGTGGAACTGGGCGAATTTATTTGGTTTACAGCAATTTTCATACATTAATGAAGTGGAATCGTTCGAGTTATTTTGGGGTCTCTGTAAGCTACTTGTCAGACCGCATTCAAAAAGGGTCCTGAGGCGTTGTCTAGATATAAGCATATTGATATTGATGGCAATAATATTGATTTACCAGTAGGCAAAATAGTTTGTGTAGGACGAAATTACCTTCAACATATTAAAGAACTAGACAACGAAATACCTACTGAACCTTTATTGTTTAATAAACCATCGACGGCTTTATCCGCACTTAATAGTCCTATTATAATACCTAAAAACTTAGGTTCTTGTGAGCATGAGTTAGAAGTAGCGGTATTGGTTAAAACCAGAATCTGCCGAGCTTCGATTAAAAAAGCTGGGGCTGCGATATGGGGGATAGGTTTGGGGTTAGATCTGACTTTACGGGACGTGCAGAGTGCACTCAAAAAACAAGGCCATCCATGGGAACGTTCAAAAGCATTCGACTCTAGTTGTCCTATGTCACAATTTATAGCCATAGAGCAGGTTAAAAATTTATCTAATATAGACTTTTGTTTGTGCGTCAATAATCAATTAAGACAACATGGCAATAGCCGAAACATGTTGTTTCCTATAGTAAAACTATTAAAAAATATTTCTAATACATTTACTCTTTTACCCGGAGATATAGTGATGACAGGAACTCCCAAAGGTGTAGCCGCTTTAACCACCGGTGATCGTTTATTCATCGACTTAAATGAGCATTTTTCTGTAAGAACAGATGTTATATAAATAATGAAATTTTCTTTTAAATCTATCATTGACCTTTCGAATAAATTATTAATTTGTTAGGCATTTGGTGAAGCTCGTGAAGTCATTGATATTGAACATATTTTAAATAATATTGTTAATATGACAGGTGAAAATTAGGTTGAAAATATAGAGCTTGATGTAACTATGTTTTCTAATCATAGCGCCAATCAAGAAGTATCAGAGTTGATGATAAACATCCAAGAGAACAAATGGCTTAGTGATATTAAAATAGCTAGGATCATCGAACCTGGACTCAATATTCATAATTTAATTGAAACTATGGCTAAAAAGTTATCTTTGCCGATTAAAAATTTCGAAATACGCAGCGAAGCTATGCTTTAGTTGTTATTTGATAAAGTGCGTGAATAACGTTGAGGAATAATAAATATGGGTAATGTTATGAATAAATACTGGGAAACGACTCCCCTTGAAAATATGACTGAAAAAGAGTGGGAAGGTATTTGTGATGGTTGTGCCAAATGTTGTTTGCATAAATTCATTGATGATGAAGAAGTTACTCAAGCAGCACCTACAGCTCATATTCAACAAGGTGAAAAAATCCATTATACTAACATTGCTTGTGGGTTATTAAATACTAAAACCTGCGCATGCACACAGTACTCTGAGCGAACCAACTTGGTACCGGAATGTGTCAAACTTACCAAAGATAATCTGCAAGATATCTTTTTTATGCCTCACAGCTGCAGTTACCGTAGGCTTTACGAAGATAGGGGATTACCCAGTTGGCATCCGTTACTCAACAAAGGTAAAAAATCAGCAATGCATAAATCAGGTATGTCCGTAAGGGGAAAGACTGTTGCTGATCATGATGTTGATTTAGAGCTGTTTGAAGACTACATAGCGCTTTGGCCGATGGAAGATTTGGATTAGGATTTTTGAACTACTAGCTAGAGTTTTATTAACTATCAATAGGTTAATAGGAATTGTGCCACATATTGCTTCATCTATTAGACAAGCAAATATTAATTCTGACTTTTTCTAACAGCATAGTCAGTTTTAATATCAAAAAAATCATTTATTATTTGAGTGCTAAAAATGTGCAGCTGTAAACATAAATACTTAACGTATAATTTATATACTCAATAACTTATTCGCCGCAATAATCAGAAACATCGAACATAATTTTCAGTTCTGATGTATCTGATAAATTGCTACATTTTTTAATTGTTTTTATCTAAATGCTCGAAGTCGACTTCTTCGTATTTTGTACCCGCATTTTCATCGTTAAATACATCCATGTCTAATTCGTTTTCACTTTTTGCCACAATACAAGCTACCATGCAGTCACCAGTTACGTTTACAGCTGTTCTGGTCATATCTAGCAATCTATCAACACCTATAATCAGCGCGATGCCCTCTACTGGTAAATTTACTTGTTGTAGAACCATAGCAAGCATTATAAGACCCACTCCGGGCACTCCAGCTGTGCCTATAGAAGCCAAGGTAGCAGTGAGTATCACCATCATATAATCACCTAAACTCAAATCTACAGCGTACACCTGTGCGATAAATACAGTGGCGACACCTTGCATAATGGCGGTGCCGTCCATGTTAATTGTAGAGCCAAGAGGAACGGTAAAAGAAGCAACAGAGCGTTTAACACCTAACTTTTTAATGGCTGTTTCCATGGTGATTGGCAAGGTGGCGCTGCTGCTTGAGGTACTAAACGCAAATAAAGCAGCATCACGCATTTTCTTTATCAAGACTACTGGGCTCAAGCCACTGAGAACTTTTAAAATTATTGGATAAGAGACAAACGCGTGTAAAAGTAGAACAAACACAACGAGTAAAAAATATTTAAGAAGGCTGGCGATAGTGTCAAAACCAATAGTGGCAAAAAGCTTAGCCATCAAAACAAATACCCCGTAAGGAGCCAGATTCATTAAGATAGTTACAAGTTTCATGATAACAGTACTAAAGTCTTCAAATACCGCGGTTAGTCTTTTACCCGTATCTCCTGTCATCGCCATGGCAATTCCAAAGAATACGGCAAACACAATAATTTGTAACATATTACCTTCAGCCATGGCATTGATGGGATTAGTTGGCATCATATTTATGATAACCTGACCTAGAGAAGGTGCTTCTTTTGCAACAAACGCTGCCTCGGTGGTTAGATTTAATCCTTCGCCCGGTGCAACTAGTAGAGCGAAACTGACAGCTAAGCTAATAGCTATTGCCGTAGTACTGATATAAAGTAATATAGATTTACCGCCTAATCGACCCAACTTTGAAGGGTCAGATAAACTAGATGTGCCACATACTAATGAAACAAAAACGAGTGGCACAACCAGCATTTTTAAGCTGGCGATAAAGATACTACCTACTATGTTAAATATACCGTCGATTAAAAGCGCATACGTGGAAACTTGAAAGCCGAATACACTAAAAGAAAAATCTCCGCTATCATCAAACAACCATTGTAGTAAAGCTCCTATAATTATTCCGGATATCATGCCGATAAAGATCCTGACGGTCAGTCCGAATTTTTGTGAAACGGGTTTCTGTAATGGCGAGGGTGTTGATGTAGTCATGGAAATCCTAAGCTTTATTATTGTTAAAAGTTGTGAGTATTAGTGCTATTGAATTGGGTTATCTATTTTAACCTTCACCTAGGTTAGCAAGATTGTGGTTCAAGCTGAACTGTTAAAGTGAATTTGCCATTACAATATGGCCCATGTGTATAGGAAAGGATTATGATTTTACGTTTTAGAACGCTGTTTGGATTTTTGGCTGTACTGAGCCTTTTTTCATGTGGAGGAGGCGGGAGTCTCTCTCGTGATGATAGTGCTGGGGGAACGACTGGAAGTGCGACAGTCACGATCACCAGAAGTATTTCGCTTGCTTTTACTGATGATAATGGTCAGCCATCAACATCACTCAGCGAATCCACTCCTTTAACGCTCACTGCAACAGCAACAGACTCGAACGGCGACCCTGTTACTTCTACCTTGATTACATATAGGTTCCAACCAGAAGGGTTGGCTGTTTTTGGCAATGATGCAGGCACCGCCTCTACTGATGCAAACGGCGCCGCAATTATTCAAATACTCGTTGGTGAAAACTCTGGCGCTGGGGAAATAGTAGCGGCTCTTAGTTCAGGCGAAGAAGCAACGACTACCTTTAATTCGTCAGGCACAACACTCATAGGTGAACAACCTGCATCACTTGACTTGTTTGGCAGTTTCACTCAATTAGCCTCGAGTGGCTCAGATGAAATTGAGCTCATTGCTTTAGTCAAAGATGCAAATAACGTGCTCCTTGAGGGGATAGATGTAACATTTTCCGCTGATTCTGGTGCAAGTCTGCAACTTGAAAATGGAGGAAGTGTTGCGATAACTGGTGTTGATGGTATTGCTAGAGCTACCCTTTCAACTCAAAATAACCAAGAAAATAGGACTATTGAGGTTATAGCTAGTTCTGCTACCTTCTCTCAAATATTAGAAGTTCAAGTGGTGGGCACACAGATAAATATCAATGGTTCATCATCTGCGATTTTAAATGATCCCGTTCCTTTAACTATTAGTTTGGTCGACTCTGACGGTAACGGTATTGCGAACAAAACTATCAATCTAAGTGCTACTAATGGGCAGTTAAGTGACACCAGTCCAACTACCTCAGTTGAAGGACAAATAACAGTAAACTACACTAGTGCTGTGGCAGGTACGGATACCGTGGTTGCAATTGCTCTTAACTCCCAAAGCGAATTTTCCATAGCCGTCCAAGAAGACGATTTTTCTTTTGTTGATGCGTTGGTAGATAACGAAGCAGTTGAAGTTGAACTCAATACTGCAACTGAGCTGACAGTACAGTGGTTAAAAAATGGTACTGCTTTTGCCAATGGAAACGTAACCCTTACTACATCAAGAGGTCTAGTGGCCGAATCTATTGCTAGCACGGATAGTGAAGGTAACGTGGCATTTTCGCTTCAATCCAATAATGCTGGTTTTGCTTCAATCACTGCAACAGGATTAGATGCAGAGGGCAATGAAGTGAATGCCAGAACTTTAGTGGAGTTTGTCGCCACAGTGGCAGATAACATTATTGTTGATGGCACTCCCGACTCTGTGGCCCCAAGCGGCCAAACCAGTACGATTACTTCAGTGGTACGCGACCCAAATGGTAACCTAGTCAAAGGTAAAGTGATTAATTTTGTAGTGGATGATGTCAGTGGTGGCACTATATCACCCAATCAAGCGACAACTAATCGAAGCGGCATAGCTTCAACAGTTTACACCTCCAATGCAGTAAGCAGTTTTGAGGCCGTTAAAGTTTACGCAACAGTAGCTGATACTCCTTCAGTTAGTAATTTTACAAGTTTGACTGTTGGCGATAGGGCGTTCGATATTTCGATTGGAACCGGACGCTTAATTGAAGCGCCTGAACAATCTTCTTACTCAAAAGAGTTCTCGGTTTTTGTGACCGACCCAGACTCAAATCCTGTACCTAACGCGCTCATGACTTTTTCAGCTCCGCCAGTGAAATTTTCTGATGAGGGCAAATTTCGTAAAGGAACATGGAGCTATGACGATGTCAATGATATTTGGTTACAAGTTATTACTGATAGTTGCGATAATGAAGATGTAAATGGTAACGGAATACTGGATGTGGGTGAAGATTCTAATAATAATGGTATCTTTGATGAAGGTGAAGATTCAAATAATGATGGAATCTTCGATGAAGGTGAAGATATTAATAAAGACGGGCTGTTAACACCCGGAAACGTGGTAAGTATTCCTTCTACAAGTACCACAGATGATAATGGTCAAACCTTGATTAATATTTTGTACGCGAAACAGTTCGGCGCATGGGTAGATGTCGATATTTCGGTGAATGCAGAATCTGCCGGAAGCGAATCATCTGAGAGTCAAGAATTTTCATTACCTGTTGCAGCAACTGACTTGGTTGATGATGCATCTCCTCCACCTAGCAGTCCATACTGTGTGATGGTTGGCTGTATTAATACAGATCGATAAATATAATAAGTAAAAAGCCCGATATTCCCGGGCTTTTTTATATGCATAATATTAAAATACAAAGTAGGGTAAACCGTCACCCCTGTTGAAATGGGTAAACAGAAGCGAGTGCTAATAA
>NZ_CAJXPA010000020.1 GCF_913058035.1 uncultured Paraglaciecola sp. | reverse complement strand
CCGCTAAACGGGCAATAAAATCCAGCGGCTCAAAGATGGCATGACTGCGCCGGTCACCGGTGGTGCCGTCACGGTAGGGTGTTTTGAGTTGGTAACGAAAAGTATAGGTAAAATAAAACGTCATTTTTCATGAAATGAAAATACATGATGCCTCATATTTTCCATATTGACCTCTCTTTTATATCCTTGAGGGAGTGAAAGTCGGCGATTTTTCGTCTATTAATCAACTGTTTCTACTTAATTCAGAATTCAAGACAAGCGCATCCCGCTGTTGTGCAAACCAGTTTTGCTTATGATGATGAACGGCTTTTATTCAAACAGACTTATCTGAGGCGGTGCTCGACTTTGTGGGGGCAATAATTCAACGACTTCGTCATTCTTTGTATTCAGGTGGCTGAGTATCTTTTGGATCACCAATGGGTCTTCGATGCTCGCTATAACTTTAACCGCACCACCGCATTGCTCACACGTTTCAATGTCGATGTTAAAAACCCGTTTAAGTCTTTGCGCCCAGGTCATCGATTGGTGTTTTTGTGCCCTCGTTTTTTCCTGCCCTGTCGGCAATGCTTTTTTTGCCTTATTTCGTAAGGCTGGTGTTATTGTCACGCGGTGCCGACTGTTTGGCGCAAATACGCCATGAAACCTAGTGAGGTTTACGCGGGGTTTGGGTACCAAGGCCGCTAAACGGGCAATAAAATCCAGAGGCTCAAAGATCACATGAGTGGTGCCGTCACGGTAGGGTGTTTTGAGTTGGTAACGTACCTTACCGTAAGCCGTTATTGCCAACCTTTTTTCTGATACCCCAGAGCGGGTAATATAACGGCACAGTCTTTCGAGTTTACGCCTATCCTGTGCGTTGCTCATGACACCTGCATGGAGACTGAAGCCTGCCACATTTGCGGCACAGCCTGACGCAAGCCCCTGCTCTGCCATAGGTGCAATGGTTTGCAAGGTAAAGACCTTTCGTCCTTGCTGTTTGCCTGTAGCGATGCGATAAGTAATGGAATACCCGTGAATTTGCAACATCGGATCGTCTTCCAGCCCATCCAAAGCCAGGTAGTCATTGTCATCATCCCTCACTAATAAGCCCTCGCGCTCAAGAAAACCCGCCACACGCTGGCTAATGCGGTGAGTAAGACTATTCAGTTCACTTTTTGTCGGGGCTTTTATCGGGTGAAAACGCGTTTTGCCATAGTTATCTTCGGCATATACGCCATCGAGGTAGAGCATATGAAAATGGATATTTAAATTCAGCGCTGAGCCAAATCGTTGGATCAGTGTGACCGCACCCGTTTGTGCCGTCTGTTTGTTGTAGCCTGCTTTTTTAGTGATATGTGTGGCAAGTGTGCGATAGACAATACCCAGTACTTTTCCCATGATCTGAGGATAACTGGCAAACAAAAATCTAAGTTGAAAAGGGAAGCTCAATACCCATTGCCTAATGGGCTCATGGGGCAACACATCATCAACCAGCAAGGCGGCGCTTTCTGCCATTCGCCGCGCGCCACAGCTGGGACAAAATCCTCGGCGTTTACAACTGAATGCGACCAGGTGCTCATGGTGACAATCTTCACAACGTACTCGCAAAAACCCATATTCCAAACGACCGCACTTGAGGTACTCTTCAAATTCTGACCGCACATACTTGGGCAAACATTTATCTTGTTGCCCCATGTGGTTCAGAAACTGCGGGTAATATTTTTCAATAATTTGATAAAGAAGGGTTTGCTCTGGTTTATGACGTTCATACTTTACCGTCCCCTCTCTTCTGGCATCCTTGACAATAGACATATACCACCCCAAATACTGTATTTTTATACAGTATAGGTGTGTTTTTTATTGTCGGTATGCTGGAACTTTATAGTGCAAAGATATGGGCATTAGTGGTTGAAAAACTAATTAGCTTTAAGCCTTTTCTAGATTAGAACCTTATGTCGGCTTTTGGCACAGACTGTGTAAAAACTATTTTAAATACTAATCTGCGGCAGCTTTAGTCACATCCTTAGCATCGGAGTTGATGTGTCGAATATCTATTTGAAATAGTAAATGTGGGCGTTGAGTGACTTTTAGATGGCAATAATGGCTGCTAATAAGGCTATACACGTGATTTTTTGAGGATTAACTACCCTAGGCCATCATAGCCTCCATCAAACCAGTCGTTCCCATTATCGACATCATTCGTTTCAGGTTATACGCCAGCACACTGAGACTCATTTCAGTGCCGACGCTCTCAAGGCCCTTAGTTACAAAGTGAGTAGCACCCATCCACATTTTCATGGTGCCAAACGGGTGTTCCACTGTTTGCTTTCTCAGAACAGGTATATCAGGATTATTGTCCAGTCGTTTTTGCATATCTTCAATGATTGATTCGTGTATCCACCGCCTCATTCGCCGAACCTCGTTCTTTGCGCTAGTCGTGCATTTAGCACGTATTTCACACTGGCTACAGGCGATATTGTTAAAGTAGACGTCTTGTTCAACTCCTTTTTCGTTTGAACGAAAACGGTTTTGTAAGGTCTCTCCCGCAGGGCAAATATACACATCTTTATCCTTGTCATACTTAAACAGGGACTTGTTGAATATTCCTTTTTTCGCCGAGCCAGACGTATCAATTTGAGGCACATTAACCGTCATACCTAGGTCATGTGACGCCTTGATATCAATGCGGCTGAAGTAACCTTTATCTGCAATGACGATGATGTCTTTCTTCTTCATTGCTTGCTGTACTTGTTGTGCCACTAAGGTTAATTGGCCTCTATCAGTGGTCATCACAATGTCATGATGGGTGATGAGATGGTGCTTGGTGTCTACTGCGGTTTGTACGTTGTAGCAAACCTGTCTTTCCATATGGTGTGTCTTCATCAAACGTGCATCAGGGTCGGTTTGTGATATCTGTTTGTCTGGATGCTCATTCACTTTTACTTCAAGCGCTTTAAGCTCAATCAAGCGCTGCTCAAGCCATGCTAACTTTGAGGCTGAGACGGTGTTTGAAGACTCTTTTTCATCTTTGTCTTTGGTATCCATTTGACTTAAATATTTTTGAATACTCTTCTCAACGCGGTCAATATGGAACTGGACCTTGCTGGGTGTGTAATTTCTTGATTTGTTGTTGACGGCCTTGAACTTACTGCCATCAATGGCAAAGAGTGAATCGCTGAACATATTCATCTGGCGACACATCTCTACAAACTGACGGCACGCACCTTTAATTCCTTTGCGGTTATCCTTTGTGAAGTCAGCAATCCTCTTAAAGTCTGGCATTAATCGACTAAGCAACCACATCAATTCAACGTTGCGATGGCTTTCTTTTTCTAAGCGACGCGAAGTTTGAATACGGTTTAGATAACCATAAATATAGGGTTTTAACAGAATGGCTGGGTGGTAACCTGGACGCCCTTTGCCTGTTGCAATAACACGCTCAAATCCAAGTGTTTCAAGGTCTAAACCCTCAACAAATACATCCACGACTCTAACCGGATTATCTTCAGTAACAAAGTCATCAAGCGCTTCTGGAAACAAGGTAGTTTGTGTTCTTGATTGGCCTAAAATATGATGTGCCATCACGTTTTCTCTATGGTTTAGCTGACCCTATAATTATACTAAAAGTGATGGTTTAATAGGCGGAAACATTAAGATTGTTTGATCATAAAAACATAGAGCTTAGACCAAAAGGTGATCAACAGTTTTCACACAGTCTGTGCCAATAACGGCCGTTCGTGGTCATATCGATTTAGGAGCAAGAAACCTAAGTTTTAGTAAATTAGGATGCCTGTCTCTACAACTGCTGTAAGATATTTTGAGTGGGTAACGAATCTTGCCGTAAGTCGTTATTGCCAACCTTTCTTCTGATACCTCAGAGCGGGTAATGTAACGGCACAGCCTGTCGTTAGCCTTTATTCTTCGATAGGTGCAATGGTTAGCAAGGTAAAAATCTTTCGTCCTTGCTGTTTGCACGGCTTCATTTCATAAACCATTGTCTCGGTGCAGTTTTATTTTTCCAAGATGCCAGCCTATTTTTGATCTATACGCAGCTAAACCTTGTTTGCAATAGGCTTTAATCGGTAGCTTTTTCATAGAAAGATAACTTTCATTTAAGCCAAAGTTGTCAATAATCGCTCTCGTTATAGGATATCCATCATTCACATCAACATGTTGTACTTCATTTTCACTGGTTTCCAACACATAACATATAGCAGGAAATGGAATAGGCTTGGCAGGCGTTCCTTTTTTAATTGAGAGAGCGTATTGCTTAGTGTGATTACCACAAATTTCATGTACGTATGCTACTGATGTGGCTTGTATCAAATCTTGCTGAGAGCTTGAGCTATCGACTGCTTGGCTAAAATTACCCAAAGAAAGTAAAAATTCAGTTTGATAGACAAACGTACTGCCACAGTGACGAGATATACCATAACGTGTCATAAAGGTTTTTTGCTTAAAGTTTACAACATATGCCTCATTTACATGCCAAATAGGGTAATCCGTTTGCTCTTCTAAATACTGCACAATATTAATGTTTATCCAGTCATCAGCATCAACAATATATATATAGCTTGGATTAAATTGTTTGACATATAAAAGACCGGAAAGAATTTTTGTACCTTTATCACCTCTATTTGGAAAGTATTTTTTGGGGTGACAAGACACATTTTGGTCTGAGATAGAGAAAGTTTTTAAGTATTCATCAAGCGACGGTGGTACTGGAAAATCAACAATATGATAATGAATACGTTCATCGTGGAATTCAATGACGGGTTTTTCATTACAAACAACCACTAATATAAAATTAGAGTTACTTTGGGAGCATATTGAACGAGCCGCTATTTCATATAAAGCGACGGCCTTTTTATAACTATTCGTGTTGTGAGGATGTCTGATCGAAGTAATGAATGCTAGCATGTGAGATTCCTAAAATGGTTTAACTTAGAGACTTAAATGTGGTGTGTCAGAACACAATTCAGTCATATAAATACTTTTCTTTTAGTAAACAATCAAAATACTCGATGGTTTTTTTAAGCCCGTTTTGTAATGGAATATTAGTTTTCCAATTCAATAATTCTTTAGCAAGGCTAGTATCAGGTTGTCTTTGTTTAGGGTCATCTTGTGGAAGAGGTTTAAAAACCAATTCTGATGAACTGCCAATTAAATCAATCACCATATTGGCTAATTCCAACATATTAAATTCATTAGGATTACCTAAATTGATAGGCCCAGTCACGCCATAAGCACTATTCATTAACCTAATAAAACCTTCAATTAAATCGTCTACATAACAAAACGAACGGGTTTGACTGCCATTACCATATATTGTAATGGGTTGTCCTTTTAATGCCTGAACAATAAAGTTAGACACCACCCTGCCATCATTAGGGTGCATATTAGGCCCATAGGTATTAAATATTCTAGCGACTTTTATATTTATATTATGTTGCCTGTGGTAACTAAAAAATAAGGTCTCTGCACATCTTTTCCCTTCGTCATAACACGCTCTCGGGCCTATAGGGTTAACATGACCCCAGTAATCTTCAGCTTGAGGATGAATAAGTGGGTCACCATACACTTCACTCGTAGAGGCTTGGAATATCTTAGAATTACCACGGTAAGCCAAGTCGAGCATATTAATTGCTCCTAACACACAAGTTTTAATGGTTTGCGTTGGATCGTATTGATAATGTATGGGAGACGCCGGACAGGCTAGATTATAAATTTCATCTACTTCTACATGTAAGGGTAAAGTTATATCGTGGCGCATTAACTCAAAATGCTGAGAAGATAATAAATCAAGTATATTGTCTTTTGTTCCAGTGAAGAAATTATCTACACAGAGAACATCATTTCCATCTTTTAAAAGCCGTTTACATAGATGAGACCCCAGAAAGCCAGCACCGCCAGTTACTAATATTCTCTTTCTTAAATGCATAATCTGGACTATTTCCTATATAGTGTAGTTTTTTAATGATGCAGATTGCAGTTTCTAATGCGACACATTAAATTTTGAAGGCCAGTCAGTGAAGCTCACAACGTGAAATTCCAATTCTGTGATGTAAACATCATTACTAGTATAGGTAAAATAAAACGTCATTTTTCATAAAATGAAAATACATGATGCTTCATTTTTCCATATTTACCTCTCTTTTATATCCTTGAAGGAGTGGAAGTCGGTTATTTATCGTCTATGAATCAACCGTTTTCACATAATTAACAACTCAAAACAAGAGCCGCCCACCGTTGTGCAAACCAGTTTTGAATATTATTTTTGTTTATGATGATGAACTTCTTTTATCCAAACAGACTTATCTGAGGCGGTGATCGATTTTCGCCGTTAAATACCTGCTTCAAGCGTATAAGTGGTATTTAACTGATTGAAAAGCTAATTGCCCCACCGTCTGTAATTCGCTGTGAGATCAATCGATCGACGCAACACATTGGCTAAATCTCTCTGCTGGTGTCTCATAGCCTAACGTTTTTCTTGGTCTTTCGTTTAGTTGTCTAGCAACTTGACTCAATTTTGTTGAGAATGGACATTGAGGTCTGTTCCTTTGGGGAAGTAT
Source organism: uncultured Paraglaciecola sp. (assembly GCF_913058035.1). Taxonomy (GTDB): domain Bacteria; phylum Pseudomonadota; class Gammaproteobacteria; order Enterobacterales; family Alteromonadaceae; genus Paraglaciecola. The sequence continues at coordinate 32,690 of NZ_CAJXPA010000020.1, read as the reverse complement.
TGACGCAAAAGTCAGTTTGTATTTTCGTTTGAGCCTCGTTGCCAAGGTGATTTCGGATCGCAGAAGTAAACTTGAATGTCGGTGGCCAAAGTGAACTCCTTGTGATTAGACATTTCGCACCCTCTATCCCACGTTAATGTTTTATATAATTCGTCGGGTAGTTTTTTTGATTGATTTATCAGCGCGCTAATAACAGCTGCTGTTTTGTTGCTGGCGACTTTAACTAACATGACATAACGAGAGTGCCACTCAACTAAAGTAGCGATATAGCTATTTCCTGAGCCTGCAATTAGGTCTCCTTCCCAGTGGCCAGGAACCGCTCTATCTGCTACTTCTGGTGGTCTTACACTAATATGCACAGCATCGACTATCTTACCTAAACCTTTTCCTTTCAAGGTTGCGTGTTTGAAACGTCTCATAACCCGCTGTGAGCGCAAGCACTGTTGAAGTTCTTTTTTCAATGCTCCTCTCGTTTGGATATAAAGCGTTTTATATATTGTTTCGTGAGACACATGCAAGTCCTTGTTAGGATAAGTCCGCATCAACCAACCAGCGATTTGCTGTGGTGACCAGCTTCGATGCAGCTTCATCGCAATTAACTTTGCCAATGCTTTATTCAATATAAGTTTACAGGGTTTTGCTCGTTCCCACGCAGCTATATCAGCTTTGTTCGCCCTATAAATCATGCGACCACCATTGCGATTAACTTCTCTAGATATTGTTGAGGGCGCGCGATTAAGTTGTTTGGCTATTTCGCGAATAGATAATTGCGATGAGATATCGCAAGAAATTTCTTCCCGCTCTTGGGCCGTTAAAGGTGATGGCGCTCTTTTTTTAGCTGGATGTTTGATCCCACCGGTTTTAATTAATATTCCCTGTATGCTTGAATGGCCTCTATCAAAGAACTTTGCTATATCATGTTAAGATTCACCTTGCTGATATCGCGCCCAAATTAACGCACGTTGTTGTGCATTATAATAAATTCTTCTTCTCTGTTTCATGGTAACGCCTCCGCTTTATTTTAGTATAGCGTTGCATTGACCGATTGATCTCACAGTCGATAGTGGTCCTTTTAGCCAGAAGCAATAGTGACGATTGAGTGCCAAAATTCAGTCTAATTTAATTAAGCCACACTGACGGCTTATGGTACAAAGCCTTCTGTTAGTGAAAGCTAATATCGATGGGCTTAAGTAGCAAAGTACATATCTAAAATTTTTGTAACTAGTGACGGTTGTATGCAACTTTAGACATGCCATGTTATTTCAAAAATTCAAAAAATTAAAATAAGTCTTTTCGTTCTCAGTCCAAGACTTGGCAGAATTAGAGTAGCTCGATATCAATGATATCTAATAAACTGCGATTCACGATCAATGTTTTGGCATTCTCAATATCGGGTGAAAAATATCTATCTTTATCGTAAAAAGATACCTTTGTTCGCAGCAAGGCTTTAACAGATTTAAGTTTGTCACTGGTTTCAAGCGGTGCTCTAAAGTCTAACCCTTGGCTGGCAGCTAACCATTCTATGCCTAAAATCCCTGCCACATTGTCGAAAATATCCCACAGCCGTCTACCCGCAAATGTAGCCATTGATACATGATCTTCTTGATTGGCCGAGGTAGGTAATGAATCTATTGATGCAGGGTGTGCCAGAGTTTTGTTCTCGCTGGCAAGTGCAGCGCTGGTGACTTGTGCGATCATAAATCCCGAATTAACGCCGCCGTTATCGACTAAAAATGGTGGCAGTCCACTTAAGTGGGAATCAATCAATAACGCCATACGTCTTTCAGACAAGGCACCAATTTCGGATAATGCAATGGCTAACATGTCTGATGTCATAGCGATGATCTCAGCATGAAAATTACCACCTGATAAAATATCACCACTATCAGCGAACACTAATGGATTATCTGATACTCCATTGGCTTCTATAACAAGGGTCTGTGCGGCAAAACGCATTTGTTGCAAACATGCCCCCATCACTTGCGGCTGACAACGTAACGAGTAGGGATCTTGAACTTTTTCACAGCCGTCGTGAGAGTGACCAATAGTGGATTCTTTTAATAAACCTCGATAGGCAGCAGCGACATCAGTTTGTGCTTGATGACCGCGCACTTCATGAATTCGTTCATCAAACGGCACCCTTGAGCCCAATGCTGCTTCCACACTTAATGAGCCTATGGCGATACTGCAATTAAGGGCATTTTCTGCACAAAATAAGCCTTTTAATGCAAAAGCAGTAGACGCTTGTGTACCATTTAGTAGGGCTAAACCTTCTTTAGGTGCTAGTGCAATCTTCTCTAAACCCGCTATTTTCAAAGCGTGCTGTGCTGAAATACGCGTGCCTTGATAAATGACTTCGCCTTCTCCCAGTAATACAACACTCATATGAGCTAGCGGTGCTAGGTCACCCGAAGCGCCGACTGAACCTTTTTCAGGAATAGCAGGGTAGATTTCCTTGTTGTACAAGGTAATTAGGGCTTCAATGACTTGCAGACGAATACCTGAATAACCACGGGACAGGGAGTTTATTTTAAGCAATAACAACAAACGCACCACATCTTCAGACATAAATTTACCAATGCCTGCGGCATGAGACAAAACGATGCTGCGTTGTAAAAGTTCTAACTCTGATACGTCAATTTTAGTGTTCGCTAATAGACCAAAACCGGTGTTAATTCCATATACAGTTCTGTCTTGTGCAATGACATCTAGCACCACCCGTTCTGCTTTATGAATAGCTTCGTGCGCATCAGCTGACAAGGAAATAGGTATGTGTTGACGATGCACGTCTCTTAATTGCGATAGGGTCAGTTGGCCCGGTTGAATAACGATGTGGTGCATCATTTTTGTCCTTGTTTTATTTTATTTTTATTTGCATCTATTTCTAACATGGGCAGATCTAAATTATTTTTTATGGCACATTCTCTCGCCACTTCATAACCTGCATCAGCATGACGCATGACGCCCGTGGCTGGGTCGTTATGTAACACTCTAGCGATACGTTTATCAGCATCTTCAGTACCATCACACAAAATAACCACACCAGAATGTTGACTGAATCCCATACCTACGCCACCTCCGTGGTGCAAGCTTACCCAGGTTGCCCCACCAGCGGTGTTGAGTAACGCATTAAGTATCGGCCAATCTGATACTGCATCCGAACCGTCTAACATATTTTCAGTTTCACGGTTGGGGGAAGCAACTGAGCCTGAATCTAAATGATCTCGACCAATCACTATTGGTGCGGATAATTCACCTGTTCTGACCATCTCATTAAAGGCTAAACCAAGCTTTTGTCTTTCACCCAAACCAACCCAACAAATACGTGCGGGTAGACCTTGAAATTGAATACGCTCTTTGGCCATATCCAACCATTGATGCAGGTGTGGGTTATCGGGTAGCAACTCTTTTACTTTTGCATCTGTTTTATAGATGTCTTCAGGGTCGCCAGATAGCGCTACCCAACGAAATGGACCGATACCTTGGCAGAACAAAGGTCTAATGTAAGCAGGTACAAACCCTGGAAAATCAAAGGCGTTTTCGATACCTTCTTCTAAAGCCATTTGGCGAATGTTGTTACCGTAATCCAGCGTAACCGCACCTTTCGTCTGCAGATTTAACATGGCCTTGACTTGCACAGCCATTGATTGTTTGGCCGTTTTTATGACTGCTGACTCATCTGATAAGCGTTGCTTTTCTGCCTGCTGTAAACTCCATCCTATAGGTAAGTACCCGTTCAAAGGATCATGAGCGCTGGTTTGATCAGTCACCACATCTGGCGTTATATTGCGCGTAACCAGTTCGGGAAAAACATCTGCTGCATTAGCCAATAAACCGATAGAAATCGCTTTACCTGCCAAATTCGCTTCTTTTAATAAATCCATCGCATGGTCGATATTTCGAGCTTTTTTGTCCAAGTATCCTGTTTTTATCCGAAAATCGATGCGGCTTTCGTCTACCTCAACGGCCAGCATTGAAAAACCTGCCATAGTAGCCGCAAGAGGTTGCGCGCCACCCATACCGCCTAGACCACCCGTTAATATCCAGCGGCCTTTTGGGTCACCATTAAAATGTTGTTTCGCGACACTAATAAAGGTTTCATACGTGCCCTGCACTATGCCTTGTGAACCGATATATATCCAAGATCCTGCTGTCATTTGCCCATACATCATTAGGCCTTGTTTATCTAACTCATTGAAATGTTCCCACGTTGCCCAGTGTGGCACCAAGTTAGAGTTAGCAATAATAACGCGTGGTGCATTTTCGTGTGTAGGAAAGACCCCTACCGGTTTACCACTTTGGATCAGCAATGTTTCATCAGTATTGAGTCGTTTGAGTACCTCAACAATCTTGTCATAACTTTGCCAGTCTCTAGCAGCACGACCAATACCGCCATACACCACTAAACTTTGTGGATGTTCGGCAACCTCTGGATCAAGGTTGTTCATTAACATTCTAAGCGGTGCTTCTGTCTGCCAACTCTTAGTGTTGAGTTGATTGCCTCTGGGGGCGCGGATAATACGACTGGGATCATGACGATTCATAAAGCTTCCTAATGTGTGGGATTAAAATCGAGGTGTCCGCCAATTCGATAGCGATTACCTGGATGATATAAACGGGCATAACTCACGATGCCTTTGCTTGAATAAGTGCGACGGCTCACCTGCAAACAAGGTTGAGCGATATCGATATCCAATATGTCAGCTAATTCTTTGTTGGGAGATATGGCTTCAACAGAATGATCAGCTTGAGTAAGCGGTGCTACTTTACTCAAATAATGATTCGCAGTGGTATGCATAAAGTCTTGTTCAATATATTGTGGCGCTAAAGCAGGATTAACTAATCGATCTTCTAATTGAATAATCAAGTCGTTCTCCATATGCACAATTTTGGTATGGAAAATTAAAGTATTCGCTGCGACACCTAACCAAACACGTTGCTGATCTGATGCGTGTATTGTATCCACATCTAATACTTTGTTTGAATAGCGATGGCCGCGCTGAGTGATCTCATCGTCTATGCTGCGGATTTCAAGAATCGAGCTCATAGGTCTGCTATCAGAAACAAAGGTACCTACACCCTGAGACCGGGCTAAAATACCCTCAACTACCAGTTCTGATAAAGCACGACGGGCAGTCATACGACTCACACCAAAATTGGCTGCTAATTTATTTTCAGATAACACTTTGTCGCCTGGGCGCATTTCGCCACTTTCAATTTTATCCAATAATGCAGATTTAATTTGTACAAACCTAGCTTGCACCAGAGATTTATTATTTATCATCAACCGCTCAAGTATGTGAGAATAAAATGATATTAATACACTTGTACATACTTGTATATACAAGTATGTACAAGTAGACTCATATGCAGATAAATCTAAGAGTATAGGCAATGACTAGACAGTGTGATGTAATAATAAACAATGTACGTATTGCTTCGATGCAAAAAAATGGTAATGCTTACGGCATGCTAGCTGACTCTTCTGTAGCCATTAAAGATGGTAAAGTATTTTCTATATTCGATGATTCTGAAACCTCATATCAAAGTGACATTAGATACGATGGTGAAAATAAATGGTTACTTCCTGGATTTATCGACTGCCACACCCATCTTGTTTACGGAGGCAACAGAGCTAACGAGTTTGAACAGCGCCTGCAAGGTAAAACCTATACTGAGATAGCTCAACAAGGTGGCGGTATTCAAGGCACAGTGAATGCCACCAGAGAAGCATCTGAACAAACCCTCCTCAGCAGTGCGATTAAGCGTGCTGCGAGGTTAGTTGAAGAAGGGGTGACCTGTATCGAAGTGAAATCGGGTTATGGTTTGGACTTGCATACCGAATTAAAAATGCTCAAAGTCGCTAAACAAATTTCTGAGAATTTACCTGTTAGTATCGTTACCACTTATCTTGGTGCACACACAGTGCCTAAAGAATATCGTTCAAATCCTGATGATTATGTGCAATTTATTTGCGATCAGGTGATACCCGTTGTCGCAAAACAACGGTTAGCAACCTGCGTCGATGTATTTTGTGAAAGCATCGGTTTCTCACCTGCACAATGCCGCAAGATTTTTGAAGCAGCTAAAGCACACGCGCTCAATGTGAAAGCCCATGTTGAACAACTCTCTGATTTGAAGGGTGCCAAACTTGCAGCTGAATTTGGTGCCATTTCTGTCGATCATATTGAATATTTAGACCCTAAAGATATCCCCGTATTACAAAAATCAGGTACGGTTGCGGTGTTGTTACCCGGCGCATTTTATTATCTAAGTGAAACCCAAAAACCGCCTGTAGCCGCACTCAGGGCAAACCAAGTTCCTATGGCGATAGCCACCGATTTAAATCCTGGTAGTTCACCTATTGCATCTATTTTAACCATCATGAATATGGCGAGTGTGTTGTTTGGTTTGACCCCAGAAGAAGTATTGTATGGCGTTACCCTACATGCGGCAAAAGCGCTGAACCTATCAAACAAAGGGCAAGTTAAAACGGGGATGGATGCAGACTTGTGTTTATGGGATATAGCACATCCGGCAGAATTGGTTTATGGCATTAACCAACATCGACCGTCTGCTAAGTGGTTTGCGGGTAAGGAATGTTAACTGCCATGTCTACCATAGATAAAACATACCAGTGGCAAGGCCGAGAAGATGCTGAAGAGGGTCAAAATGGTCTGCGGTGGCATCAGGTAATGAATAACCGACATCAAACCAATAGTTGCAGTTTGCTTGGTTTTGAATGTGACTTAGGTGTGGCTGCCAACAAAGGTCGAGTGGGTGCCGCAAAAGGCCCAAATCTAATACGTAATGCATTGGCTAACCAAGCTTGGCATGCAGATTGTGGTGTGTGGGATGCAGGAAATATGGTTGTTGCATCACATTTGCCCGATGCCCAAAATCAATATGCTCAGCAAATCGCAAAATGCCTTAATGAAAATTCACTTGTTATTGGCTTAGGTGGCGGACACGAAATTGCTTGGGGCAGTCATCAAGGTTTGGTTCAACATCTTGCTGCTGAACCAAACAAAAAAATAGGTATTATTAATTTTGATGCCCATTTTGATCTTCGCAATCCTTCCCAACAAACCAGTTCGGGTACTCCTTTTAGACAGATTGCTGAATATTGCCAAACTCATCATCAGCCGTTTCATTATGCCTGCTTAGGAGTAGCTGCATCGTCAAATACAGCAGCACTATTTAATTATGCAAAACAAACTAAAACTCAATATTTACTGGATATTGATTGTGCGCCTAATGCCGCTAAACAGTTGCTAACACCGATGTTAAAAGCGGTAGATGAACTGTACGTCACTGTCTGCCTTGATGCATTTCCGGCACATATTGCACCTGGCGTCAGTGCACCCAGTGGTTTAGGTATTTCAGTGGAATTTGTTATCAACATGCTACATTGGATAGCTCAGTCAGAATCCATTTTTAATTATAATTGGGGCTTGGCAGATATAGCCGAAATGAATCCCACCTATGATATTGATAACAGAACTGCAAAGCTGGCAGCAAGGCTTGTTTACGAGGTGCTTGGTTCTAAATTTAACGCCTTATAATAATAGTAAATCAAGACTTAACCCAAAGACAACATAAGTAATAATATGCCCAAAGGTCAGCAAGTGTCATTATAATTGACTAAGGTCATTATTCATTTTATTAGCGTTTACCCGGCTGATAACGCTCTACTGCGCGTTTCAACACATCTTCTTTATAGTAAGCCACATCTTTAAATTTCCCCTGGGCATAACGCTGTGCCTGGTCGTAAAAATGCTGCGATGTAGGATCACCACTCTGGCCACCTGCTAACAATGATTTCGCTTTTACCTTATCGCCAAATTCCACCACAGCCACAAAACTATTGCCACGGTAGCCATAAAGTTTTTTACTACCATTGACACTTTGGGCGCCAAAAGCTGCCAATGCACCCCATCGACCCGATGCCATGCCGATTGGAATACTTGGTTTTGTATCATCTACAGGCAAGTCAATATCGCCTGTGAGCCTTTGGAGTCTGTTGATGTCTCCCCAAGGAGTATCCCACTGACCAAAATCTGCGGTCAACTTTTGTACTGCCAGGTCAAAGATTGTTAGCCTTTCTGAGCGCAATGAATCATTACCAAAATGTTCAATTGTTTGCATAAAACTTTTACCTTCAGGGCGAGTGCCTTCAGCCAGATATTGCACACCATAATAATGTGCCAAAGACATTGCAACAGAGTCTATGGATACGCGATGATCCCATTGCCGAAGAACATTAATAGGTTCGGCTAATGCTCTGAGTGGCTTACGTGATTTGTCATATGCCCCAATAAGGCCGGAAACAAGTGTTTTAAATCCAGGTAAATAAGGGTCATAAGCCACCTCAATTAACTTATCTAGGGTAAAATCAGATTGACCTTTCAGTATGTGAACCGCATGTATGCCTCTGAAATTTTCAGGATCAGGGGCCATATAAGTTGGGTAGTCTTCCGCTTTAGGACTGAATTCACCCGCAGCAGTAAAGGGAGTGGAATTGGCATTTTGGATCCAACCATTAGCAGGATTGAGAATACTAATAGTTTCATCGACTGTGTGCAGACCATTCCAATCTGTCTTTTTGATGGAGCCATTCACTGGCTGGGAATAATCAAATTTGGGATCACGCTTAGGAATAAAGTTACCGTGATAATAAGCTATATTGCCGTCAGCATCAGCATAAACGGTATTATTTGATGAGTTGGTACGCATATCCATCATATTGCGAAATTCGTCATGATTGGCTGTTTTAGTGCGGATAAATGACTGCTGTAAGGCATTCACAGGATCCCAATTTATCCTTGTTGTCACCCATTGCCCATCCACCATATGCGTTACTGGTCCATGATGAGTGCTAAAAGTAGGGAAGGTTTTAAATTTATACGTGTCTGCATCGCGGTACTTTAAGGTTATATTTACAGTATCAACCTGCAATTCCTCACCTTCATATAAATAATATAAATCTTCGCCACGTTCAATGATGGTTTCAAGATATTCGTCCATAAAATCTACACGGGTCGAAGTGTGCATCCAACCATTTTTCTGATTAAATCCTTGGTACACAAAAAACTGTCCCCACGTCACTGCTCCGTACGCATTTAACCCTTCTTCACTAACCACATGTACTTCTGGACGAAAGTAGAAGGAAGTATGTGGATTAATCAATAACATGGCATCACCGGATTTTGTTAACTTACCTGAAATAGCAAAGCCATTTGAACCGCTAGGTTCAACCATAGCTAAATCTGGAGTATCTTGATGAACCGCTTTGTCTCCATAGAAGGCGGCTACCCCTTTCTCTGAAATTTGTTCAATATCACCACCGATTGAACCTTCAGAAAAAAACATCGGCATCCAAGGTTCAAATTTTTTCAACAAAGCCGGTTTGACGTTTGGGTGAGTAGCAAGATAATAATTAAGACCATCAGCGAAAGCATCACATAGATCTTTAAGTGCTGTAGGAGAATTTTGATAGTCTAACTTTGCTTGTTCGACAGACATAAATAAACGCGCCCGCAAGTCACTGTACAATGCTTTTTCGCCTTCCACTTCTGCTAGTCTGCCGATAGCCCAAATGTAATTGCGCTCTACCCGCTTAAAGTCATCTTCTGCTTGGGCATACAACAAACCAAATACCGCGTCTGCATCAGTCTTTCCGTAGATATGAGGCACCCCAAAATCATCGCGAATAATTTCAACTTGCTCTGCTCTGGCAGTTAATCGGTCAATTTCGCTAACAAATGGCGGTGGCGGCGGCGATACACATGCAGATACTAAAAATATGAGCGCCACCACAACAACCGATTTTAAATTAAAGCTAAGAGTCATATACAATCCATTAGAAATTTGTGCACATGATCATGCTACCAAGCAGTTTGTAAGAAGTACAATTATACCAACCTGTATAAATAATCATCAATTCGACTCGACTTTAGCGTCACATTTCCGTATGATGCGCGGCCTTTGTTTGCCCGATGGCGTTGCCACTTGGCAAACATTTCAATTAATTTTTTATTCTGGACGAGCTACTTTTGATTTCTACTGCAAATATCACCATGCAATTTGGCGCTGCGCCTTTGTTTGAAAACATCTCGGCTAAATTTGGCCACGGCAATCGCTACGGACTGATCGGTGCTAATGGCTGTGGTAAATCCACATTTATGAAAATTCTCAGTGGTGACTTAGTGCCAAGCGCCGGTAATGTTTCTATTACTCCTGGCGATAAAGTCGGCACATTAAGCCAAGACCAGTTCGCTTTTGAAGAATTCACAGTAGTCGACACTGTTATTATGGGCGATGCTAAACTTTGGAAAGTCAAACAAGAACGTGATGCCATCTACTCAAAGCCAGAAATGACTGAAGCAGACGGTATGCATGTGGCAGAGTTAGAAACTCAATTTGCTGAAATGGATGGCTACACCGCAGAATCAAGAGCAGGTGAAATCCTACTACAAGCAGGTATCGCCGAGCATTATCATTTTGGGCTCATGGCGCAAGTAGCACCGGGGTGGAAATTACGGGTTTTATTAGCCCAAGCATTATTTTCTAATCCAGATATTTTATTATTAGATGAGCCAACCAACAACCTCGATATCTACACTATCAATTGGCTTGGAGGCGTACTGAACGATCGCAAATGCACCATGATTATTATTTCTCACGATAGGCATTTTTTGAACTCTGTATGTACTCATATGGCGGATATAGATTACGGTGAATTACGCATTTATCCAGGTAACTATGAAGCATATCAGGCGGCATCGTCATTAATCCAAGAACAACTTCACACAGAAAATGCCAAGAAAAGTGCCGAGATTGATGAATTACAAGCTTTTGTGAATCGTTTCTCTGCCAATGCATCCAAAGCTAAGCAAGCTTCTTCTCGCGCTAAAAAAATGGAAAAGATTACGTTAGACGAAGTCAAATCATCCAGCCGCCGCACACCAAAAATTATGTTAAAACAGCACAGAAAGCTGCATCGTCAAGCGTTGATCCTTGAACAACTGAGCCATGAGTTTGATGATAAGCCATTGTTTAACAACGCAGACTTAATTTTAGAAGCTGGCGCAAAACTAGCAATAATTGGTGAAAATGGTGCAGGTAAAACCACACTATTACGTTGTTTAATTGACGATTTACAAGCCACTAGTGGCGTAGTCAAATGGTCCGAGAATGCCAGTATAGGTTATTGCCCACAAGACAGTACTGCTGACTTCGATACTGATCTCACCTTATTTGATTGGATGTCACAATGGCGTACGCCAAAACATGATGACTTAGCAGTACGTGCTCTTTTGGGTAGCCTGTTATTTACCGCTGACGATTTTAATAAAAAAGCCAAAGTTTGTTCTGGTGGAGAAAAAAACCGTCTATTGTTTGGTAAGTTAATGATGTCAGATATCAATGTGCTGATCATGGACGAACCCACTAACCATATGGATATGGAAGCGATAGAGGCATTAAACAACGCACTCAAAAAATTCGACGGCACGCTAATTTTTGTCAGTCATGATAGAGAATTTGTTTCGTCTTTAGCCACTCGAGTTATTGAAATTAGCGAACATGAAATCATTAATTTCCAAGGTACCTACAACGAATACCTATCAAGCCGTGAGGCTGCATTAAAAGTAGCTTAAATCTTTACCACACCTTTATTAAACAATATCAGAGGGGCAGCTGGCTTTGTCCCTCGACATTGTCAGCAGTTTAATAATGACAAACACTATTTAAGATGCTCAATAAATGTTGGCTCTACTGAAATATCTAGTTTCTCAATCTTAGCTACCTTCAAAAACTGAAACATCATATTCAATACCTCAGGTGACGAGGTAAACAGATTATGTTGTGCTTTAATAACATGAACGTGAGTCAGGTTTTTAAAGTGTGCTACTGCTTGTTTTTGTCCTTCAACATAAGTTCTTCCATCAAGCGTTCATGTCAATAATAACACCACAACCGAAGACGGCTTAGATTGGCGAAAATCATCACCAAGATTGAGTCCATTAATGACGTCGTTCAAGTGGGGTATAGGGAAATTGAGTAAGTCACCCAGTAATCCATTTTGCGCTTGCTGGCTGACTTTCTGCAGACGAGATGACGTTTACACCGATGCAACATCCATTGCCATTGTCATGGGCATTAACTTAAAACTAATTTTTCATCATTAAACGTGCTCAGCTCAAGTATTTGCGTGTCTGATTTATAGCTGTTCTGTTCTTTTCTATATCTCGGTAGATATCAAGCAACATGCCTAGATATTGATTAGAGTCGGCTACCATCATCGATGCTAAAAGTTGCATGTAATATTTTTGCAACAAAAATAGTAATTCAGTTCCGCTTTTATTGTTCAGCTTCAGCACAACCGGATTGTTTTGTAATTGGTGATGAACGAGTAAAATTCGAGGTATGATATTAGCGTAAGATTGAATTAGTTCAGGGGTGTGGTTAATTTCCTACTGCACCTATTGCACCTATTAGACCTATTGAACCTATTGAACCTATTGCAAATATAAAGCCGTATTATTCGGTAACTTAACGGTTTGATCTAACCCTTCGGCGCTGGCGATAATGACCTTATCAAGTTGTTACTAAAACAAGGATATAGCCGATAACACCAAATAACTGCCATACGCAATTCCCCAGCATGTTATTTTTACTACATTAAAATATTGACGTAAACCATTCAAGTTCCATGCATTTTATACCGTTTTATAATCCAAAATATCTGCACCTTGAATAGTTTAATCGGCTGCACAAGCAATTGCCGCTTGACGGTATCGGTTGGTAACGTCCAAAGATGATATTTTTTTTGTCAGGCTCAGTGAATAATCGAACAAACAAAATGGTATTTGTTCTGATGCTCTTATGCCTTGTTGGTCCAACGCAATAAAATCGACGTGCTCTCTAAAGGACAGCAAATAAAGAATATCGTCGCCACTTGGCATTGGCAATACCTGAGCCACCAGCCAAATAGATGATCGGTAATCACTTTTTTGTAGCTGTAGCAGGAAAACGCACATAGTTTATTCGTATAGTTTATTCGTATAGTTTACTGGTATCTTTTTTTGGTTTAGCGTTATTACGATTTTCAGTAACCAAAATAAATCCTTCAAATGCGTCAGTCTCTTAACCGTCATTCGCTTTAAATATGATGGCTTTTCCATTTGGGTTTTTAAATTACCGTTTTCCATCTCAAGTGCAGCTAATTTTGTAAAGTTCATACTCTTTGTTTTCCATAAAATGTCCTTAATTTATGGTGCAGTGCTTAAAAATATTCGACCGTGGATTTTAAAAGTCTAATCTCCAAAGCTTAGACTTTTAAAAGACTCAAACACATCTGTCATCTAGCCAAAGCTGAACATTTCAAATACATTACCTCACACCTACATTTAGTTATGGAATGAAACATGCAAAAACATGATGCCTTGCCACTAAACGATTTCATTGAGTATCCAGCAGCGGAAATGCTGAAGCGTTCAGAACAGTTTTATGCAGATATTAAACGCCGCCATAGCGTCCGGAAATTCAGTGACCGACATGTTTCCCAAGCCATTATCGAAAACTGTATCAAAGCAGCAGGCACCGCCCCCAACGGTGCCAATCAGCAGCCTTGGCATTTTGTAGCCATTCATTCACAACAAGTTAAAACACAAGTGCGCGAGCAGGCCGAGGCACTTGAAAGAGGCTTTTACCAAGGTCGTGGTGGAGACGAATGGTTAGACGCACTCAAGCCCTTGGGCACTGATTCCAATAAACCCTATCTGGAGCACGCCCCTTGGCTCATTGCTATCTTCAGCCAAAAAAATACTGAGCAGCAAGACGGTAATAAACAAAGCAACTACTACGTACACGAATCTGTAGGTATTGCGACAGGTTTTCTGATAAACGCCTTGCATCATTCTGGCTTGGTAACTCTCACCCATACACCCAAACCCATGAGTTTTTTATCTAAAATATGTAACCGTCCTGATAACGAACGCCCATATATGTTGTTGATTGTCGGTTATCCCGCAAATGATGCCACTGTGCCACAACATGCGATCAACAAAAAACCACTCAATCAAATAGTGAGCTTTCTATAGTGCTAAACCGTTAAACAAGATATGTAAGTGTTTCAGAATCATCCCATCGGATATCTAATTAAGACCAAACATTGCGGCGTACCTCAGGAGAATAGTGATGAGTAAAATTGTAGAAGAAATAACGTCAGCAAATGCTGACTATGTTGCAGGCTTTGGTGATAAGGGTAATTTAGCTATGCCTCCCGGCAGACAATTTGCCATCCTTACATGTATGGATGCCCGCTTAGACCCAGCTAAATATGCAGGGCTTGCAGAAGGTGACGCTCATGTCATTCGAAATGCTGGCGGCAGAGCCAGTGATGATGCAATTCGTTCTTTGGTTATTTCCCATAAACTACTGGGCACCAAAGAATGGTTTGTTATACATCACACTGATTGTGGCATGGAAACATTCGATAATGAAATCATGGGTAATCTTTTATCTGCTAGCTTAAAGACAGCAAGCGTGGATGCAACAGGCTGGCATGACAGCCATGATGGCGGTGGTACAACAGATGGAAAATACATTAATTGGTTAACTATCAGTGATAGTGCTAAGAGTGTTGTTGAAGATGTGATGCGAATAAGAAGTAACTCAATGGTACCCTCTAACGTGCCTATTTACGGATATATCTACGATTGTAAAACAGGTAAGTTAGATGAAATACTTGAAGCAACAGCAGCTGGTAAAACTAACTAAAGGCTAACTAAAAGCTAACTAAAATTCAACAGACCTTCATCTGGGTGAAAGGTTGAAAGAGATGATAAAGTTAAAAGAGCTAAAAGAGTTAAAAGTTGACAAAATTCGGTTTAACTTTGATATGAAAAATGGTCACCCAGTTGACTGACGTATCGTTTGCCAACGCGTATGTTAGATACAGTATTAATCTTCGTTACTTTGTCAGTAATTATGTAATCATTCCAATTAAAGTTAAAGCATTTGAGCCTTACGCAAAACTCTGGAACTCGTAAGTCAATCTATTTGACAGGGGTAGTTTTAGATGTTTTTTACCTTCCCAATGAGCTAACAGTAGGTCATTAGAGAGACACTCAGTGCAGGCTGAGGACAGCAGTTATTTTGTAGTTGTTACATTTATTACACTTGCTAATACTTTCGTTAAAAGTTAACTCTGCCACGCTTTTACTACTTTGAATTAGTCTTTAAACGGAGTCTTCAGGGTTCTAAACTTGTCAGTATCACAGGCTAATTTAATACTTTTTTAACTGCTATTATAGTTACCTATATTTAGACCTGCTTCAATGTTCCTATTGCGAAGCGGTCTTCATCACGAGAACCCTTATAATGAAGCTTAATTTTCATAAATCTTTCTGGGAAGCGCCCTGCAATGATCTGCAGGACCTACACACATTACTAAAACGCACCAGTAAAGATGGCTATGAGGGTACCGAATTATTTTTACCTTTTTTTGATATTGATACCGACATCACCCTTAAAGCCCATGCCGATCTTGGCCTCAACATAATTACCGGCATCGCAACTCAAGGTGACAACCTTCAAGCACATCTAAAAAGTATGAATGCCCAAATTGAACGCGCAGTTGAATTCTCTCCCGTACTTATTAATTCACACACAGGCCGTGATATTTTCAGCTTAGAAGAGAATTTAGTTTTATTTGAAAACGCTTTAACACTCGAACAAAAGCACAAGGTTACCATTACCCATGAAACCCATCGTTTCAGACCCACATTCAGTACATTTGATACTGAAAAAATCATCAAAGCATTACCAGAATTAAAATTAAATTTAGATATCAGTCATTGGATGGTGGTACATGAGTCTGACCTGAGCGACCAAACCTCCCGTTTGGCAACACTATTCCAACACGTTTATCATATTCATGGGCGAGTAGGTTTTGAAGAAGGGCCACAAGTCAGTAATCCTCAGGATAAACTATGGGCAGGCCATCTGGAAAACCATGTAAACTTGTGGCAGAAAGTGATCAATATCGCAAAAATAAGAGGCCATAAAAACTTTACCATTACCCCAGAATTTGGTCCTTTTCCATATGCACATGTGCAACCTAATACCCAACAACCTTTTACAGATATCTGGGCTGCAAATAATTTTATACAACAACATTTAAAAGATAATCTTATTTAATGTATTTTTATACACTTCAAACTCAGTCTCCCAGATATCGAAATAAAAAATTCAACGTTGCTGATTTTTGCTTCTGAATGAGTATGCTTATCCGCATTCCAAACAACTTTTATCTGGCAGAAACAGCGGCAGATTAAAAAAATACTCACAGTCGTTTTACATGAATCGACCTGAGCTGCCAATGATTCAAATAGAGCTAAAATAAGTAGATAAACGCACATTTATATTAATTTTAGCGAAGTTGTCACTGTGTATACGGTTTCTAAAAAAGACCAACACGTCAGTTTTTACATCAAGACAACAGCTTACACATAGCAATATATCTATATTTCGTGTCATATTTAGTATTCTAAAATCTGGGATCAAACAATGGTGATTTTTATGCATTATCGGTACTTCGTAGTCAGTTTAATTTATATTATTTCCTTAGGTATTCACGCCAAACTTCAGCAACCTCAGGCAGAACTTTACCCAAAAACCTCAGCCGAAGTGACAGTGTTATCTCATGGTAAACGTTTGCCTGCCATTTATTACGGCGCACAAGGCGAAGGACCTCATCCTACGATAATATTGTTACATGGTTATCCTGGGAATGAGAAAAATT
This sequence comes from uncultured Paraglaciecola sp., assembly GCF_913058035.1. Taxonomy (GTDB): domain Bacteria; phylum Pseudomonadota; class Gammaproteobacteria; order Enterobacterales; family Alteromonadaceae; genus Paraglaciecola. The sequence continues at coordinate 15,880 of NZ_CAJXPA010000020.1, read as the reverse complement.
TAGATATTGCACAGGGAATGCGAGACGCTGGGTGGAATGTGGTATTTTTCCATTATCGAGGAGCTTGGGGGGCTGAAGGTAACTTTTCGTTTGCTGGATCAGAACAAGATGTAACTGCAGTAACCCAGTTTTTACAACAACCAGATAATGCAAAAAAATTTAAAATTAATATTAAAAAAATATCCTATATAGGTCATAGCATGGGCGGGCATATGGCTGTTGCAGGGATGTTTGATAACCCTGATGTAACATGTGGTGTGGTGTACGATGGTGCTAACATTGGCGTCACATTTAAAAGTGACGATTCAAAAACTCAAGACCTCTGGGCGACGTATGCGGATTCTTTGTTTATGTTACGGGGATGGTCTGGTGCAGTATCTTCTAGAGAGTTAACCGAAAAATCAGAACAATTAAATTTAATCTCTAGAGCTCATGAAATTGCAGATCGCCCCATACTATTTATTCCTGCAGACAGTGATGTTATTCCCATTGCTGAGATAAATGCACTCGTTGACGCAATGCGCAACGTCAAAGGTAATCGTGTAAGTTACACCTTGATAAAAGACGATCACAGTTTTAATAACAACCGTTTAAAACTGCTTGAGGTAACCAAGGAATTTTTGAATGATAATTGCCGATGATAATGAATAGTACAATTATCGCAGCATGAAACAATATTGTTGATTGTTGCTTCTTGCTTCTTGATTCACAAAGAGAAACGTCTTAAAGAAGTCATCTATGTCTTCAGGCACAGGTAAATTGGGAGGGTTTGCCCAGCTAAAAGCTGCCATAGGCGCAGCATGTCTGCCAGCTTTATAGATGATAATCTGCACGGTTCCATTAGTACTTGCTATAACTGCCTTAAGACCTTCTAAGTTCCTAGAATGAACCATGTCATCTTCGCCTGTGTATATCAAAAGTATTGGGGGCTCGTCGTCATCGATGAAGTTTGTTACCACCATATTAAGAAAATTTTCAACTAGGCCAAACATGTCTTTTAGACCGGATACTTTTGGTACAAAATCACAAAGTCCATATATTCCAGCAAAGGCAGTGACAATATTAGGATTGAGCTCAAAAGCGGCTTATTATTAATTATCATCCACCATCAATGCTCCCAAGTGCGCATCTGATGAATGACCAGAAATAAATAAATTTTGGTTTTTTTATAACTGGCTATGTTTTTATAAACCCATACAACTGACTTTGCAGCATCTTCTGCAAACGTTGGGAATTTCACATCTGGATATAAGCGCGTATTAAGTGGCAACACAACATACCCCGTATTTGTCAGTGTCATAGCCACAAATTCATACTGTTTTTTAAAGCCGTCTGTCCAGCGACCAGCATGAAAAAACATGACAACAGGAAACGTTTCTCGGTCGATATTAGGCACATAAATACCTAACTTTTGACGCTCAAGTGAATCATAAGGTGCATTAACTAATACAAATTACAAAGATATGCAGGCAGCAAGGAACGTTGAAAAGATTTCTGCATATAATAACCTTTTAAAAAAAGAAACAATGTTACTGAAGATCAATGTGTTCTAGAAATGAGAAGATTTTTTGGGGGAGTTGGTTAGTTTTATCTATAACCAGTGTCAGCAATAAACCTATCACCATTAAGTGCGTACCAGCATATGTAGATATAACAAATCATGGGCACCAAAAAGCTCATCTGGATCCCTATGTTATCTGCAGCGATGCCTTGAATAACAGGGATCAATGCACCACCCACTATTGCCTGACAAATCAGTCCAGAACCTTTGGTGGTCAGAGGGCCAAGACCACGAATAGCCAATGCAAATATGGTGGGAAACATAATTGAATTAAAAAAACCAACTGACACAATTGACCACATCGCCACATCACCGGTTGTATTAATGCTAACAATAATCATAACTATGGCAATAACAGCATTGACTGCTAGGTATTTAGTGTCACTAACAACGCGCATCATTGCCGCTCCAACAAATCGACCGATCATGGCTGCACCCCAATAGTAGGCAACCATTGCACCCGCCTCGGCTGAGCTTAAACCAGCAATAGAGTTTTCGGAAAAATAACTAACCAGAAAACTCCCAATAGACACCTCGCCACCTACATATAAAAAAATAGCTAATACACCAAAAACTAGTGACTTGTGATCCCAAACACTCCCAATGGGTGTGCCGCTGATCTGCATATCTGCCAATGCAGGAAGTTTAATAAAAAAGAAAATGATGGCGACAAATACTAGTAGGACACCAATAATCAGATAAGGGCCCTGAACAGAAGAAGCATCCGTTGTAGTGGCGCCCAAAATCAATGCTGCACCAATTATAGGGGCGACTGTTGTCCCCATTGAATTAAGTGCCTGAGCCAAATTTAAGCGACTAGATGCTGTGTATTGAGGACCCATTGCAATAACATAGGGATTAGCAGCAACTTGTAAAATAGTGATACCGCTGGCTAATATAAAAAAAGAAAATAAGAACAGTTCGTACTCACCTACACTCGCCGATGGATAAAATAAAAAACAACCCACGGCAGCGGTTAGCAATCCAAACACAATGCCTTTTTGATAGCCCACCTTACCTACTAACTTACTGGCGAACGGAGACACAATAAGATATGCACTAAAAAAACAGAACTGTACCAACATGGCTTGAGTGTAACTGAGATCGAATGAGTCTTTTAAAAGAGGGATCAAAATATCGTTCAATACAGTGATAAAGCCCCAGAAAAAAAACAACAATGTCATGATAGCAAATGCAAAACGATAGTCCTGTTGACCCTCTGTGTTTGCACGTTTAGCTGAAATGTTATTATTATCCATCATCGGCTTAAGTAGACTCAACCGAGTGGTTGTACAAAATAATTTCGTTGCCTGAGCCATATCCTTTTAATACTGCTGCCCTGGAGACGTGTAAAGTCGATTTGTATAAATTCTCTGCGTAATTACCCTCTGTTGTAGTCACCATCACCGCGCTTACCCGGTAGCCGTTATCATCTACATGTTTTTTAAATCGCTCAAACGAATCTTTAATCAATCTTCGACCCAGACCACCTCCACTAAATTTAGGATCCACGGCTACTTGTTCAAGCTCAGCGATGGTTGAGTCTCTAAACCCATTTTTCACACACCATAGAATATAACCAGCAATCACCCCCTGGTGTTCAACTACATAATAAACTGCGCGTGGAAATGCATTGAAGGATGACTTAACCCACAAAACATGTTTCCGTTCATTTGGAAAACAGTTCAAATATATCTGGGCAATAGAGCCAATATCATTTTGTGTCGCATGTCTAATATTCATAGTTTTCCACCATGTAGCTTTTAACAATTTGCCTATAACCGTCTATAAAATAATGGATATCAGCAGACAACTAGCTAAGTTTAATTAGCAAAGTAGCAGTAATAAGATTGAGGTCACCCATACAATTTTTAGTGAGGTTGAAACTCGTCCCAGTAACGAATGAACCCAACCAACAGGGGTTTAGCTAACTGGGCAAGCAGCACAAATGCACCCGAGATGATGACAAGAAAAATTAAATTGACTATCCCTGCTCTTGTTACAAAAAACTCATCTCCATTGAAATACCTTGGCCTCAATTTGCTTTGCAAATTTACTCAGCTGCTAAGTGGAGTGATAGTCAAAACTTTATATCAAGTTTTCATTAAGTGACTAAAAAATTGTCGGTTAGTGGGTAAAGCACTAAGCAACTTTTCTGTGGAATGTAATGTTTCATTTCGTAATCGTTTTACCCTTAAGACTTCCTGACGTCCAAGGTCTGATTGCGCTAAAGCTGTGTGAAAGCCCATTCCATAGAGTACGTATTGTTTACTTGCAGAAGAAAATAATTCAAATCGTTGGTTCCCTTCATACAAACCGGGAACTTGAGAACGCCATAAAGTCATCGCGTCTTGCAAACTTTCAGGAATAGAGCCTGGTTGTTGATGTGCTCGCCAGTATTCACTGTCTTGGCGATTTGTAAGTACGTAGTGCAACTTTAAAAAGTCGATAATTTCCTGCCAACGCTGCAGTGTAAGTTGGTTAAATCTTTTTGCCAGTACTGTCATTGCACTTCGATTTCGCGGAAGTTGCTGACTGATCCATTCAGCTGACTTTTCAATCAATACCAAAGCTGTCGCCTCTAGTGGTTCAACAAAGCCTGCTGAGACACCAATAGCAACACAGTTTTTATGCCAAAAAGTCTCTCTGTGACCTGGAGTAAATTTAATTTTGCGAGGGGTTAATTTCTTTGTAGCAAGAAAGGGATCATTAGATACGTATTTTAGTAACGCCCGTTCTGCTTGCTCAACATCAGTAAAGTCACTGGAAAACACATGACCAATACCACGTCGATTTTGCAACGAGATATCCCAAACCCAACCACTTTTTTGTGCTGTTGCCACGGTGCACGATGCTATCGGAACATCGTCGGAAGCATGTTCCACCTGCAAAGCGAGTGCCGTGTCGTTAAACAAGATATGTTGCTTAGATTTAAAGGGGATCTGATAATGTTTATCAATCAATATGGCAGCGAACCCACTGCAATCTATGAATAGATCACCATCAACATGTTCTCCCCCCACCAGTACAATCGATGCAATATCACCATTTTCTGCGGGCAATACGTGCTCTACATGACCTTGAATGTATCGCACTCCGAGCTTTTCAACACAGTGCTGGTGTAACATGCTCACAAATTTACCCGCATTAAGGTGATAGCCATAATTCAAACCAAACGCATACTCAGGCATCTGTGAAGTTTTAGGTGCTAGGTTTTGCTGGCAAACAGTGCCTTGTGAACTCACCCAACTTTCGAAATTAAGTTCTCTTGAGGTTGCTGACCAATGTTCCGCTAAACTTACCGAGCCATAGCCAGCTGGAGCCATAAATGGATGGTAGTAATGATCACTTTCACCGTCTAACCACCCGACAAATTTAGATCCTTGCTTAAAATTAGCATCACAGCAAGACAGAAAAGTACGTTCAGATATGCCTATCTGTCGAAGCGTATCACGCATTGTGGGCCATGTTCCTTCGCCTACACCCAAATTTTTTACATCAGGAGATTCGACCAAAATAACTTCGGTCTGCTGGATGTCGATATTAGCGGTGTCTGCGTTGTTTACCGTGCAATGTTTGGCAGCAATAATACCAGCTGTTAACCAACCGGCTGTGCCGCCCCCAACAATCACTACTCGTGTTTTCATTTATTGCTTTCTCTTTGATGAATACAAACTAAGATAAACTACAAATTATCAGCCGGGCAGTAGCTTTTAATAAAGTCTGCATGTGCTGGCATTTGCGAAACAGAGTTATCTATCATCTTTCTTAATGCCATCATTTGTTGCTTCAATCCGTCTACCGGTAAAACCCGACCTGCACCATGATGTTGCTTAGGCATCAAGCCCTGCCCCATCATAACTTGTACCCAGGAATCGACCCTGAACAAGGCAACATCGTCGGGCCACGCGTAGCCGTTTTCACGGAACATTGCCATGCGGTGAACAAGAGAATCTGGAATATCCATAGTGCGATAATGTTTCCAAAACGGGCTGTCATCTCGCTGCGTTAGATGATAATGCAAAATAATAAAGTCACGAATAGTTTCAAGCTCTAACTGGGTCTCACGATTAAACTGTTCTGCCAACAAATTGGTATTGCCACCAAAAGGAAAAAACTTCATCAGCCGAAGTATTGCCGTGGTGACAAGGTGAATACTGGTTGATTCTAAAGGTTCTAAAAATCCGCTAGAAAGTCCAATGGCAATACAGTTTTTATGCCATGCTTTTTTGCGCCTGCCAGTCTTAAAACGAATTTGCCGTGGTTCGGTGATTGTTTCACCAGTAAGGTTGGCTAGTAACGTATCGCGAGCTTCATCATCAGATACAAACCGGCTGCTATAAACAATCCCGTTGCCGACCCGATTTTGAAGGGGAATGCGCCATTGCCAACCTGCTGAATGTGCGATGGCCCGAGTATAAGGACGTGGGGCTTCTACTGCTTTAGTTTGCACCGCAATGGCACTATCAGCCGCTAACCAATGACTCCAGTCATCATACTCAACGCCTAAATTGTCACCAATTAGTAATCCGCGAAACCCAGTACAGTCGATAAACACATCGCCTACTACTTGTTCACCACCTTCCAATGTAAGTGACGATATATTACCTGCTTCATCGTTTTGTATTTGTTCTATGCGCCCCTCCACTCTTTTAACACCTGCCTTTTCACTTTTCTTACGCAAATAGGCCGCATAAGCCGTAGCATTAAGATGGTAAGCAAAGTTAACAGGTTTTTTACCAATAAAAGTGGCAAATTTATTAGCTTGGGCTGCTTTTAATTCGAGACAGTAATCATCTAAGCTACCACCAAAACCCTGCGCTTTGGCTTCTAACCAAAATTCGTGAAACTCGGCCATCCAAGAACGTTGTCCAATCTCACCGAAAGAATGGAAATAGCTGTTACCCTGATGACCCCAGTTATCAAACTGGATCCCCAATTTAAAGGTTGCCTGAGTGGCGGCCATAAATTCTTTTTCGTCAATACCGATTAAACTATGAAATGCGCGCATAGTGGGAATAGTTGCTTCTCCCACTCCTACGGTGCCGATCTGGTCGGACTCGACCAAGGTAATGTCAAGTAGTTTGCCAAGACGAGTGACTAGGCTAAACGCCGTCAGCCAACCCGCCGTACCGCCCCCTGCTACAACAACTTTGGTCTTTGTATTCATGTTTATATATTGTCTCTTATCTTCATCGGTTTAAATTATTTCGTAACATTGCGCGCAAGCGCCTACTTAAATTATCGTCCATACTTGCAAATACCCCATGACTCTCAGGCGGAAGATGTGCCCGTACCTGCTCAGGATCATCAAAGATGTAATAGTCAAATAACTCCTTCCATGCCGTCTTTTCGTAAGCTGGGCGATCTCTTACACTCATCATGGCATGCATCAGCACATCCATCGGATTACCTAAATAAGGTGGGGCAGTCATCCACCAAAAATTCACCATGGCATTAAAACGGTCAAAGGCCTCAACTTCGTGCCACCACATATTCGGATAATATAAGCCATCACCGGGTTCAAGATCGACGATGTAAGCATTTTCAAGGGCCTGTTTTAAAAGTGGAAAACGTGTGAAGTCTGGTTTACTGAGATCGGCTAAAGTAACCATCTGTCCGCCAGGTGTAGGAGTGAGTGGACCTGGATATAAATTATGCACCTGATCAGGTGCAAACAGAGTAAAGCGTCGTTTACCTACCACACAACAAGCGATATTTTTAGGCTGGTCAAAATGTGCGGCGGCAACAGACTCTGTGCCTAACCAAATTTTAGCAACTGGCTGATTATGCTTAAATTCAGAGTGATCGAAAGTCAGACTATGGCTTTCACTCAGCTCAGGGAAACCTTCATCTAATCTAAGCGAATTGATATATAGATAGTCATGCTGTTCCTGAGACAATTGACTGCGAATGGTACTAAACACCTCAGGAATAGTAGTTCGCTCACTGGAATAGTTAAAACCAGTACAAGATTTGTCATAGCCAAAGCGTGCTTTTATTTCTGGTGACCCTTTGTAAACTAGCATCGGACGTTGACTATAATGCTGCTCTAATTGTTCCATTACTTTATCAGGTGATTGATGTCCCGCTTTTACCAAAGGCCAGTTTTTTACCAGTCCTTTTAAAATGACGGGTTGATCCTCTGCAAATAGCTCATCATATGGAATGGAATCTGGCGTTATGTCTTCCAGTACTCTGACTTTATTTTGTTTATTTATCACGCAAGCTATGCCTTATATCGATGAGAATTATAACATTGCCGACTTTGCATTTTTGAGTGCGATTAGCTGTTGGAAATTACCCATTGAAGCGAGTACAAAATACAAAAGACTCAGCACTCCATATTGATTGAGTTTACTTAGACTTTCACCATCCAATGTGGCTAATTTTTGTTGGTTGATCGTGTAATAATCACTAAAATTAATTTCTTCAACATTACTGAGTGTGATTTGGATCGACACAGGCTCTAGTAAGTCCATAGACTCAACCAATGTAAACAATGTCTTATCAAACTGTATTCCGCTATCGATAGTTTGTAGGGCTTTTTTGACATATTCAAGATAAGGTGCCTCTCCTCCAAATGGCAGAAAAATATCTTCACCTTGTTCAGTGTTCACTCGTGGGTCTTGCATGTCGATGCAGATAAGAGGAGCAGATGATGACTCGCCTTCGTCTTGCGCTTTTTTATAACCTAAACTAAAAGGGCCTCTGGCCAGAAGTGCCGGCACAAATCGCGTGCTCCAACCACTATCCCCAATAAATAAATTTTCGTCTTTTTCAAGACCAAGAATGGCATGTAATTGTAGCTGTTCAGTGTCGAGATCTTTATAAAATACCAACGGAAACTCTTTATGAAGTTCGCTTATTTCTGTCGCATATACCAAAGATCGGTTGACGTGCTTGTAATGACTGGATCCAGGTCGAGTATCAACCTTTACACTTTTATGATCTACATTATTTAATACGGTTGCTTTACTCATAGCGTGTTTCGCTTTACGGGTTGTATTTATAAAATTGCGTTCATTTATACTAGCATTGCAAGAAATGCTGTCGCAACGGATAAGAGTGAAACAGAATACTCATGTTTCACTCTTTGACAATAAAATTGTTTTCAACTCTTTTGTTAATTTGTATTAAGCACCTCAGTCAGAAAAACTGACTGAGGGAAAACCTTAAGTTATTAGAAGCTGTAACTTGCACTCAATACCATACGTCTGTCTGCTTCTTGAACAAAGAAGATATTATTTTTACTACGACCAAATTTACGCTGACCTTCTTCCAATAGGTTAATAACATCTAAACTAACGGACAAGTCCTCGCTCACGTCATAGCTAATGTTAACGTCAACTTGCTCAGTTTCAGACACATATACCGGGTTACGCGGACCTTTACCACGGTTAGTAGTGCTTAAAAATTCATCACGCCAGTTGTATGCAATACGGGCTGATAACCCCTCTTTTTCATAAATTAACACTGCGTTAGCCGTATCACTTAAGCCTTCTAATGCAAATTGGTCAACACTGATAGCACCACCATTATCGAAGCCAATATCACCATTAACTGTGGTGTAGTTTAATTGATAGCCAAACCCTGTTTCACCAAAGAAATGTTGCCAAGCAAATTCAAAACCATCGATCACAGCGCTTTTGTCGTTAATTGGACCCGTTACCTGAAATTGTAGTAGTGGGTCACCTGCAACTGCAAAAACATCATAAGCTGCAAACACTTCGCCTTCAAAGTTTGGATTGGTAACAGGGTCTTGGAAATCTGCAGCACCATTAGGAAAATCAGCTGGGTTTTGCAAAACTGCCGACATAGTAAACAAGTTCACTTCGGATACGTCATAACCACCAGCAGTCAATGCAGCTATTGCATCACCTGAGGTTGTTCCGGCAGCACCTGAAGTAGCATCTAGCAGTCCAAACAATGATCTTTCAGTTTGCGCGATACCCACAAAGTTTTCGACATCTTTTCTATAATAACCGATTGAAACCATACTTGAGTCGCTGTAGTAATATTCTGCAGATAAATCAATGTTTGTAGATTCAAGAGGATCCAATTGTGCATTACCTGATGCACCTGTTGCGACACCACCCAAATATGTTAAGCGCGGTGGTGGTGATATTGAAGTCGATTGAAACAATTGATCGTAAGAAGGTCGAGCTAGAGTTTTACTGAAAGAAGCACGAGCCTTAATCTCATCATTCACATCGAGGGTCAAATCAAGACTAGGTAAAAAATTAGAATAATCGTTTTTGTCAGAAATAGTTTCTACTGACGCACCTAACACGGGTAAAAAGTCGTTATCAGCTTCCCAAATTATTTGTGTAGGTAAAAACTGAATCGATGATGAAGTTACATCAGTCTGCTCATAGCGCAAACCAGCAACAATGTTTAGAGGCATCTCACCAATTTCATAATCCATCACCGCTTGAACATAAACTGAAATAATTTCTTCTTCAACTGTATTATCATCATCCGTATTGATTGAACGATCAGCTAAAGATACACCATAAGTAGGACCAACCGCGTTTAGAAGAGCAAGCGGGTCACCACCAAATGAAACGCTACCTAAGGGTATAGTTGTTCCACCTGGTGAATTCGCATCAGCTCCTTCGACACCTGAAACATCATAATCTTCAAATGCACAACCAGTACAACTTATATCGAATAAACCTTCAGGAATATCACCAGGACTGGTTACACCCCAATCTCCTAGGGCGTCAGTTGAAGCTTGACGTGTTTGTCTCATTTCGGTTGCAAGATATCCAACACCAAAATCAATTGTTACCTCATCACCAATCCATTGACCTTCAAAACGAATTTGGTCTACATCAGTTTGTTGATTAGATTTGTCTGTTTGGCTTACCTGAGACCCAATATCAGCCTTATCAAAAATTCCGTTTCCGTTACCACCTTTGATAGTGTCTTCAACTAGTATGCTTGCTGCAGGAATGGGTTGAGTAAAATCAGCAGTTTGCCAACCAGCAGTTGCGCCTGCTAAATTAAAGCGAATAACGTTAAGTCCATCAGGACCTGCACCACCACTGGTCGCCTGTGATGACGCGACATCAAAGCTTAAGCTAAGGTCATCATTCACGTTATAATCGGCATTAAAACCAAAAGATTTTAATTCATCTTTCGTCGCTAATGCTAAGTTTTGAAAGAAGAAATCTTTACCGACCACTTCATTATTTGCTCCACCAGTCTCAGAAAATTTCACTGGCGTGGACACTACTGGGTTGCCATCAAATTCAACTGAACTAAATTGTCTTGCAAACCAAATACCATCAATAAGTGATGTTGATTCTTTCTCATTTTTTGCATACGTCACATCAGCAGTCAATGTCAAATCATTCGACGGTGCAAATTGTACCGTCAGCATGGCGTTAGTGCGTTCACGATTATCTTGGTTAGTACCTAAACCGATGTTACTTGGAATGGCTAAAATCTGCCCAACGTTTGGTTCATTTATAACTGTAGCACCGGGAATAGTAAGAGAATTCAAATCATCTGCGCCATTGTATGTACGCAACTCATATACTTCAGTACTCATGTGACGACTGCCAGAATCACGTTCTTGGAATGAACCAAATAACGAAACGCCAAAAGTTGAGTCGTCGTTTACCCAATTAGTGACGCCACTCAACTCTGGAGTGACACCATCACCACTTTCATCTTTGACTGCTTTCACACCAACAGAACTGGTATTTTTACCCACCACTAAAGGTTTTAAAGTATTAATATTGATTGTTGCACCAAGGCCACCAGAACTTATTCCGGCACGGCCTGTTTTATATACTTCTATCCCACTGACACCCTCTGAGGCAAGATTTGAAAAATCAAAAGAACGACTAGTACCTGCTGCTCCTTTATCTTGTGGGTTACCAGTGATGCTGCCAACGTTGGCTGCTGGCATTTGACGACCATTGAGGGTAACCAAATTAAAGTTACCACCAAAACCACGAACGGTGACTTCTGAACCTTCACCGTTAACACGGTTGATAGATACGCCTGTAATACGTTGCAAAGATTCAGCTAGGTTAGTATCTGGGAATTTACCCATATCTACGGATGAAATAGCGTCAACAACACCTGCAGATTGTCGTTTAATATCCATTGACTGGGACAGACTGCCACGAACACCCTTAACTTGGATCACTTCGGTGTTATCTACTTCTTGTGCCACAGCGGGTAAAACTACTGCTGTGCCAAGCATGATTCCGATAGTTTGCGTTAGTAACGACTTTTTGAATATTTTATGTGTTTTCATCATATTGTTGTGCCTATGTGTGTTTTAGTATTAAGTTAAAAACAAAACGTTTACACCATGTTAAATATCTATTTGGCTTAATTTACAATTTTTTTACATGGCTGTATCTGCTAGACGATTGGCTATCGTTTTTCCTCCAGTCAATCTCCCTTCTAGGCAATAAATAATTCATCATTTGTCGTTTGATAAACACATTATCTGCCAAAAAGTGTCTGTCTGTGCAGCAGGACTTTGATAATAATTTATGCCTTCTGCGCTCAAATTAGAACATGAAGATGTTAACTTTGAACAGTCTATGTAAACTGACTGTAAAAAATATACTTGTTATTTTACTTGTAATGAGATCTACCAAGCTACTGTTTTAATTAAAATTTATTATTATTTTAAAAATAAAATTTAGAAATCTTAGTATTAAAGACGCCGATATTGTTGTATACAAAACCGATTTTGACGTAGTGTTAATTTTCTTTACATTATTGAAAACGCCGAATTAGTTGCATTTCAAACCGATTTTAACCCACTCTTAACATTTGCCATGTGCTTAACATTGTATTTACAAAAAATTAATCTCTCGAGGTCTTGTCAGTTATTCCGTTTCTAGTACAAAATAATGGTGGGTTATTTTAAACAAAATAAAAATGGAAAGTTGTGTTGCTGTGCAGCGGCTTTTATTGGTGACGTGCGAATTATAGCTGGCGCACTAGGAAGTATAATTGATGTAGTTGATCGTCAATAAGCTATGAAGACGAAGGATGTCATTTGTTTCATTCCGGGTTCATCCGGAAATGGTCTATTACGCCATAGCCCAAGGTTGTTTTACTACCAATACATTCTATGTTTATCACGAAATTAAAAACTACCGCGTAAACCTAAAGAATAACGTGCACCAGGCTGTTGAGCTAAAAGCAGTTGGTTGCTATAACGTCCGTGTTTAAGAACATTTTCTTCAGTAATATTTACCCCTTCCAGGAATACAGAAAGGTTGTCATTGACGGCATAACTAGCGCTTAAATCAAATTGTTGGTGGCTACGCACATAGGTTGGCTCAGGCCCTTGTATTTGCACCAAGGATTGTAAAAATCCATCACGATGATTCCAAGCCAGTCTGATGTTCGCTGGGCCTTTCTCGTAATAGACGATAAGATTCTGTGAGTCACTCAGGCCTGTTAAAGCAAACTTTTGCGAAATATTGCTGGGATCCAGTTTTGCATTGCTGTCTACCAGCGTCATGTTTGCCACTACTCCAAAGCCACTATCAAAATCATGCTGAATTGCAAACTCAAATCCACTTACTGTTGCCGTTTGAGCATTAATAGGAGTTGTTAAGTCAAATTCGGCTAATGTGTCTTCACTATCTGGTGCACTAGAGTCAGTTCCTGTGCTGGGATCAGTGACATCATTTATAGTCGTTTGCGTCACTGTACTAACGATAAAATTACTCACTTCCTTTTTAAAGTAACTAGCAGATAGGTAACTCATTGGATGGTAGTACCATTCAAGGGTCAGATCGAAGTTGGTAGACTCGAATGGTTTAAGGTCTGAGTTGCCTGAACTAGCTCGCAAATCACCGCCTTGACGTGTGGTATTTAACACCAAACTTGGTGATAACTGCTGCATAGTAGGTCGTGTTAACGATCGAGACACACCTAATCTAGCAATGATGTTTTCTTGCCATTCTGCTTTTATCGATATACTAGGCAACCAAGTATCATAAGACGCAGATTGCGAGATGGAACGCCCCGGTGAATTAAGTTGACCCAGTTCAGTTTGATCGAGGATCGTTAAGGCTAACAAGTCTGACTCAAATCCGGTAACCACGATATCGGTGTTTTCATAACGTACCCCATATTGTGATGTGATTTCGATATCATGCCATCGTAATCTCTGCTGCCCTTGAAGGTAGGCAGACATGACACTCTCGATAACCGTAAAAGAGTTATCGCGTATCACCGCATCAAAATTAATATCGCTAGCTGACTCCAAAAAGTTAAAAAGGGTTTCGCCATCATGTCTTAACCAACGTTTTGGTAAGAATTCACTGCCACTTATACCACTAAGAAAATCATTGCCCGCATGAAATATCGTTTGGAAATTATCAGGAATATCAGGGCGTTGAAAATAACCACAGAACGAACGATGCAGTTCATTTTTTTCCTTATCCGAAGTTTCGTTGCGTTTTGATTGTATTGAATACATAAAGCAAAATTTTATATCAATATCAGAAGTAAGTGGATCAAAAAGCGTAATATCAGTTTTTAGTTGGTCAAATTTATCTTCAATGTTCCAACCACGACGCAACATCACGTGTGCTCTACTGTTCGTCGGATCCAAATAGTCAGACACACCAGTAATATTTCCTAACGCATCAAGAACGGTTGGATTTGATGATTCGAAATCCGATATGTGTGGCAAGATTTGATCCTTGAACATAGAAAAAGAAGACCGATTGAGGTAACCGATTAACGTCAGAGCATTACCTGCACCAACACGATCTTCGGTGCTTGCCTTTGAACTAGAGACATCGAATTCTAACAACAATTTTGGATTGGCTTGCCAACTGCTATTCAATCCTAATGCACTGACACTAGAAGGCCTGTCGAAAGTCCGAGCATGAAAGTCTGTTGCATGACCTACATTTTGAGAAAGCGCAATTACAGTACCATTTTCATCAGTAACGACATCTTCTAAATTACTCGATGTAAACCAATGTCCTAAAGATGTTGAATCAGTTTTTACATTAAAGTCTGACTGTAAATAGTCGAAACTGATATCCAGATTTGATGTTGCCTTGTATTGTAAAACTAAGGTTCCACCCCTCCGAGTACGTTGGTCAAATCGAACTCGTTGGTCGTAGTTTCTGGGTACAAAAATATTCTCTGCACTAGTAGTGATTTGCTCAAGCGGAATATCAGTATTTAGCAACCAGCCGTCAATTTGTACTTCATTTATCCGTGATTTACGCGTTTGATGTGATAATGAAATCAACCATCCCAACTTATCATTACTATGGCTAAAAAAAATAGTACCTTGAGGAGTCGTTTTTCGACTGTTAGCGTCAAACGTAGCTTTAATACTACCAGCAATCTTAAAGTCCTTTGATGCCATTGGTCGCGCAGTTTTTATATTAATCACTGAACCGATTCCACCAGAAGGCTGGGATGCTGAAAAAGTTTTATCTACCGTCACCGAGGTCACCAGTTCTGATGCTATTGTGTCAAAACTAAATTCACGACCTTGATTATCCGTTGCCAATCTTCTTCCATTACTTAAAACCGTATTAAATTGTGGACCTAAGCCTCGCACAGTAACAAATTGTCCTTCACCTTCAGACCGGTCAATCGAAACCCCCGTTATTCTTTGTAATGACTCGGCTAAGTTTAGATCTGGAAACTTACCAATTTCTTCAGATTGAATGGATTCAGACACACCGATTGATTCTTGTTTAATGTCTAAGGCCCAGTCCATACTGCCGCGAATTCCTCGGACTTCAATCAGTTCAATATTCTGGGGCTCTTCGGGGTAAGTGACGATGTTATCGCCACTACCAATAAACAATTCTGCTATTTCTTGCAACAATGTTTTGTCTTCAACCACCGTATCGCGAATTGAAATACGTTTGATAGTGACTACCCCATCCCTCTCAAAAGAAGCAACCAACCCAGTATTTTTGAGCAGACTGCTCATCCCTTGCTCAATAGTAAAGCTACCTTTTAAAGAATTAGCTTGCCGAGATTGTACTTTTTCATAAGGAAAGATAATGGTGAGATCGGCTTGCTTAGCAAACTCGATTAACGAAACATCAGCATAGCTGGGGTCAATGTTGAAATCCAAAAAAGTTGGCTTAGATCGCGCCCAAAGCATCTGACTAAACAAACATAAAACCACGCAGCAACCCATCATTTTTAGGTCAGTGTTGATTATCAATGATTTTGATAAGTTTTTAAATTTCATGTATTAGACAATACGTTATGAAAGTATTTATTGAGGGTATTTATTAAAGGTATTTCAAAATTTATAAATGATGTAAAACGTTAACATGTATT
>NZ_CAJXPA010000019.1 GCF_913058035.1 uncultured Paraglaciecola sp. | reverse complement strand
AGGATAAACAAAAAGCTGCATCCGTCGCTCTGAAAACCTTTTTCAACATTATGGAGAAGTGGGTCGTAAAAAACCAAACACAAATAGCTTTATTGGGCTTTCCCTCTCAAGGTACGTTTTATAAATGGAAAAAAGGTGAGGCAAGCACGATATCAATAGACACGCTTGAACGCTGCTCTTACATCATGGGCATTTACAAAGCATTAGGTGTGCTATTCCCCACCAGAGAGCAAGCCGATGCATGGCCTACTAAAGAGAATGAGGCATTTGATGGCCTATCTGCTCTGGACTATATGGCCAAGGGAAGCATGATGCAGTTATTAGAAACAAGGCGTTATTTGGATGCTCAACGTGGTTGATACTGTCATATTAGATTGGGATAAGCTGCACAGGCTTATTCCCAGTCAGTTCCCCCCTATAGGTTTGTTCGAAGAAGTGGTTGACCCTGACGATCTCGATATGGCCTATGCAATTGAATCATTGACGAATGATCGTATAAGACAAGAAGTGGGCGACTTAAACTTAGTGCCGTTGGAGCAACGTATAAGCGGTGTGGGCTCGACTCCAGTCATGGCGGCTTTTACCCATATAGGAATACCAAGTCGGTTTACAGACGGTACGAATTACGGCGTTTACTATGGCGCCAAATACTTAAACACAGCCATAAAAGAGACGGTATTTCATCGTGAAAATTTCTTAAGACGGACAAATGAGCCAGACACTGAAATTACGATGCGCTGCTACGTGAATCGCGTGGTGTCACCTTTGCACGATATACGCGGCATTGCATTTAATGGACTGCACGATGAAGAGGATTACGCCATCCCCCAATCATTTGCGAAAAGAATGCGAGATAACGGAACTGATGGTTTGGTTTATAACAGTGTTCGACATGTTGGTGGAGAATGTGTCGCGGTGTTCAATCCAAAAGCGCTCAGCCTACCTGTACAAACAGAACATTTTAAATATCAGTGGCGAAAGAAAGAGAATAAAATTGTAAACGTACTTAGTGTATCGAAAGTTTGCTTATAGCAACCAGACATACTGGTAAAACTAGAGACCTGTTCTGTCTCCCAACTGTAGATTGACAATTTAGTATCATACTTTCGCAGGCTTCTTAGCTAGTGACCGACTGGCTCCTATGAGCCTAATACCGGATAGTCGAACGTTAGACCTGACGGTGAAGTTTGTGTCCAGGCTATGTGAAAACTATTTTCAAACCAACATTTGAACAAAAATTGATGTGAATATGTGTTCTACATTAAAATCCGACTAAATTTTCTAACCAATCAAATACACATTTTACGAAGCATTGCGTGATTAATATGTTCATTGGAGTTTTTACACAGTCTGTGCCATTTAAAGTCATACAAAATCCATATTTTATTACTTAAGCAGTCATGCCATGTGTAAGTCTCATGATCGAATTTTCGATTTGTTTAATACCTTGGGCGGTACTGCACAGTTCGATCGGTTTTGCGTCGAGAACGATGTTATTTTGAGCGAACCATTTTTTTGCTCTACTTACTGAGCCAAAATAAGTGGTTGTGATGCACATTAAATGACTTAATTGCAAAATGTGTTGTGCTGAAGCACTACTTAGACGATTGGGATTGTTGTAAATCTGAGCGCCACGGCGAAAAGGTTTTAAGCGGTGTACCCCGGCGAAAAACGTTAAACTCACGTATATAGAGGCTTTCAAAGAAACTCGGCAACATGCCGATTTACAACGATTAACACCGATGGTGACGGTCACGCCACAGAAAATGCTTAAAATAGTGGTTGAAAATAGTCGTTGAAAATAGAGGTTGAAAACAACCAATATAGGCCCCCGCGAAAACATATACTGTACTTTAGTTGCCGTTTTGACGCCCACATTTGGCAAAATATTGGTTCACATTTGAGATTAAAATTCATTCTCTTTCATGTCAGGAGGTACTTGGTTAATCGCTGCTATTGACGGTCATGGTAAGAATTTCAGCGTATTCTTAGAGCCTGAAAACCGATACCGCATGACACCACTATATGACATCTTGTCAGCGTTTCCTGTGATGTCGAAAAAATTCTTACAGCCACAAAAGATCAAAATGGCGATGTCTCTAAAAGGCAGAAACACCCATTGGAAGTGGAGCAATATTCAGCCTCGTCATTTTGTTTCGACTGCCGAGCATCTAAAGTACCCTATAGATAAAGCTATATCCCACTACGAATACTTTATTGATAATGTTGAAAGCGCCATTGCTAAAGTCGAAGGTAAAATGACGAATAACTTTCCAGCCTATATCGCAGAGGCCATCTTTTCCGGTCTGAGAAAACAAGCGGCCAAAAAGTTGTGATAAACAGCTAGTCATAATGGGTAGTGAACAAAGGTACATAGAACCGCCAAAGTAGTGGATCCCATATGTGTTGTTTACAAGTCAAAGAAGTGTCTACATATTTAGAGGAAGATCACTTAATCTACATTCCCTCGGTTCTTCCTAATTTGGCTACAATACCTTTGGCCTAATTTATAGCTCCAGTTTCTGATGGTTTCGTAGCTGAAGGAGATACCTCTTGCTGCCAGAAATTCTTCGATGTCACGGAAGCTAAGGATAAATCTATGATAAAACCACTCAGTGTGACTGATAATTTGGAGTGGATAGCGATATCTGGCATAAATATTAGTATTTTTCATGCTCTGATTATCGTACGTATCTGAATCTGCTCGTTCTCGTGACAATACCCTTATGCAGATGATGCGAATAGACATCAATTTAGTTGCGGCCGATCCCAGAGCACAACAGATGATCATCCAAAATATGGATGCGATAAAGCTATGGTTGTTTAGTTGACCACCGATTTGTTAACAAGGAGCGCTTATTGATGCAGTTAAGAGATGTCATCTTGAAAACTAAAAGTTTCGTCCATTTAACTTAAATCACTTTATGGCGATCCCTGTTTGCTGCGATCGACCTATTTGAAATGAAAAAGACTGATGGTTTGACAATATGGGTAAGAGATAAAAAGCGTGTTAAATAAGATGGATAATTTTTACCTTGGTCACAATCTGGTCACAAATTAAATTTAGTAAGTATTTACTACCGATTAAAGTTTTTAAAATTGGTGCACCAGGCGGATTGCAAAGTATGTCCTGTACTTTGTCGCTTTGCGAACAGCTGAAGCTGTCCCAAAATGTTCCCGACATTTTGGTCAAACGAACGCGTTCAACTAGGCAGGGTGCGTGCCCAGTATTAATGCTGGATTATGAGAATTTTGGATATGTTGAATTAACTGATGACATATAGATAAGGTGGTGCACCCGGCGCGATTCGAACGCGCGACCCTCGGCTTCGGAGGCCGATACTCTATCCAACTGAGCTACGGGTGCATTGATAAACTTTACATGTGCTGAACTGATGCAGATTAAAACGTTACTAATTGGCGGCGCAGACTTTGCTTTATCTTGTGGATTAAGCCAGTGCTTTTATGCCGCAGTACTAACTAAACAGCTTGATAAAGATGTCTAATTTCCGCCGTGGCGTAGTGTAACACTCATCAAGAACATGTTTTTGACTAACCTAAAAGATACGTCATATATACAACAACTTGGTCGCTTGTTTAAGCGAGCGCCGATTCTAATGAAAATCTCTAGGTTTTCCAATGTTATTTAAATTTATTCCTTACTTGATTGACATTGATTGGCATTGATTTACAAATGTAATCGTTGACCTTGAGTGGCAAGTACAAATTTAAATCCTAGGAGATTGCCTTGGTTGAGTTGTTGTTTAATTTGTTCTCGAGGATCAGGTCCGTTTTTCATGGTGTATTT
Source organism: uncultured Paraglaciecola sp. (assembly GCF_913058035.1). Taxonomy (GTDB): domain Bacteria; phylum Pseudomonadota; class Gammaproteobacteria; order Enterobacterales; family Alteromonadaceae; genus Paraglaciecola. The sequence goes on along the minus strand of NZ_CAJXPA010000019.1, from coordinate 35,504 downwards.
GATATGGCTAATAATCACTTGTAGGTCTTTTATTTTTGATTTGTCGTCAATTAATGTATGGAACTGTGTCAGTTCTTGAATTAACCATTTTGGAGTGAGATGACCAAATAATAGGTTGTCAGGCCGTTGATTGGTAAATGAAACTTCTATGACTAAGCCTCGCAAATGTTTGTGTTGGAGTTGCTGTGCTAAATACTGCCATAACGCTTTTAGTTTACCTTGCTTTTCAACTTGGTCGGGTCCGGTGTCACCTAAATAAACGAACAGGTCTTGGTCTTTTTCTATTACAAAGGCGGTAGATTCTAAAGGATGACTGAGACTAAATGCGGTCACCTTTAATGAGGTATCGGTAATGGTCTGACTTTGCTTAGGAACTAAATCCACGAGTTGGTATTGGTTTAGGCGTGGGGGTAACCCTTTGTTAGTAAAGTTGGCCCATGCTTTCCAGTTAAAGTAGGTGTCTATCAAGGTTTGATTCACCGATGGTAATGCGTAGATGGGTTTAGCACTGTCTTCAGGGGATGAAATCAGTAAACCTGCTACATGATCCAAGTGCCCATGACTTATCAAATACCCTTTTACATGCTGGCGTAAAATATTGCCTGTGGTGCTCCACTGCGGATCTTGAATAACGGTTAAGTCAGCAAAAGCATTGTGTTGCTGAGCTATGTTTATTCCGTTCACTAACGTGCCCGCATCTAAGCTTATATAATGTTGTTCATTTATGTCACGTAATAAAAAAGCGCTCAGGTTACCGTCTTGAATGCCTCCTGTGTCACCCAGTACTACTAGTTCAAAAGCAGGTTTTTTTGTACCTGTTTTACTGATTACATTATCGGCCTGAAGCTGACCACTAAAAAAAATAACCAGCCAGCTTAAACACAATAACTGTATAGCGGATATTCGCCTAGTCAGGTTATTTTTCTGCAAAATATTTAGCACCTGACGCCATACTTTGTTTATACAATTGTAATGCTTGAATATGATTATCTTGTGACTCTTTAATAGTGGCCATAAGCATTAAATCTTCTTGGCGATTACCTAATTTAATAGCTTTACTGAGTGCTTTTTCAGCCAATACCTTGTCGTTTGAGTTATGTGCGATATGCCCCAAAGCGGAAAACAAATCCACATTCAAGTGATCTTGTTTCAGCCAGCCCTCCAGTTTTTTAATGGCTGCCGCAGGATTGGGTAATTTAATTTGTTTAAACAGCGGTATCAAAAGTGGATGAGGAACAGACTTTTGATATTCTACCAGGGCTTCTAAAGCGTCTGTGTGCATGCCTTGCTCAATTAACTGCTGAATATAAGCTGACTGTTGCGCAGGCTCTTTACGTGTGGCTCCTGGTAACGCCTGCCAATTTTGTTTGAGTTGGCTAGCGCCCTCTTTACTGGCGACTTCAGCAAAGTGTCCTTTTGATGCTTGTTGCATCAAAGGTTCGTAGTCACTGCCTAGGGATTTTTTCCAACTTTTGAGTTTGTCTTGTAATTCTTGCCATCTACCTGCTTGGCTCAATGCTTGCGCCCAGAGTTTTAATACAGCAGTTTGTGTTTGTTGTTTTTCACTTAAATTATGAATAAGTGTCATCGCTTTATCTGACTGGTGATGTTGTATAGCATCACGAATTAAAAACAAATTAGCTGCTAACGCAGATTTTTCGTAAGTCGTTGCCATATGCCAAAAATGTTTTGCTTGTTCAGGTTGACCCAGTTGTACTTCGGCTTCGGCTGCGGCTAACAAATTGATCCCATCAAAATCTTCATTGGTGATTTTGTCCAAGTTTTCTCTGGCAAGTAGATAATTGGTTTCAGCCAAGGCTATCAAACCGGCGGTAAAGACTTTTTGCTTTTTACGATCACCCCAGTTGCCTAACCAACTTTTCGAGCCAGAAACGACTGCAAGCGAGGATTTAACAATAAGGTTAACTAACATTAAGCCAACAAAAATAGCAATCAATGACAAGCTGAGTGACCATACATTCATCTCAACTACCCAGCCGTTAAATTCGACCATCACATAACCACTGTCGTCAAACATTATTGCGGCGACAACTAAGGCGATCAGTAAAATAACCAGTACAATGAAAACTCTAATTAGTTGGCTCATGATTAGTTATTTCCGTTAACAAAGCGTCTATCTAAGCGTTGTTCAATTACATCTTGCAGCGGAGCAGACACGTTAAACTGCTCAGGGTAGGACTGTTCAAACTCTGTCTGTTGCAAGTTACTCAGGCTGTTAGTGAACTGACTCACTTTATCTTTTTCAGTATCGAAGGACTCTATCAATAATCTAAAGGCCGTTTGTAACGACTGTTGATAGAGCGTGGTGTTTTCTTTCAACGCTGCAATTTGTGCTTGCATCAAGGCGAACTTAAGTTGTTCTTTGGTTAACCATTGTTGCTGTTCAGTCATAAAAGGTTTGATTTCGGTAATAACTTTTTTAAAGCTAAAAAAGTTTTTTGTTGCCTCTTGCCAGTTACGAGCAAAATTGGAGCGCCAGTCATCGATAGAGTCTGTGACAGTCTCATCCACTAATTCTGCATCAGGTCTTTTAAAGAAGACCAAAGGCAAGTTATCTACTTGTTTGAGCATGGCACCTAAGGCTAATGCAATAGAGCTGGTTGAAACCTGATTGACTTGCTGCAGGTTCTGTAAGTCCACTGCTAGTCTTTCCCGAATGGGTAACAAACTAGGGTCGTCCAGATCTTGAATGCGACTATCGGCAGACTGTAACATCATGATGGCAGTTTTTACGTCATGTTCTAACCAAAGCTTACGCCCTGCCATACGGATTAAGTAATCGGCCTCGGCCAATAGCCAATCAGCAGGTCTTCGCCCCGATACATCTGCCAAATTATTCTGATTGGTTTGCACTTGCTCACTAGTGAGCTGAAGTTGTTCAATCAGACTTACAATGCTGGTTTGTATAGCCTGATTTTGTTGTTCCAAATCACCTTTCGCTAATTGGTTAGCAGCAATAGATTCAGCGATATCGTCTTGTTGCTCAAGCATACTTGTCTGCTGTTGGTCCATGCTCGTTTGCTGAGCGGCTAAAACAGTAGCTTGTTGCTGACTTTGTGTTTGCCACTGCAGCCATGCCCAATAAGCGGTACCGATTATAACCATCAGTACCAATAAATTAATCACAGTGAAAAACCATAACACACCGGTCTTTCCTGTCGTGCCATTAGTCGGGTTACGGGGAGGAGAAGCAGCCGTATTTTTGTCGCTTTTATAGCTCGTTTCTTTCACTGAGGTGTCGCCAATTTTAGTTGCTACTTTGTCTACTTTTTTACTCGTTGAGGCTACAGCCTGCTCTTTTTTTTCTGAGGTACTCGCAGTCTTTTCTTTCGGTAGTTGTTTTTCTGACTGTTGTTTTTCTGACTGTTGTTTTACCAACTCTTGTTTTTTCAACTCTGTAAGTTTTGCTTCATTTGACGGGGTTAATTTGTCCTGACTATCTGCCATTTAATACTCCGAAGAATGTCTCGCGCGGGTAACCAACTTTTGTGCGCATTGAATAAGTGCCTGATCACTGGCATCACGGCTTATGTCTATCTGGGTAACGCCCATTTTAGATGCTATTTCTGCGGTTCGTTGGCTAACCACTATCCAGTTTAATGTTTGCAGCCAATTCACTTCAAAATAATCAAAGGCTGCCTGGATAACCTCACCACTTGTAGCAATAATGCAACGAATTTGCGTTGCACGCCAGTCTTGTGTGGAAACAGGCGAGTCTAATTTGATCCGTTTATACACCTCCCACTCTGTGACTTTGGCACCACGGGTGGTCAAAGTGTCATGGAGTAATTCTCTGCCACCAAAACCTTTCATAATAATGACACTTTGATTATCAACATGATTAAGCTGAGGAAGGGCAAGCAGACCCTCTGTTCTGGCTTCTTGTGGAACAACAACAGCAAGACCTGCATCGTCTAAAATACGCCCTGTACTGGCACCCACAGCAAAAAAACAGATATTACTTGGCCATTGGTTTTTCATCAACACACATTGTTGAGCAGCGACTGTGCTAGTTACTATGACATAGATATTTTGCTCAGCAAGGCTCCACAATTCAGATATTTTTGCAGGTAAGTGCCCAATAGCGTCATCATCGACAACCGTATCAATCAGACCACATGCCACTGCAGATAAGTTGGCCTGTTTAAATGCCTGTGCACTGGCTTGGCATTTTGCTTGAGGCCTAAGGAGTAAAAATGTCACGGACTAATCGGCTTGCAAAGCACTGAGTATCTCCTCCGCCCCTTGGTCAAGTAGCATTTCTGCAACCTGTTCGCCCAACTGCTGAGCATTTTCTAGAATGTCGGTTTGTTTTGCATGTAACATCACTTTACCGTCTACTGAACCAACCAGACCACGTAAAGTAATATATTGGCCATCTAATTCTGCAAAGCTTCCAATAGGTACTTGGCAGCCGCCATTTAATTTAGCGTTCATAGCCCTCTCTGCTCTTATCCTGATAGATGTTTCAAGGTGATTTAAAGGCGCTAACAGCGCAATTAAATCGGCATCATCGTTACGACATTCGATGCCTACCGCGCCCTGTCCTACAGCAGGTAATGATAATTCAGGCTGCATCTCAGACTGGATCCGCTCGCGCATACCTAATCGGATCAAACCTGCCGCAGCCAAAATAATAGCGTCATATTGACCCGCATCTAATTTAGCTAATCGGGTATTCACATTGCCGCGCAAGTCTTTAATCACCAAATCAGGTCTGAATCTACGTAGTTGGCACTGACGTCTCAAGCTAGATGTACCTACCACAGCATTTAATGGTAATTCTTCAATTGAATCGAAATGATTGGATACAAATGCATCAAAAGGGTTTTCACGTTTACAGATGGCATGTAAGCCAAACCCATCAGGAAAAGCAATAGGCACATCTTTCATAGAATGCACCGCGATATCAGCCCGACCCTCAGTCATTGCCACTTCTAATTCTTTTATAAATAAACCTTTACCACCAATTTTAGCTAACGGGGTATCTAAAATCTTGTCACCCTGAGTGCTCATAGGTACAAGCTCTACTTGTAAATTATTATGGGCGTTAAGTAACGCCGCTTTCACGTATTCAGCTTGCCACAAAGCTAAGGCACTTTTGCGTGTGGCGATACGTATAATGCGTGTTGACATAAAACTTCCTGAACAAAAAATAACGATGTCTATGTTATCAGAAAGATAACTGGTGTGAGTGCTTGGCTAAAGACATATTTTGAGTGAGGGCAAAAAGTGTTGTAACCCCAATTATTTTTTAGCACTGTACTAAATCACTCATCTCGACACTTTTTTCAGTTACGCAAAAGTGTGGCGTTATTGTTACTCATATTTAATCTGGATAACTCATCTCAAAGTGGTGACTGATTAGCAATAAGTCACCTTGCCATACCTGTACTTGCCATTTTCCCTGCCAGTACCTCGGCACACGTTTACTTGAATAAGTGCGCCAGTGATCACCGCCTATCTTCAAAATCACCGCCGCTTTTTCTTTTCCCTCATACAACCAGCGGTGAATAATTTGCTTGTTTTCTAGTCCAGTGATTTGCGTAAAAAAATAAAGGCGTTTCATTTCGTTGTCTTGACCTTGCACGATACCTTCAAGATTATCGGTGGGCTCTTTGTTTATTATATTGCTGGTCAATTGACTGCGTTCAACTTGTGCAGATGAAAATTGGCTGAATATACCAAACAATAAAATAATCAATAGTTGAGTGAATTTTTTCATGACGTTCTCCGGTTGTCTTATTAAACGCTCTAGGTACTTACTATGTACTTATTACGTAATGACTAGGTAGTTACTTTGCACTTTTATGCAGACAAAAAAAAGCCCGGGTTAACGGGCTTATTGCTTTTAAAAGTATGGTTAGTTACCTTGGAATTTGCTCACGTCAGTAATTTCGGGATAATTTTTATTTGCAGAAACGATGTCTGCTTCCATGGTCGTAAACCAATCCTTTTGCACACTTTTATTATAATTTAAATATAACTTTCCATCTTCGATGTGCCAAGCTTGAGGATCAATCCCAGCAGTTTTTCCACCAGCCATGGCCCATGCGCAATAACCACCGTACTGAGCGGCATACATTTCAGGGTCTTGTTTAAACAAGTTTAGATTCTTTTGGCTAGCAAAACGCCAATTGGCATCACGCCATAAAAATTGAAACTTCTTATTTCCTTCAACCGGTTTATTTTCGGTAAAATAGGCAACCGTGTCGTAACCATCAATCGCGGTATCGTTAAATATGCCTGTGTTCACTGCGTCACTGAGGGCAAAAGCTGGTAACGTAAAAAGTGTAAATATAACGATACTGAGGTATTTCACAAACTTATTCATTAATTTCTCCGTTTAATAATAATATCATTGCTGCATTAAACCGGATGAGGTGGATTATTCTTTCATTATAAATTGAATTTCAATCAAATTTATAATGTGGCTTACTCTCAAGAATGTTTTGTTATGTGCCATCGGTCAAAAAATAAAGGTGGGTTGTTGCACATACATCAATTATTCTCATGGCGATTCTTTATTTGGATTTTTACTCACCACAGATAATATTTCAAGTAAGCGTCAGGCAGAATTTTTCTGCTTCAGACAAACAGATTATGTTTGCCAATACTGAAAGTGGTTATGCCTCGGTATTAGCTATAAATTTTTCCAACCCAACTTAGAAGGCCAGTAACTAATTCTTATCACAAATACCTTAACCTCTGAGTCTTGCCGTTATTCTACAAATGCGCCATCGAAATCAAAAAATACACAACACATCTACATAGCTCAGCATAATTTTTCTTGTAACCAGCTTGAAATATCATCTAACTGTTGCGAACACACATTATGCTGCATCGCATATTCATGCCAAGTTGCTTGATACCCGTTACTTTCCAACACTTTGAACGCGGTGCTGCCCATAAAGATAGGTACTACATCATCATGGGTGCCATGTGCTATAAATATTGGCGTATTTTTATTTGCATCGTGTGCCTCAGTACTAAGCTTTTCTGGCTCACTCATATAACTGGACATAGACATCACACCAGCTAAGGTTTTTTCGAAGCGCGTGCCTAAGTTCAAAGCAATGACACCACCTTGCGAAAAGCCTGCCAAAACAATTTTATTTGCCGGAATACCTTGAGAAATTTCTTTTTTAATTAAATCGGCAACTAAATCGGATGACTCTTTCACACCTTGACTATCTGCTCTGTTATTAAAATCCAAGCTGGTAATGTCATACCAAGCGCGCATTGTCATACCATTATTGATGGTCACAGGTCGCATAGGTGCATGGGGGAAAACAAACCGAATACCCAGTTCACTAGGTAATTTTAGGTCAGGCACAATAGGGGCAAAACCATTACCTGAGTCCCCTAAACCATGAAGCCATATGACTGTGGCTCTTGCCTGACTTTTAGGATTAACTTCAACATAGGGTAAAGCGTGTTCGCTCATAGATGTTATCTCATTGGGTTATTGGCTTATTTTCTTATTTTCTAAGGCTATTTTTTAAGAGTAATAGCTTGTTCGGCTTGTTTAGACACCGCGGCATCCAAAAACGACCAAAACTCTACTCCTGTGCGTTCGTCTATCCATTGGTCATCCTGAAAACTGAAATGATGGCCATTAAATTTAGTCGCTACCCATAACTGCTGTAAAGGAGGCTGTTTGTTAATAATGATTTTTGTACCATTAATGAAAACCATAGTGAGTATACTGCTCGCTGATTCATAATCGATATCGACTTCACATTCGTCGAGCATTTCTTCAATGTCGATTAACAGGTCATCGGTCATTTGATGATATTGGCTATCTTTCATATTGCTTTCACCCGTTTAATTATCTGATGGTAGAATTTAATGATTGTTTTATCACTGGTCTACTGCGACATATTTCATATAATAAGATTATGCTAACATTGCTAATCATTAGCGACATAATAATTAATCACTAAAAGATAAAAAAATGCCTCAAACTCTCGGAAATTTATTTATATTGGCAGCGCCATCTGGTGCGGGAAAATCAAGTTTAATCAAAGCGTTGTTAGAAAAACACCTTTCTTCAGACGCGCATAATAATGCTATGCAAGTATCTATATCACACACCACGCGGGCATCACGACCCGGTGAAATTGATGGAGTGCATTATCATTTCGTGGATCGCACAGAATTTGAATCATTGATTGATCAAGGTGCTTTTTTTGAACATGCAGAAGTATTTGGACATTATTACGGTACATCTAAGGTAGTCATAGAGCATACTCTGCGGCAAGGTATTGATGTATTCCTAGATATCGATTGGCAAGGCGCTCGTCAGGTAAAAGCACAAATACCCGACACTGCGACCATTTTCGTTGCTCCACCTTCAAAAGAAGAACTAAAAAGACGATTGACTGAGCGGGGACAAGATTCAACCGAGATTATCGAGCAACGTATGACCAAAGCCGTATCAGAAATATCTCATTATCATGAATTCGATTTTATTGTGGTGAACGATAACTTTTCTGCCGCATTATCTGAGCTAGATGCGATAGTGATCACTCGCCGCTTACGTAAAGAAAAACAGATTATTCGGTACCAGCAGCTATTTAATAATTTATTGGGATCATAATTATCGTTTTACGATCATTTATAGTTCAAATAGCTTTTAAACTGCTACGTTAGCCAGTACACTATGCGACCTTTTTTCGATATTACCCCCGACGGAGATCATTATGGCCCGCGTAACAGTTGAAGATGCTGTAGATAAAATTGGCAACCGATTTGATTTGGTTTTAGTGGCTGCTCGTCGTGCTCGCCAAATTGCTATCGAAGGCAAAGAACCACTAGTAGAACGTGGTACAGATAAGCCCACTGTAATTGCACTTCGTGAAATTGAACTTGGTTTAGTGACTGCTGATACGTTAGAAGCTGAAAATGTGCGTGATCAACAAGCACAAGATCAAGCCGAATATGCTTCTGTAGCAAATATTCTACAAGAATAAAAATTCTGACCATTTTTATGAGTTTTTTAGCGGCTTTTCATCAATATGATGTTTAGCCGTTGGCTTCCCGCCAGATTCCCCGTATTCTTAAGATATCTTCTATTTTATAAGTGTTTAGTGTGTATCTTTTTGAAGGTTTAAAACAAAAGCTTGAAGCCTATCTACCGCTCGACAAAGTAGCGGATATTCAACGTGCCTTCATTTTAGCCAGAAACGCTCATAGTGGACAAATGCGTTCCAGTGGTGACCCTTACATTACTCATCCTGTCGCTGTCGCTGGTATCTTAGCTGACATGCGCCTTGACCATGAAACTATAATGGCAGCTTTACTACATGATGTAATCGAAGATACTCATCATGATAAAGCTGATTTAAGTGCGCAATTTGGTGAAACAGTCGGTGAACTGGTTGAAGGGGTAAGCAAACTAGAAAAAATCCACTTCAGCAGCAGCCAAGAAGCTCAAGCTGAAAACTTTAGAAAGATGATGATGGCAATGGTTCAGGATATTCGAGTCATCCTGATTAAATTAGCTGATCGCACCCACAACATGCGTACTTTGGGTTCGTTACGTCCCGATAAACGTCGTCGTATTGCCCGCGAAACATTAGAAATATATGCTCCTATAGCCCATCGCTTAGGTATTCACGAAATCAAAAATGAACTTGAAGAATTAGGTTTTCAAGCCATGTATCCATTGCGATACCGAGCGCTAGGTGGCGCAGTTAGACAAGCTCGGGGTAACCGTAAAGAAGTCATCGAAAATACTCGTAAAGAAGTGGAAACCCGTTTAGCCGCTGTTGGCTTAAATGCGATTGTTACAGGGCGCGAAAAACATCTGTATTCGATTTATCGCAAGATGAAAAACAAAGAATTGATGTTCAATGAAGTGATGGATATTTATGCTTTTAGAGTGGTAGTAGACTCTGTTGATCATTGTTATCGAGCTTTAGGTGCGATGCATGGTTTGTATAAACCAATAGAAAGCCGTTTTAAAGATTATGTGGCTATTCCCCGAACGAATGGTTACCAATCATTGCATACTTCGCTTATTGGACCTCACGGTATCCCAGTTGAAATACAAATTCGTACTCAAGCAATGGATCAAATGGCTGACAAAGGTGTCGCCGCTCATTGGTTATACAAAGATAGCAAAGATAATAACGACACTACTGCTCAGGTGCGAGCACGCAAATGGATGCAGTCATTAATAGAATTGCAACAAAGCGCCAGTTCATCTTTCGAATTCGTTGAAAATGTGAAAACAGATTTATTCCCAGATGAAATTTATGTATTTACCCCTAATGGTCGCATTATTGAATTACCTTTAGGTGCGACTGCAGTCGATTTTGCTTATGCGGTACATACCGATGTAGGTAATTCTTGTGTGGGTGTAAAAGTAGAAAGACGCACATTTTCACTAAGCAAACCACTAGAAAATGGCCAATCAGTTGAAATTATTACCTCGCCCAGAGCCAAACCTAATGCAAATTGGCTAAATTTTGTGGTCAGCGCTAAGGCTCGTTCACATATTCGTCAATATTTGAAAACCCAACGCTCTGAAGAAGCCGTGACTATGGGCACTCGTCTCCTTCGACATGCCTTAGGCAGCGTAAAACTGGATAAGGTACCTCAAGAAGATATTGAACGTGTCGTAACGGAAACTAAACATAACAGTTTCTCAGAATTGTTGGCGGATATAGGTTTAGGTAACGAACTCAGCGCAATCGTCGCTAGGCGCTTGTTAGGTGAAAATACTGATTTATCTGATAAACAAAGCAAGGTCGCTATTCGTGGCACGGAGGGTTTGTTAGTGTCCTACTCACGCTGCTGCCATCCTATCCCTGATGACGAAATTGTGGCGGTGTTAAGTCCGGGCCGTGGTATGGCCATTCATCAAACCGGTTGCAGTAATATTCGCAGATTAAGTAGAGAAGAACCCCACCGAGTGTTAGTTATGCAATGGGGCGATGATGTACTAGGCACTTTTAATGCCGCATTGCGCATCGAATTAGTTAATCATCAAGGTACCTTGGCGACATTAACCAACACTGTTGCGAGTTGTGATTCAGACATTGTTGGGTTACAAACTGAAGAGAAAGTAAGCAACGTTTATTATATTGATATTGAGCTAACTATCAAAAATCGTCTTCAACTAGCCAACGTTATGCGAAAGATCCGAACCATGCCAGAAGTACAACGGGTATCTAGGCATAGCCAAGCAAAGCAGAATTAGGGCCTTCCTTAGTTCACTTATCCATTCACACATAGACAAAGGTTATTATTATGTCAAAGTCCGTTATTCAAACCGACAAAGCGCCACAAGCTATCGGCACTTATAGCCAAGCGATTAAGAGCGGCACCACCATTTATATTTCAGGACAAATTCCCCTGGTGCCGGAAACTATGCAGGTGATTTCTGAAGACTTTTCTGAACAGTCTCATCAAGTATTCAAAAATATACAAGCCGTATGCGAAGCGGCCGGTGGCTCAACCAAACATCTTGTAAAAGTAAATATATTTCTAACTGATTTATCTAATTTCACTACCTTGAATGAAATAATGAGTCAGTATTTCAATCAGCCTTATCCAGCAAGGGCAGCAGTGCAAGTAAGCGCGTTGCCTAAAGGTGTACAAATTGAAATAGACGGTGTGATGGAGCTACCTGAGTAATTTATTACTCAATGTTCAAATACGATCTTCTATGCCAGCAGGCACCTTTATGTCCCCCGAGCGTTATGCTCGGATCAGGCAATTTCTTAGCCTATGTTAATCCAGCCTAACCTTATGTTTAGAACAACTGCATATTCCGCATATTATCTCTGCCATCTTGCGCAGTTGTGATGTTGTTGATGTGTATGAAGTGCACGCATTTCGGGATAAAAAACCACAAATCCGCAAAGCATTACTTTGAGCGGCAAAAACTGGGTTTATTCTAAAAAATTTGTGTCTTGAAGACGCGGTTGGTAATTTTATTACCAGAGAGCAGACCAAGGAGCGACACCCTGTTAACGGTTACATTGATAGTTGGGCAATAATAGTTGGGCAATAATAATTTGAAATGTAACACCTAGGTTACGGGTCTAATTTGGTGAGGTATAAAATCCTAATTTAACTTATTTAGCTATAACTAAGAGACCTTCTATGAAATTTTTTAAAATCGGATTAACGTTATCCATATTGATACTTGCGTTACAAACTCATGCATTAGACAGAACCCAAATAGCTGATACGGCAGAAAACGTCACACCGCTATTAATTGGTCAAACAGTACCTAACAGCACATTACAAACTGTTGATGGTGATCCGGTAAGTCTTAAAGCCTTAACTATGCAAAAGCCGACAGTATTGATTTTTTATCGCGGCGGTTGGTGTCCTTATTGTAACCGTCAACTGTCTGGTTTAAAAAACATCGAAGGTCAACTCGACGAGTTAGGTTATCAAATTTTAGCTATTTCACCTGAAACACCCGCTCAATTACAACAGCAAAAGTTACAAACCAAATTTTCAGTTACATTATTAGCTGATCCTGACTTAGAGGCTATCAGTGGTTTTGGTATTGGCTTTTACGTACCAGACGAACAACGCACCACATACAAATCGAAGTGGGACATCAGCTTAACCAGCGATAAAACCTCAGGTACAGCAGTGTTACCTGCCCCAGCAGTTTTTATTTTAGATACCAAGGGCAAGGTGCTATTTAGTTACGTTAACCCGGATATTAAAACACGCATCTCGCCAGATTTACTCTATCAGGCTGCGAAGTTGTCTTTATAGAAGATATTATGTTGTTTAGTGGGTCGATATCATTCGACTCACTAAACATTGCGTAATTCTATTAAATCTTCGAGTATACTCAGAACCATAAATTTGTGATGATCTGGACCTATATTTGTTGGCTACTCTGACTACCCCTGTATATCGATATAACTCATCAAGACTAACGTGTTGGTTATGAAAGGCCTAGCTCAGACATCCGTCACTGAACTAAAAGGTGTGGGCGCCAAAGCTGCGGAAAAATTAGCGAAGTTAGCCATTGTGTCTGTGCAAGACTTACTGTTTCATTTGCCTCATAGATACGAAGACCGCACGCGCATTTACCCCATCTCAGAATTACAACCTCATCTGCATACCAGCATTCAAGGTGAAGTGATGTCATGTGATATTCAATTTGGTCGTAAACGTATGTTGGTGGCTAGGTTAAGTGATGGCACAGGTACGGTAACGTTACGATTTTTTCATTTTTCTGCAGCACAAAAAAGCAATCTTGAAGTAGGCAGTACTGTTCGCTGTTTTGGTGAAGTAAAGGCTGGGAAATATGGTCTAGAAATCATGCACCCAGAGTATAAGTCGATTAATCTCGATAATCCCCTCGCTATGCAAGAGTCACTCACGCCTGTTTACCCCGCCACTGAGGGTATGAAACAAATTACACTGCGTAATTTAAGCGAGCAAGCACTAAAACTTTTGAGCAACGGTGGCCTAACTGACTTATTACCAGAAGGTTTATACCAACATCAAATTGGTTTAGTTGAAGCCTTACATTTGGTTCACCGACCTCCACCTGATGTGACCATGTCGTTATTTGAGGAAGGTAAACACCCCGCTCAGCAACGTTTAGTTATGGAAGAGTTATTAGCACACCACCTGAGTGTATTAGAAGTGCGGCAACAAAGTCGGCAACAAGCTACATTTCCTATCGAACCGAATACTAATTTTCTCAATCAGTTTTTGAAAAATCTACCCTTTAAGCCTACGGGTGCCCAACAACGTGTCGTTGGGGAAATACAACACGATATGCAACAGAATTGCCCTATGATGCGCTTGATACAAGGCGATGTAGGATCAGGTAAAACTATCGTCGCCGCGATGGCAGCATTATCGGCTATCGGCAAAGGCTATCAGGTGGGACTTATGGCACCTACCGAACTATTAGCTGAACAGCATTTCAATAATTTTCGGCAGTGGTTTGAACCATTGGGAATCGAAGTAGGCTGGTTAGCAGGAAAGTTAAAAGGTAAAGTCAGAGAAAGAGTGTTGACTCAATTAGCCAATAATGAAGTAAAGATGTTAGTTGGCACGCACGCTATTTTTCAAGAAGCCGTTATTTTTTCATCCTTAGCTTTAGTCATTGTGGATGAACAACATCGCTTTGGTGTTCAGCAACGCTTGGCACTGCGTGAAAAAGGTGAATCTCAAGGCGCATTTCCTCATCAATTAATTATGACTGCCACACCCATTCCGCGCACACTTGCTATGACAGCCTATGCAGATTTAGACACCTCGATTATTGACGAATTACCTCCAGGTAGAACACCCGTTAAAACGGTGGTTTTACCTGATAACCGCCGTGATGAAGTGATTAGCCGAGTTCGTGACGTCAGTGTTAAGCAAGGCAGACAGACCTATTGGGTGTGTACATTAATCGACGAATCTGAATTTCTACAAAGCCAAGCCGCGGAAGATACTGCGATTTTGTTACGCAGCGCATTGCCAGAACTTAAAGTGGGCTTAATACATGGCAGACTTAAATCTGATGAAAAACAACAAATCATGGCAGATTTTAAAGCAGGTGAGCTGGACTTATTGGTAGCCACTACCGTGATTGAAGTGGGTGTCGATGTCCCTAATGCCAGCCTGATGATAATAGAAAACCCAGAACGTTTAGGACTTGCGCAATTACACCAACTACGCGGACGTGTGGGTCGTGGCTCGATAGAAAGCCATTGTGTATTGATGTATCAAAGCCCTTTATCCAAGACAGCAAACAAACGCTTATCTGTTCTCAGACAGTCCAACGACGGTTTTTATATTGCCCAGCAAGACCTAGAAATTCGTGGCCCTGGGGAGTTGTTAGGTACCAAGCAAACTGGATTAGCTGATTTGAAAATTGCTGATCTCATTCGTGATGCGGAGCTTATCCCTCAGGTACAAAATATTGCAAACCATTTATGGGACCAATATCCAGCAAACGCTCAAGCCATAGTAAATCGTTGGTTAGGTAACAAAGGACATTATGGCCATGCTTGATATTGTTATACCTGGTGCTGTTATGCCTGGTGCTGTTACAAATAGTGTACCCGTCACTGTACCCATGCACGCGGATGGAGAATTAATTCTACTAGCCCAACAAACTGCGACAAAGTGGGGGCTAAATTATAGTGCTGATATCGACTCAGGTTTAGCGCTAGTGCAACAAATATCACACTTAGAACTGCGTCAACTAGACGAACCCAAAGTAGGTGCAGTGAAAGTCGACTTTGCATCGGATGCCCTAACGTTCAGACGTTTACATGGCGGCGGTAAAAAAGAAGCCATTGCTAGAGCTATTGGTTTAAAGGGCAAAGACAGCCTGCACGTTCTAGATGCTACAGCGGGCTTGGGACGAGACGCATTTGTACTTGCCAGTTTAGGTTGTGTTGTTGATATGATTGAACGCTCATCTGTTGTTGCTGCGTTACTGCAAGATGGGTTAAAAAGGGCAGCTTGTGATACTGAATTGAGTGCTTGGATGCCAGCAAAAATGCAATTATTCCATGGCATAGCAGTAGAATTATTAACTGATTGGTCCCATAAAAAACCAGACGTGGTGTACCTTGATCCTATGTTTCCTCATCGTAAAAAAAACGCAGCAGTTAAAAAAGAAATGCGTTTATTTCAACAGTTACTTGGGCCAGATGAAGACGCAGACCTATTACTTGAACCGGCTTTAGCGCTAGCAAAAAAACGGGTAGTGGTAAAACGCCCTTCTGGTGCGCCATTTTTGGCAGGTAAAAAACCACACATTGAAATGTTGGGTAAAGCTAATCGTTTTGATGTTTATCTTATTCAAAATATAAATGTATAAGAGTTTTTACGCTCTACTAACAGCCATTCGGCAGCAACAACAAAATATCATGAAATAACTCTTTGATGAACGTTCAATCCCTCGGATATAAAAATAACTGATTAGGTTATAAAAAAGCGACTCAATGATTGGTTTAAAGAGTCATTTTCAAATTAGTTGCCTAAACGATAAACCGCATAATGTGAGAAAATATAGAATACTCATAAAACCTTTAATCTGCTTAACCGTTATGGAGCTAGCAGGCGTGCCACCTTCAATTTAAGTTTATTGACTTGCTGGGCAGGCAGGTTGACGATAATTTCAGTTCATTTGTCGATGTGTGATGTGTTAAAAACACAAAGTCATCTACTTTGTGTTTTTAAGCCAAGAATAAGTGAAAATAAAAGAAAGACAAAAACCAGTGTCAAAATCATCAACCACTTCTCGACCACCAGCCGTGTTAAATATACTCTAAAGCACAGATTATCTCAGTACTGGGCGATTTGGTGATCTGTAACGCTAAGCTTATGCAACTAAAGCCACATCTGCCCTAAATATTGTCTATAAAACCCTATTTTATGAAAAAATCTATGAGCTAACAACCGGGCAGATCTGTTGTGTTTGTGAACAGATTGGATTGTTCTTGCTCTGATACTTCCATTAATTTTTTTGTTCTTTAAGAAAAAATTATTTTGTTTTCCAATTTTGGAAATCGGCCTAACATGCACAACAATACTCACACCCTTTTAAATCACCCCTTTTCTGGACTAAGTAATGAGCAAAAAATTTCATTTAAAAAAAAATGATGATGAGACAATTAATGGTGCTGAAAAGCATAGATTTAATGCTGAATACAGCGATGAGTTGAAGCTTAATTCAAATAAAAGCAAGAAAAAATCCAAACTAAGAGCCGAAGAAAGACTTCGACAATCCGCCGACTTACATTAACAGCTGGTCAAATATTCAGAATATGATGTAAATAATGAAATTGATGAATATGATGTAAATGACGAAAAAAGTTATCGTTAACTTGATATCTATTGTTATTAGTCACTATAGCTGACGAGCACCCTCTACCAAAAGAAACTGATTGCCGAACTCAAGCAAAATTGCATTGAGTCGGCAAATTAAGACGTTAGTAAGGTCAAAAATTTAAGAGTATTGATGTTGAAATGTATCAACGAGGAATTAGATTTAAAAAGTTATTAAACTTTCCTCAAACTGAGCTAACGTCAATATTAGAAAAACCTAACGTACGTTCAACTATACGTTCTTATTGGCGAATTTATTTGGCGAATTTATTTTTTTTTACCCGCTGTTTAAACACTTCAATAAATTGCCCTAACCTGGTACTTTTTGTTTGTTTCAAATATATCAGATAACACTTAACACACAGTGGCGCTAAAGAATTAAGCATCACCAATTCACCCGTATCAACCAAAGATTGTGCAATTTCATCAGGTAAAATAATAACACTTTCATTGGTAGACAGGTAATTCAAAGCCACTTGCAACGAGGCAGTGCGGATCCCAGCCGTTTTTATATCTGGATAACTTTTTTCTATTATTTCATTAGCTTTTATACCCCAATCCAGCGAAATATAATGACGCCCAAATGGTTTTTCAACCAACGATGCAGAACAATAGAGCGACAACACTGACGCACTTAGTTCGAGTATGTCCACATCGTCAGATTTAAAAGGCACCGTTGTTATTGCCAAGTCTATATTGCGCTCGTGAACCATACGACTCAGCTGTTCGTTGTTACATATTTCTGCTCTTAATGACACATCATCGAGGTGAGCATTCATGTCATCTAGATTTTTCTTTAAATACATATCCCAAGCATTGGGCGTGCTTGCAATACTCAAATACTGAGTATTTTCCTCATTCATTGCAGCGCGAGTTTGTTCGAGTGTAGCGGCGAGTGACGCAGCAAAAGGCAGTAATTTTTCGCCCGCAGTGGTGAGCTGCAAACTGTTTCTATTACGAACAAAAAGTGCCGCATTAAAATATTCTTCAAGTTGCTTAATTCGGGCGCTGACAGCTGACTGAGTCAAATATAAATTTTCAGCAGCTTTACCAAAATGTCTGGTTTGCGCTACTTCCATAAACGTCACTAAAAATCGAATATCCATAAAAAATCACAAAATAGTAAAGGTTTATTTTAATACCTTAATAATGCTAAGGATCCAAAAACACACCAAACAAAAATAGTCAGTCATATTGCTATTGAGTGATGAATTTAGCTACAACTTATTTGTCATTAGCGATTAAAATACTTTAGTACGGAATATATTCACAAGCCTAATAAAAGTTGTAATATCTGGCAGATGTTGCTTAACAAAGTCCTTTTCAAAAAATGTGTTTGCCTAACTAACATGTGTATAGATTTAATATCAACACATCCCGAATGCATTAAAAGATTTGATTACAATATCAAGTTATGCCAAAACAAAATTATGTACTCCTTTGACGATATCGACACGATTTGATGCTTTTCCGATAGCATTATGAATTGTTGTCTTGTGGGTCAAAATAAGTGACCACATTTTTACCATTGGACCCTCCTAACTGTTTTTGGTCATGTTAGCCGCAGATAATTGACTGATAGAACTTCACATGAGATTAATCCATCATAAATATGCGCCCTAAAGCCAATTAATTTGTACTTTATTTACTCAGTATCTGACATATCTATCGATCCTTATTTATTGAGCAACGAATTTCGGATTAGCACTTAATAAGAACGAGCTAATGCCTTATAATTCAGCACTAAAATCGAGGTGTGGTAGTCAATAGGAAATGAATTGAAAAACGTAGATGTAATTGTAATTGGCGCAGGTGCCGCAGGTTTATTTTGTGCGGCACAAGCAGGCAAACGTGGCCGAGATGTGGTCGTACTCGATCATGCTAAACGTTTAGGAGGAAAGATCCTGATGTCAGGTGGTGGGCGCTGTAACTTTACCAACATGTTCGCCAGTCATGAAAATTTTCTATCTGATAACCCACATTTCTGTAAATCAGCATTAAGCCGTTATACCCAATGGGACTTTATTGGTTTAGTTGCCGACTACGGTATCGCCTACCACGAAAAAGCGTTAGGGCAATTATTCTGTGACGACAGCGCTAAAGATATATTAAAGATGCTGCTATCTGAATGTGAAAAAGCCAATGTTACTGTATCAAATCAATGTGAAATACTCTCAATCGTAAAAACTGAGACAGGATATATACTCGATACAGCGAAAGGCCAGTATCAATGCGAATCCCTAGTGATAGCTTCAGGCGGCCTATCTATGCCAAAACTTGGCGCGAGTCCTTTTGGTTACAAAGTGGCTGAGCAATTTGGCTTAAGCGTTAAACCTACTCGAGCTGGGTTAGTCCCCTTCACTTTGCACGAACAAGACAAAAACGTGTTGGCTGAACTAAGTGGTATTTCGTTAGATGCCAACGCTAGCTGCAACAATACTAGCTTTAACGAAAGTATTCTATTTACGCATCGTGGCTTAAGTGGCCCTGCAGTATTACAAATATCTTCATTTTGGGAGCCAGGCCAAGCGGTTGAATTTGACTTATTTCCCAATGGTGATTTGTTGGCTGACTTAGAGCAAGCACTTCAAGAACAGCCCGATGTTCAACTAAGCACAGCGCTGGCTAGCCATTACCCAAAACGTTATGTGCAAGCCGCATTGCCGTACTTAGGCATTGAAAATAAACCTCTAAAACAGTACCAAGGTAAACAACTAGAACAAGCCGCCCAAGCCTTTCATCAATGGCAACTTAAACCCAATGGCACCGAAGGTTATCGCACAGCCGAAGTCACATTAGGCGGCGTAGACACCGATCAACTCTCATCCAAAACCATGATGGCGAAGGATGTAGAAGGTCTGTATTTTATTGGAGAAGTGGTGGATGTGACGGGTTGGTTAGGCGGATATAACTTTCAGTGGGCTTGGTCAAGTGGCTGGGTGGCTGGGCAGGTGGTTTGATTTTCATTGGATGGTAAATGGAGACAAAATCGATATCCTTTACCCTGAGTCTAGTGGCTTCCATTAGTCTTAATCCGCTGCCGTATAATAAACTTGCAGTCAAATAGTAATTGGCGCTTATTTGTTCAAGTAAATGTTTAACTTCGTCAACGGTTAACACCACTGGTAGCTTTTGTTGGCGTTGGCTGCGCACAAAATTTAATTTTAGTGTTAATGGTTTTTCAATAATGACTTTATACAAAAAGCTCAGCGCGTTTAATGCACCGGCTTGAGTCTGTGCAGCCACTTTTCTTTTATTAACTAGAAAATTCAGAAATGCTTCAACATCACTATCGTTTAGCTGAGCAGGATGCTGCTTATTATGGAAATTAATATAGAACTTCATCCAATAGATATAAGCCTCTATGGTACGTTTGGCATAACGTTTTTCACGCATAGTTTCGATGATATGTTGCATAAAAGGAGATTTGTTCATGGGACTTCTTTGCGATAAATAATACTGTATATATAGACAGTATTATTTGATTTGTCCAATAATAGCGGCTCGTGGACATTTAGGGGTATTTCAACAACTATGTTTTGCTTGATGATGAGAAAACGTTTACAAAAGAGACCCGTAGAGGCCGAGTAAAAATATGGCCCGAACTATAGACGACATAAATGGGGGTGTGAAAGATCCCTTTGTGACGTCGAATAAATTGTTATGTTGCAAAGGAGATTGCACATGGGAGATTCAATCGGGTTTCTTTTAGTAATACCTGTTCTTGCGATTATTGCAGCCGCGTTTCACTATTGGTTTCATAATCGTATTTTAGCTATTCTTATTCCGACGTTTGTGGTTCCATTTATATTGCCTCTAATTGATTATTTTATTTATGGGGAAGTCGACCCATTTACTTTTGTAGCAGTGCTTAACGGATTTGTAATGATGCTGATGGTATCTTGCTTGGTATCAATACCGTTCCATTCTCGCCGGCAACGCAAAATGCAGGAGCGGTAAGTAATGCAACATAACAAACCAATCAACCGGACGCCAACTCGCTGGCTGGGTTTCGTACCTCGCCATTTTAGCCAACAAGTTTGCGTCGTTTATTAGGGGCGTTAAAATTCAATGAAAGTATTGTGCCCGAATAAAAAGATTGAGTTTGAAATTGATGAAAAGATAGCTTTATCGGTTTCTTTATCATCTGGTAACCAAAGAGAGTATTATTCGTTTAGCTCGTATGAGTTTTTGTTAAATTTAAATGAAATAGAAACTCCAGCGCGTAATAATGGTCAGCTATGGTTTCGTGACAATGAATCTGTAACTGAGATAGTTCGTGGTTTTAAAAGTACAGCTAACATTCCGGCTATTGAAGTTACAACTAGAGGTTTGGCTGGTTATAAAGAATATAGAGTAAAAGACGGTTTTCACAGGTATTGGTTTAGCCATATTGCAGGGTTTACTAGAATTCCAGTAAAGCTAAATAACTTTGTAATCTCGGACTTAGACTAAGATTTTAACAAGGCAATCTTGCCGACCTCCGTGAGCTGTCACCTTGTTTGCAAAAACACGCAAACAAGCCGCCATCCCACTCCGTCCGTAAATTGCGGCATTAGCATTATAACAAATGGAGTTTTATTGTATGAAAGGTATACAAAAACTGGCGGGGATTTCATCCATTTCTGAAGGGCTTATCTATATTGTAGCTTTTGTATACTTTGGTGCTTTTTGGTCATACCCAGCCGATGGTAGTCCGGTAGAAAAAATGACTCACTTGGCAGAAAATCAGTTACTCTTTTCAATGATCTATTTCCTAATGTACGTGGGATTTGGTGTTCTTCTAGCTGTACTGGTTATTGGCATGCATGAAAGGCTCAAACATACAAATAATCCAGTAGTTACAATTGGGTCTGTATTTGGTGTCATTTGGGTTGGTCTGGTGATAGCAAGTGGCATGATCTCGAATATCGGGCTTGCTCATGCAATCGATCTGATGGAAGCAAGTCCGGAGAAAGCGCTTGATATGTGGACAACAGTTTCAGTAATAACAGAAAGTATAGGTGGTGGAAATGAATTAGTTGGTGGACTTTGGGTTCTCTTAATTAGTGCAGCAGCTATACAAGAGGGCTGGTTGCCTCGGAGACTTAATTATCTTGGATATTTTGTAGGTATAGCGGGTATTGCAACGATTTATCCTGATGAACTATTTACTGAAATTTTTGGTGTGTCACAAATTGTTTGGTTTATATGGCTGGGCATATGTTTGCTAACTCAAGAAAATGCTAACAAATCAATCCAGCCGACCGCTTAGGCGCCGGCTGATTGAGGCGTTAGGTGCTAAAAATGTGGTCAAAGGATATGAATGACAAAGCACTTGGAAATTCAGCCATTGCAGTTGCGTTTTCAGGGCTTTATTTTTTGAGTACTGGCGAGTTAAATCAACTCACCAATTATGCTTCTATGGCTCTATTCATAGTTGGTTTGTTATTGAACGCGTACAGACTTTTCTGGGTCAGAATAATTTTATCTCTAATCAGCTTACTAGTTGTCGTCTCGGTAGTTTTAAAAGCATCGATTACTTCATTTGACATAGTTTTTCTGGTGACTTTAATTTTCTTTAGTAGCTCGGCAGTTTTCTTCAGTTACAAAATACGGCAAGCAAAACAATTAGCAGGACATCCACTTTAATTACAAAGTAACCTAAAACTTTAAGTCAGCAAAAGCGATGCTTTTGACTTAATCTCTACTCAAAGTCCGCTGATCATTGAATGAGGAGTATCCACATTTCATTACCTTAGATTACTTCGCTTGAGCAATAACATTCATTCCAGCGGGTCGAAATACTTTACTTAATACCGATAATTTAGGGTCGGTATTACCCTTTTCGATATCCCGAGGGTCTTTGCAGGTAGACCGATAAATGCGGCATATTGAGTTTGTGACATTTGGTACAACTTGGTTCGTATCCGTCGAGCGGCTTGCCCCAGCGTCAAGCCGCCAGTTAATAAAGCACGATTAATGTCGGCCAATGTAGGTAATTTTTAGGAACTTCACTGACTTCAGTATTTAGGGTGCAGGCCCATTAATCTCGCTGTCCGCAGGAATGTACCGCTACAATAAACTCAGAATGATAAGCCAGGGTGACGTTACCATTTAGTGCTGAACTTGAATTCAATGTTCGCAGCATCGTGCCATTTCTCGTTTACAAAAAGTTGGATACTGGGAGCCATTAACGCCTCACTTATGACTCTGTTAATCGTCAACGTTATTAATTATACCTAGTCGGTGGTCTATTACCGTTTAAACTGCTAACCCGTTATTAACAATTAACAAAGAAATCTATTTGCTGAGTGCTACCTTAAAATGCGTTGTTATGTGGTTTACGACATATATGTACTTCTGAGCTGGTTACGTTTCGCCAACCATGGCTCTCACCAACACTCAAAATTTCCTGCTGTCTCATTCGAAAATGACACAGAGATTCATGAACTAGATGACATGCTCGAGTTCGCTTTATATGATTATTTTGTAAAAGTGCGCATCATGGTGAAATTGTTAATAGAAAGTTTCGAGAAAAAAAGAGAAACTGTATTTTTTAAAATGAATGCTGGTCACTTTTGGCTAATGAGTGAAACGCGCTGTGTGTGCGGTTGGTTTTGCGTCGTGCAAGGCCAAAGTTTGAAAAAGCTCAAACAAAAGGGGTGGCTGAATAACTTAAAGAACTCATTGTGCTTGATCCTAAATAATAACTAAGGGTTACGTATTACTTTATCTAGTTGGCTTATCATTCAGCACAATTGGTCTGGGCTGGCGAATTTATTAGCGTTATATGCTGATGAAATGAGATTGTCTATGCTCGCGGCAAAGGCTATACAAGATTTAATCAATAAAATACCGGAGAAACTATGAAAAATGTTACTCGATCACGACTTCCTCTTGAAGGTGTGAAAGTTGTCGACTTTGGTCAATACATCGCAGGCCCAGCTGTCGCGATGCTGCTGGCCGATTTGGGTGCAACAGTTGTCCATATCGATCCACCTGGTGGCGACATGTGGGACAGTCCTGCAACTGCGATCCTAAACCGTAACAAATTGATTGTTTCGATAGATCTGAAGTCGCAAGAGGGGTTGGAACGTGCTCATGCGTTGTGCGCCGAAGCTGATATTTTAGTTGAAAACTTTCGACCTGATAAATTAAAAAATCTAGGTATAGATTTTGTCCAGATGCGTATTGAACGGCCCGAATTGATCACTTTATCGTTACCCGGCTTTGCTTCGAATGACCCTGTGCGACGCAACTGGCGAGCCTTCGAAAGTGTTGTAGCGGCGACCTCCGGCGTATTTACCGATATGGGGCTTAACCGCGTTTTAATGGGCGTCAATCCATCGTTTTCACCGCTGCCTCTGGCTTCTGCCTATTCCGCTCAAATCGGTGCTTCCTCAGTCGTTTTAGCCCTGCAATCACGTCAGCTGACTGGTGTTGGCGACCAGATTGAGGTGCCACTAGCTGCTGCAGTGATGGAAGGGCTTTGCTATAACTCAATCAAAGTAGTCGATATTCCTGAACGTTATCTTACCCAGCGTGAGCAAGAGATCGATCGTCGTCGAGTCGAAGGTTTGCCACTGAACGTCAGTTATGAAGATCTCCAAGAACTGTTGGATCCGTTCTTTCGCAGCTACATGTGTAAAGACGGCCGAATGTTTTACGTAGTCTGCCCGAGCCATAAATATCACGCCCGTCGTTGCCTTGAAGTACTAGGGCTTTATCAAGAAATGGTCGATGAAGGATTAACTGAAGAAGCTGACACCTACAAACCAGTCGCAGACTGGGCCTCGCCGACCTCACTTGGAGTTTATCCCATGCCCAAGGACTGGGCCGACAAACTAGCGGCTCGAATGAAAGAAGTCTTTTTGTCGCGTACCTCCCACGAATGGCAAAAGAAGTTTGGCCGCGCAGGTATTCCTGCTGCACCACAAAGATGGCTGCAAGAGTGGATCTACGATGAATATGCAGAGACATCAGGATTGATGGTTGATGTCGTTGATGCCGTCTATGGTGAGATGACCCAACCAGGGCCAGTCGTTTGGATGGAAGAAAGTGGCGAAGAAGCAATCAACCCAAAACCACGTCGTTGGGTCGAATATAACGAGGCGCTGTCTACACTCAAAAAAATCCGCACCGACATCCCAGACCGAGACGAAGACGCGCCGAATGTTGGCTGGCTATCTGGGATAAAGGTACTGGACATGTGTAATGTTATCGCTGGACCACATTCGGCAAGCTATTTAGCTCGTTTTGGGGCAGAGGTCGTCAAATTTGACCCCGCTATTCCTATGTACGACAGTTGGAACACGGTCATGTACGGCCTGTCACAAGGGCGTGGAAAACGTTCCATACTTGCTGATTCAAAAAGCCGCCATGGCCTCAAAGTACTTGAGGACTTAATCAAAACGGTAGATGTGATCGTTTGGAATGCGCCTGATGGTCAAATAAAGCGTATGGGCTTAGACGAAGAATCTTTACGTAAGCTCAACCCTGACGTCCTATTTTGTAAGCTGGATTGTTATAGTGGTGTTCGACGTGGAGTGAGAACAGATTATATTGGCTACGATGATTTGGTGCAGGCGGTCACTGGTATTATGCTTCGTTTTGGCGGCGCAATGGACCGCCCCGAAGAACATGCTCATGTTGGCACAATCGATGTAATGTGTGGGTTTGGTGGAGCACTGGCTGTAGCTGCTGCGCTGTATCAAAAATATCGACATGGTCGAATTGGACGCGGAAGAACATCTCTTGCTGCTAATTCAGGGCTACTGCAGATCCCCTTTTGTTATGATTATCATGGTCGCGGGCTATTTAATGAACCCACTGGGCCCGAAGTTAATGGCTACGATGCATTGACCCGTTTTTATAGCACCGCGTCGGGCATATACGTTCTACTTAGCGCTTATGAACGCGACTTGCTGCAGCTGGATAAAGTTGAGGGATTAGAAGGCATAGCAGAGGTGCCTGAAGAAGGCCGTGCAGCATTTTTGTCCCAAGCCTTTCAGGGATTTTCTGCGGATGAATGGGTTGAGCGCTTACACGCAGCTGACATCGGCGTAGCAATTTGCAACAACATCGACGCACTGCGGGCTGAAAACACTCGACTTGCAGATGGCTCACCTGGCACACAAAACGGCAGCTATTCTTTTTCTTACTATCCCAATCACCCAAGCGGCCACGAAGTCACACAACTCGACCCCTATGCTGTACGTACTGCAGTGGGTCCAGTTAATGCTCTGCAACCAACCGAAAAATTTGGCAGCTCAACACGAGATATTTTGGAAGAATTGGGTTATGGGCAAGAGGCAATCAAAAAACTTTTGCTTTCAGGAGACATCAGCGATAGTTGGAGCGAGGAATATCTACCCAGTTAAAGTGCGTGGTTTTATAACTTAATTAGCCCCGAAAGGGGCTATGCGCCACACTTATGACATCAGTTTGTTACCGTTGCAACAGGCCACATGTGAGTGCATTGCATACTGACGACAGAGACCCATTTTCTTGATAATCTTGGTTACCGTCATCATGCAATGAGTGCCTACATACATTCAATTTTTACTCGCGTTAAAGAAAAAAAGTGGCTAAATATAAGCAGTATCAAGCTAGTTTGGTTATAGAAGGATACTTTATCACCTTAAGAGCCCAAGATAAAAATCTCAAACCACAATAGCGCTTCTGGGAAGGGTTTTTAATCACTTTAGCAACACTCACCTACTACTTTGTTGGGGCTCAAAGCAATGAGCTGACTTATAACCTTTAAATGTTATCCATTTTGAAAATGTAGATATACAGCTAACAAACATAGCCAATGTCCACTCATCCCACTCAAAACCTGCTCTGTGTCAGATTATGACTTAAAATCGATTAGCAGAATGAAAATCTTTTGCAAAATAAAAATACAAAAATCCTAATTTTTTTAAATACCATTAATAATCAGTTACTTATAATTATCTGGGTTTGGTACGTTGCTTGCTTCCTCAGCTTATAAATACATATGAAATATATTTAAAAAGAGGGTAGAAATATGCAAAAGTATAATGTTTATCTTTGTGACGACTATAGAGTGAAAAGTAGTGACGTTGATGTCTGGTTGTTAGCCAGTGCTTGCTTAAGTCGTCACCAAGAAATGGCTCAAAAGCGGATTACATGCCATACACAACACAGGGTAATTGATAGCAGCAAAGGCCATTGGAAGTGCGATCTACTAAACAAATTCACAATTTTCAATCCTAAAGTAACAGATCATTATGATCTAAACAGTGCTAATAATTTATCTAATACTTCACAGCCATGCCGTAAAAAATCATTTTTTACATGGGTAAATTCGTACTTTTTTACCTTGATTTTTTTTGCTGTGTCTAGCGCACAAGTAGCGGCTCAATCTCTGGCGGATTCAGACCTAAATAACCAGTCGCTTTATGCCAGTGGTTACATAACGGCGGGGGCTCGCACCACAGTTGGGGGTAATGTTCAAAGTGCCACTGCAGTTACACTAGCTGCAAATGCAATATTTGCGGGTAATGTAGAGGCTGGAGCAGCTACCACCCTAGGTGCTGATGCAGGTGTTGTTGGCTATATCGAAGCAGGATCTACTGTAACGCTCGGCGTCGCTGCTATTGTAAATGGTTTTATTCAGACGGGAACCACCGCCACCGTTGGTGCTAGCGCCATAATCGATGGCAGTATCGTAGCCGGAACTACCGCAACCTTTGATACACTTGTTGAGGTAACCGGCGATGTTTTAGCTGGAACCACCGTCACTGTCGGTGCAGGTTCAATTTTTCATGGCAATGTTGATGCTGGGACCACCACCACCATCGGTGCTGGTGTTCAAATTGATGGGATCCTCACGGCGAATTCTTTGTTAGTCCCCCCTCCTCCCTTATTAGTAACCAATCAAGAAGTGTTAATTACGACGATGCAAACAGCACTGAAAGACTTGGGAACAGGAACTGAGCTCGTCTCAATTACTTTTGGAGTGAATAACGAAACGCTCGAAGCGGGCATCTACAGCACCATAGATTATCTGACCATTACTGGTGGAAAAACCCTCACACTTGATGGCAAAGGTGTGGATGGTACATGGATTTTTAACATTGCTAACTACTTGAGTTTTGCTATTGATGCGAAGGTTATATTGTTAAACGTAACCGATAACAGCACTATAATTTGGAATGTACTGGGTGACAAACCGGGTGCAGCTGGTTATACACAGTTAGGTGCAGGTGCCGAAACCACTGGATTTATTCTTGCTAAGGGCTTCGTTCAAACGGGAGCTAATACAGTAATAGAGGGCATAGCTAATGATTGTGGCGGTGCTTATTCAGCGACGAATTTCATCGAGTTTGGTGCAGATAGCGTTATCGGACAGACAGGTTGTACTAACGGAATGGCCGCGTCGATCACTCAAGCAATAGCTGACGCACCTCCTGAAGCTACGATTGACTTTGGTGATGCACCCGCCTCATACAGCAGCCTTGTTGCTGATAATGGCGCTAGCCACAGTACAGAAAATAATACGATTTTTATGGGATCTGGTGTCGACGCCGAATTTGATAGCTATCAATTTCCCCTCAGTGATGACGTAACAGATGGCAATGATGATGAAGACGGTGTGGCTTTTGTTACAGGTCTCGAAGTCGGTAATTCTGCACTACTGGAACTTATCGCATCAACACCCGCTTTTGTTGATGCTTGGATAGATTTTGACGGAAATGGTGTGTTTGGATCCGATGAAAAAATCGCTGATACCCAAGCTGTAATACAAGGTAGTAATACGCTAGCTTATGACGTCCCTGAATGGGCTGAGGCAGGTAACACATGGGCTCGCTTTAGACTCAGTAGTGTCGGTGGGTTAGAACCAACTGGGAGTTTCAGTGATGGGGAGGTTGAAGATCATCAGGTTGATATTACAGAGCTTAATGTCAGCATAAGTTACTACCCTAGTGCTTCTGAGTGGGCAACCATTGCCTTTGAAGATAACTGGCCATCAATAGGCGACTATGATTTTAATGACTTAGTGATGAATTATCGTATCAGTGAATATAAGCTCAATGATGAAGTTATTCGGATTAAATTAGAAGGGCAGATAGCGGCCGTAGGCGCATTACATCACAATGGTTTTGCATTTCGTTTACCCGGTGTTTTACGAAGTACAGTCGATGAAGATGCCATTCGTTATACCATTAACGACATACCACAAAATACCTCTCCCCTCGAATTGGCTCGCAATGAGGCAATAGCCATCGTCACCAATGATGTGTGGGACTTCGTCAGTGCGGGTATAAATTGCAACTATTATCGAACAGAACCAGGTTGTGGTACTGATATTCAAATGGGCTTTTCTATGACGTTACCAATGACCAATGCTATTCCCAGTCTGCAAATGCCAGAGTTTCCTTACGACCCGTTCTTATTTGCGAGTGATGGATATGATCATAGCTTAGCATTTGGTCTGCCACCGGGAAGAGCGTATGAGATACATTTACCGGATAAAGCGCCAACAGAAGCTTTTAGAGCCGATTTCTTCGGTCGCAGGGATGATAGAAGTGAGCCACAAAATGGGCGCTACTTTGTAAGTGAGAATGGCATGCCGTGGGCAATCAATGTCGGTGTTGAAATGCAATATTCCTTGGAATATATGGATGTAATTTATGCATATCCCTTATTTTCTAGTTTTATTGCCAATGAAGGTCTTGTGGATGCTGACTGGTACATACCTGAAAATGCCAACACAAATAATATTTTTTCTAATTAAAGAGGTGATATATGAACCATCTATACAGCTTTGTTTTATTGAGTACTTTATTAACTGGATGTGGAGGGGGTGGCGGATCAGAAAGTAGTACAGTAAATCCGACTGCAGGGACAAATGATAGTCAGCCAAGCAACCCGTTACCTACTCCGGTTCAAAGCCAACCTGTTGTCACTGAATTTAGCTTGCAGGAGAGTAAACCTATGGAAGCTGAGGTTATTAAAAAAAGTGCAGCACAAACTAGCCATGAGATAGTGGTACCTAATGGTTTTGCATTAAATAGTGAACGTTCGTTTAAACTAAAGATTTCTCGCTCGGAAGATGATTACCAGGCAGCCTATTTATCTTTATGTAGTGATTATCAGCAGCATAGCGATGGAAGTTATAGTATTAATTACAGTAGCTGCTTACTCAGAACGTCATTGAGTGATATTAACTTCGAAGCCGTCATTACTGTGACCAACGATACAAAAGGTTTGGTGGCCGCATTGTGGTTTATGGATGGTATAAAAAAACCACTTATCAATGATTGGCGTTTTTAGTGATGTCAGAATGGGTGTTAGTGAATAAGTGGTAGTGAATAGGTCAACTCATAAGCTTTGGATTTCATTTCAATGTTGGCCTTGATTTTCTGTCACAAACGATTGATAAAAAACAGGTAAATGGCAACAGGATTGGCGAGCCAAAACGGTTAGTCGAACGTGGGCCTACACATTTTTTAAATCAAAGAGACCCAAAACAGCGAATAAAACACCAGAGTAACAAGTTGAGTTAGATAGACGTCAAAAATACTAGTTATGTGATCCGGTGATAAAACTTTTATACCTATGTGGGGTATGATCATCTTTTAGGTTGATTAGAGATGTTCTGTGAATTGGGTTTTCTTTACACTGGGTGCAGTGGTGTTACAGACGTTTCGTAATGCTTTGCAAAGTAAACTAAGTGAACATATTAGTACCTCTGGTGTCACCTTAGCGCGTTTTTTATTTGCGCCACCTATTGCATTGACATACTTGATCATACTTTATACTTTTTCACATCAAACTATCCCTGAGTTCTCCCTAAAATTTGTATTCCTTGTTTTACTCGCCTCTGTAATGCAAATTTCTGCTACTTCTTTAATGGTTATTCTATTTAAACAAAAAAACTTTACTGTGGGTGCTGGCTTGGCTAAAAGCGAAGCCTTGGTGGCAGGAGTATTAGGTACTGTATTCTTTGGCAGTCAATTAAGTTGGTTTGGCTGGATAGGTATTTTGGTAGGTGCGGCGGCAATATTTGTTTTGTCCGGTGGTGGCAGAAAAGGTCAGTTAAGCCTTAAGACGGTGACAATAGGTTTGGCTTGTGGCACTTGTTTTGCCCTAACATCATTATTTGTCAGGGAGGCGAGTCATTTGCTAAATGTACCATTCCCCCATAGCGCAGCTTGGGTGCTGCTATGGGTGTTATGCATTCAAACCACCTTACTTGTGAGTTATATCTCAGTAAAAAACAAAAAGACGTTTGTAGCATTGAAAAATAACGCAAAGATAACCTTAGCCACTAGCATCATTAGTTGTCTTGGTACTATTTGTTGGTTCAGTGCGGTGTCATTGCATCATGTCGCCTATGTAAAAACACTGGGACAAGTTGAAGTGTTATTAACCATGCTAGTCGCCACCATTTGGTTGAAAAACAAAGTACAAAAACATGAAGTAATAGGTTTATTGCTTATCGCTGTGGCCGCGATTTTAGTGATGTGGGCCTAATATTTTGAGGTTACCAAGCTATCAAGTCCCAGCAAAAAAATACCAGATTGAGCAAGAAGTCAAGCGTAGCAAATTTCTAAGCTTCGCTGCGCCTGCCGTCAGTCGCAAGGAAGCAGAGGATTTTATCCGAACGTTACGTAAACAACACCCGCACGCTAATCATGTTTGCTGGGCTTATATAGCGGGGGCACCCAATACGACTATTCGTTCCATGAGTGATGACGGCGAACCTAGTGGAACAGCAGGCATGCCTATGTTAAAAGTACTCGAATACAGTGGTTACGGTGATATTGTGGTGGTCGTTGTTCGCTACTTTGGTGGCACCAAGCTTGGCACTGGCGGGTTACAACGGGCCTATTCTGATGCTGTGGCGCTGGTGCTAACAGATTTACCCATGAAGCTTAAGGTTGCTCGCACCACCTTACTATTAACCTACGACTATACTCATGATGGCAATATATCTCGATTACTAGAACGTTATGATGTTCAGGATATTAAACCGAATTATGCTCAGCAAGTGACGCTAAGTATTGCCATTGCAAGAAGTGAACTGAGCACGTTTAAAACTGAACTCACCAATATCACAGCGGGCAACGTTGTGTGTTCTCTGCCGGGCACTGATTAACGCATGGACTTACCTATTCATCACATTTCAAGGACTAATCCGGCTTTAGGGTTAACCTAACCTTTACACACATCTTGATAAACTTAGGTAAAATCATGTAATCCGTTAAGCTGAGTCATCTTCAATCAGCCAGCACTTCTGCGGAAAGTGAACTGCATAAAAACTGGAGTTTTTTGTTCGAATACTTCTGAAACCCACTATTTAAAGCGTTTTTGTTGAGGCATTTTTGGATATGATTAGGCTCGAAAATTATGTCACTGGGCTGCTGAATAAAATCAGGGCCCATGTCACCATTTCCGAATGAGTGAAACCAACATTTGAATAAAGCTTCATACTGTTGCTCAGACGTTTATGTAATCTTCTTAACACATCTCTATTTCCAAATATATCCACTTTCACTGTTGGCTTAGATGCGTCAATCTCAATCAGATTTTCATAGGTCATTGTGTTGTCATAAATGCTTAAATTGCTGATCATTTCTAGGTTACATTTAGATGATATGACCACCATGCTGACTCACATTGTTTAACTAGAAGCATATTGGCTTATCGCTCAGCAAAAATTTCCTGACCATTGAGAGTACTTTTTCAAGCTATATATTTAGCTGATTTTTAGTGTTATTGGTCAACACAAAACTCGCGGGTTCAACACTACTGCATGTTATCGCTGCCAGTAAGCCAAATAATACCAACTAACCTTGAGATAACATTGGCAGTATAGGCATAGGAAAAGCAATGCCATAACCTTGGGCAAAATCCACTCCCAATTGCTGCAATAGTTGTTCTGTTTTCTTATCACCTACAAATTCTGCAATCGTTTGTTTACCCATGCTTTTAGCAATTTCATGAATAGCCTTGACCGTGGCAAAATCACTGGCGTCATGACACATATTTTTAACAAATGAGCCATCAATTTTTACATAGTCAACGTTCATGTTCTTTAAATAGGTAAATGAGGACATGCCGGCACCAAAATCATCGAGTGAAAAATGACACCCTAGAAGTCTAATTTTATCAATCATTTTACCAGCCGTGTCTAGATTCATCACTGCAGCAGTTTCAGTAATTTCAAAACATAGTTTTTCAGCCGGCACAGTAGTGCGTTGCAATCGTTCTAACATGGCGGTTAATAATGAAGGGGAATTGAGGCTAGCGCCCGACAAATTGATCGCACATTTATCCAGGTTAAGGGTGTGTTTAGGATGACGCTCAAGTAAGTCTATGGTGTGTTCAAATACCCATCTATCTACCCGAGACATTAAGCCGTGGCGTTCTGCAACTGGGATAAAAACGCCTGGATTTACCATAGCACCATTTTCATCGAACATGCGTAACAAGATTTCATAGTTGTGATTAGTATTTAATGAGCCCAGTGGTTTAATAGTTTGAAAATACAGTTGAAGTTTGTTGTGTTCGATTGCATCCTGTAATACCTCTAACACATCTAGTTCTTGCTTGCGAAATGCTTCTAGCAACCCGTTGTGCTGATATACACTAAATTGATTTTTACCGTTTATCTTAGCTTTATAGCAGGCATTATCAGCTGATTTCATCAAACTTATTACGTCTGAAATTTTAGGTTTGATATGCACTACACCGATACTCGCGCTGACATGAAATACTTTGTCTTCCCATAAAAATGGATTGGTTGCCACATGATCCAGAATAGTTTGTACCTTCGATTCCGTATTTTTATTGTCCAGACCCGTTAATATCATGCAAAATTCATCACCACCCACGCGAGCTAAAACATCATCACTATCCAACTTTTTTCCAAGTGTGTTTGCAATATTGTGCAGCATTTGATCACCAGCAAGATGACCGCAGGTATCATTGATTAACTTAAATTCATCTATGTCTATGTAACATAAGGAAGCATGCATTTGGGTTGTCTTCAATCGTGTAAGGAGACCTTGTAATTCGACATCAAAGGCGTGACGATTGAGCAAACCAGTTAACTTATCGTAATTGGCTTGGTAGTAAATTTGATCCTTTAATTTCAATTCGGCCGTGACATCACGTCCAATACCTTCTATCGCGAGCAAGTTACCAGCTCCATCGAACACTGGTGAATCATGGTATTCAATCATCACTTCCTGCAAACAATCAGAAATATAAACCACAGTGTAGGATTTAGTTTGTTCGCCACGTAGTTGCGATAAGCGTATCTCATCCATGTTGTTTGGCAAATTGACCAAATATTTTTCGTAATTATTTTGGAAATCCGCAACCTCATATCCAAGAATTCTTTTAACACTATGGCTTATAAAAGTAAATTTGCCAGAGGGGTCTTTCGAGTATATATAATGGTCACTGAGACCATCAATCAAACGTCGAAATTTCGCTTCGCTGCGTTGCAGATTTCTCTGGGAAATTAGGTGTTGAGATATATCGCTGAATGTCATCGTAACCCCATCACCGGCTTTGGCAACTCGCAATTTAAGCCATTGACTAATGTTGGATGAGTTTAGGTGTAATTCACACCCGAACGCTAAGCCAGATTGGTTTACATCATTAATCTTAGGTAAAAGATGCTTAGCTTGTATTAACTGTAAATGCTGACTGAGCTTAATTGGCTGTGATGCGGACCGCTCAATATTCAACAATTTAATAGCCGCTTTATTGGCATCAACCAATACAAGTTCTATTATATCGCTGTTATTCTCACCTAAGGCCTGATAAACAAGAATACTGTCAAGAGAATCTTCACTGATACCTCGATAATATTGTTGATTCTTGCCGTGTCTGAAAACGTTTATTATTAGCCAGTATAAAAATAGACTAACAAAGCCAGAAGCGATTGAGCCTGACCAAAATATCAAATCATACATTTTAAAATCCGGTTTATCGCGATGTTGCTTTAACATGAAAGTGCGACCGGCAAAGTTGAACAATTGAGACACTATTGTCTCATCATCCACAAAAACATTGTGTTTCAATAACAAATTTTCGTTTTCACTATCACTAATAGTAAACCCAAATTCTGGATTAATTAGACCACCTAACATAGAAGCTAAGGATTTTTGTATGTCAAAGCTTGCTAACAGATAACCTAGCTGAGCATTATCGGGATCGATTCTAATCGCGTAGAAGACTAATGAATTATTGACTTGATACGAACTGGAAGTTTCACCAATGAGCTTAAGTTCATCGGTATTGATACCAAATTCAGCAATATTTCTATCTAGTACGAAAGCATGTTCTTTAGAGGCTAAAGACCAACGAACCGTGAACTCGGGACTTATCCACCCTATATCAGCGATGTCTGGATGCAACTTGGTCATTTTGGCAGCGTGAATATTTAACCAATCTAGTATATTTGTATGCCTTTCAGGCCAGGAAATTGCCACAGCTTTAACTGCACGTTTTCGCTCAGCTAAAAAAACGTCAAATGTATTGATAACTTGCTTTGTCACACTATTGGTTGAGGGCAATCGGCTAACTACATGTGGTTTAATCAGGTAATAACGAAGGAATAAGAATAGCATTAGAAGAAATAAAAATGATATCAATGGCAGTATATAAAACCTTTGATTATTTTT
>NZ_CAJXPA010000018.1 GCF_913058035.1 uncultured Paraglaciecola sp. | reverse complement strand
CCTTACAACTAACAAAGAATGTATTAGGCTACTTAAGGGAGCATCAGGCTTTCATAATTTTAATTTTATTACAGAAATGTGACACTTATATGAAACCGTTAATATTTACTTTAGTAGGACAAGACAAACCCGGATTAATTAGCAATCTAGCCAAAACTGTTTACGGCATGGGAGGCAACTGGTTAGGCAGTAACTTTTCGCACATGGCAGGACACTTTGCTGGTTTTGTACAAATTGATTTACCCCTAGATAAACATCAAACACTTATCACACTCTTGTTACAGCATCCTGATTTAAAAATACATTTGTTAAGTGGTGTGGTTGAAGAGCCCAACGAGCCCCAACAAAAAGTACAAATCGAGATTACAGGTAATGACAAAACCGGTATTGTGCAAGAGCTAACACAAATTCTAAATCAATTTAACCTGAACATTGTTAAATTTGATTCTTACCTCGAAACAGCTCCTAATTGGGGTGGTTCGCTATTTAAAGCTAATGCTCTCATTAGTATTGCTGCTGATTTCGACTTAGAAAAATTACAAGAGTCTTTAGAAAGTATTGCAAATGATCTGATGGTAGACATTGAATTTCAGTAGTTATGTGAAAATTTATGTATGTAGCTGTCATTAAATTGTCACAATAGCCACACACCATTGGCGTATAAAACCCAAATAAAGAGTGAAATATGCCAGGTACCGTTAATATATATTATCCCAAAGAACTCAGTTGGTTATCTTTTAACCAACGAGTTTTACAAGAGGCGGCTGATGTAAACAATCCTATTATTGAACGTATTCGATTCCTTGGTATTTATTCAAACAATATGGATGAGTTTTATCGTGTTCGAGTGGCTGATGTAAAGCGCAAAATATATATTCACTTGAATGAAGGTGAATTTGAAGAAGCTGATCAAACAAAATTATTAATGGAGAAGATACAAGAGAAAGTCTTGGGTATGACCAAAAATTTTGATCGTATTCATTCCAATGTGGCGAAAGGATTAGCCAGATACAATATTTTTTTACTCGGTGAAGAAGACCTCAACGATTACCACACTCAATGGCTAAGTAATTATTTCAAGAATAAAATTTTAAGACACATCGCTCCTGTTTTACTGAACAAAAAGGTTAAATTAGTTTCCAGATTAAATGACTTTGCCACCTATCTTTATGTAGGGGTTCACAAGGATGACAAAGCTATTGCTTACGCAACCATAGAGGTTCCGAGCCAAAACATGTCACGATTTGTGGTTATACCGCCAGAAAAAAGCCGAAAAAAGAAGTACATTATTCTGCTAGATGACATTATCCGATTAAACTTGGAAACTATTTTTAAGGGGTTTATTGAGTTTGATTCTCTCGAGGCATTTTCTTTTAAAATGACCCGAGATTCAGAATATTCTTTGAATGATGAAATAGATGAAAGTTATGTCGATAAAATGTCAGAAAGCATGAAACAAAGATTGATTGCAGAGCCTGTTCGCGTGGTTCACGACAGCAGAATGCCCAGCGAAATGCTCAAGGATTTAAAAAAACGCTTAAAAATATCTTCTTACGATAGTCTCATCTCTAGTGGTCCTTACCGGAATTTTAAGGACTTTATTGGGTTTCCGAATATTGGCCGCGATTATTTAGAAAACCAAGAGTTACCCGCTCTGACATCAAAAGACTTTTCTGAATATGACACCGTATTTGACGCGATTACCGCAAAAGATATTCTGCTACATTACCCCTATCATCGTTTTTTGCATGTCACTGAGTTTATTCGACAAGCTGCATTCGATACCAGCGTAAAACACATCCGTTTAAATATTTATCGAGTCGCTAGCCAATCAAGGGTCATTAGCTCATTAATCGATGCGGTAGATAATGGTAAAAAAGTGACGGTAGTAGTTGAGCTTCGCGCTAGATTCGACGAAGAGGCAAACATTCAATGGTCTAAAAAAATGACCGACGCAGGTGTGCAAGTAGTCTTTGGTATGCACGCATTGAAAATTCACAGTAAATTATGCGTCGTCACTCGCGAAGAAAAAGGACAGTTAATTAAGTATGCTCATTTTGGTACCGGCAATTTCAACGAAAAGACAGCAAAGATTTATACCGATTTTAGTTTATTTACTCGTAATCAAGAACTCGCTAATGAAGCGGAAGCTGTTTTTACTTTTATTCAACAGCCCTACAGAAGGCAGAAATTTCAGCATTTACAAGTGTCGCCACTCAATGCTAGAACCAAAATTCAAGCCTTAATACGTCAAGAAATGCAAAATGCTAATGAAGGACGCAAGGCTGAAATAACATTAAAAATCAACAATTTAGATGACAAATTACTAATAGATGATTTATATAAAGCCAGTCAAGCAGGAGTTAAAATAAAAGCAATCATCCGAGGTATGTGTTCATTGGTACCCGGGGTAAAAGGTTTAAGTGAGAATATTAGCGTCATCAGTGTTGTTGACCGCTTTTTAGAACATCCAAGGGTAATGGTATTTGAGAATGCCGGAGACATTAAAATGTTCATTTCTTCTGCAGATTGGATGACCCGCAATATGGATTTTCGTATTGAGGTTGGATGCCCTATCTATGATGAAAATTTAAAACGCAGAATTATGGATATATTACACATACAATTTAATGACACACTTAAAGCCCGTGTTATAGACAAACAACAAACCAACCATTACGTGACCAGAGGCAATCGTAAGAACCTGCGCTCTCAAACTGAAATTTATCGTTATTTAAAAGCACTTGAAAAGGACCAAAATGTCTAAAACTAAAACTGCGTTTGATCCTACCTTCGATAACGTAGAAATAAGAGACTCTATTAAGGTAGCTGCGTTAGACATTGGTTCGAATAGTTTTCATCTAGTGGTTGCACGTATTGTCGCAGGCTCAGTTCAAATACTTCACCGGGTTAAACAGAAAGTACGCTTAGGAGATGGTTTAGGCACAGACGGCGCTTTATCTGAAGAGACGATGCAGCGGGGCTTAAATACTCTTAAAGTAATAGCTGAAAGTCTACAAGGTTTTGAGCCACAATGTGTAAGAGTGGTCGCCACCCATGCACTGAGAAAAGCGAGTAATGCAAAGGAATTTTTGAGAGCAGCAAAAGATGTATTTCCTTTTCCTATTGAGATCATATCCGGAGCAGAAGAAGCACGGCTTATTTATCAGGGGGTCGCCCACACCAATCACCAAGAAGGCCGACGCCTGGTAGTCGATATTGGTGGTGGTTCAACCGAATTTATCATTGGCGAGGGGTTTAATACTAATGTACTTCGTAGCCTTCAAATGGGCTGCGTCAGTTATACCAATCGTTTTTTTAAGCATGGTGAACTCAAACAAAAAGCCTTTAATCGTGCCATTACCAGCGCCCAACAAGAATTGGAGATGATCGATAAAAAATATAAACAAATTGGATGGAACACGTGTATTGGAACATCAGGTACCATCAAAATTATTATCGAATTAGCAGCTCAACTTGATAGTACAAATAGAGAAAACCATGTGTGCTTGACTGACTTGCTTACATTGATGAACTTATGCTGTGCAGCTGGTAATAGCAATGACTTGCAGATACATGGTCTAACTGATGACCGCCGTTCAGTTTTTGCAGCGGGTCTGGCTATTTTAATTGCAACGTTCAGAAGTCTGGATATTCAGGAGATGGAATTTTCACAAGACGCCCTTCGTGAAGGGGTTCTATATGAGATGGAAACCCATTTAACCCATCCCGATATCAGGCAGCGCAGTGCTGAAAGCTTAGCGACTCGTTATGACGTTGACGTGGAACAAGCCAAACGAGTGCTTGCCACTACTATGGAACTTTATCAACAGTGCAAAAAAGCATGGAAAATTGATAATGAAGAACTTAAAAATATGTTGGCTTGGTCTGCCTTGTTGCATGAGGTGGGTTTACAAATTAATACCAGAGGCATACAGCGCCACTCAGGTTATATACTACAAAATATCGAATTACCCGGATTTGGGCTAGAACAACAAAACTTATTGGCAACGTTAACCAGATTTTATCGTAAAAAAATTAGAGTGGCAGACATACCAGAATTCACTCTTTTAGCCCAGGATCAAGTTTATAGACTTATCGCATTATTACGTTTAGGCGTATTGCTTAACATAAAACGTCAAGACGACATTTTGCCCATTATTTTGCTTAAAGCAAATGGTGATACATTTCAGCTTCAACTTCCTGATGAATGGCTTGAGCAAAAGCCAGTATTTAGTGCGGATATTGAACGTGAAAGTAACTATATCCTAGAGTTAGGTTTAAAATTAAGCTACAAATGAAAACAACTTTTTATGTCATAACATCATCTAGACCACCTAAACTCTGATTAATCGGGAGACGTCAATATTAGTTGATAGAAGTGTAAATCACTTAAACTCTTTCCTGCCCAAGCTTAAACAACTAATTGGTTACCCAAGCCATAAAGTGACTGCTTCCAGCTGTCTTGGCCCATCATGGCAATTTCTTTCTAGGTTTTAAAATATGGCTATCGATATTGTGAGGTCTTACAATACAGTCATCTTTGTAGCTAATGTTTATCGACTGATCATTAACTGCCCATGAAAAACATCCTGCTCGGTTCAGCACTTAGTAAAAACAACGTTTAGAGCTCTAGTGAAGTGACTTTTATGGCTGGTGTTCTATAGCCATTTTGTGGACTTCGATAATAGTTATTGAGCTTGACCGGCGGATCACCCTACCAATTTCAATTCAATTTTTACTCGGCAATATTTTTATCTAACAAAATAAAATCTGTGTGTTACTGACTAAGCCAAACGACAAAAGATTAAATCTGAATCATGCACCAGATTAAAATATGGCTAAGGATCAATGAGAAGTGAGAAGTGAGAAGTGAGAAGTTTCGCTATAAACATTGTAACCAGAACCAACCAAAAAGCCTTCGACTACTATACTGTTGCTGCTTAATAAATATAACTCACAATCGGTAGTAAGTTGATCTCGTTTACAAATAACCAAGTGGTCTAATGTGACTTCCTCAACTAGGAGGTCGATATAACTAAAGCTTAAATCAGTCGAACACGGTCTTACTAAAAACGTTTAATCAGTAGAACGTTTCTCTGCAATAAACGTTGGTCAAAGCTTGTATGCTGTCCTTTGAGCTGATGAGGTGTCACCTTGCACAGGACTAGACTCTGAGTCAGCTAAACATCTACCAATAATGTTTTAAAACAACGATGTTTGCCATTGATTTGTTGCCAAGTGCCGTCTTTTAAATAAATGTCCAATAATGAAGCAGCAACACCGCACAATACATTGAGCCCTTGTTTATATACATACCCAATCATGTCATTGCTCCACTGCATAACAAAGACATGATTTATCATCAGCACCACAATATTAAAGAATAAAATAGTGATAAAAATAGTGATAAAAAAGTGATGAAATTGTTTATTCTGCGCGAACTGTAACGAAGTCTTAAAAATACAGATTGCCACATGACAACCTTAATCTATTCAGTATATTAATCAGCCGCCAAACATAATGCTATTGAGACTACTTGTTTACTGTTTATTGGATGCTCCCTTGTTATTTGTACAATTAAAGACTTAATTAGCGGCCAAGATATTGATCAATTAAGATTGATAATTTGTCTTGTAGGTGCTCTTCAAAATCGACAAGCTCTTTCCCAAACACCCTCAGATATTTCTCAGCCTTGTCATGATCGAGACGTTTATTATTAGTTTTGTATTCTGCTTCGAGCAAGGATTTATCATAACGAGGCGTAATGACCCAGCGTATAAAATCCGAATCTAGTCCAGCCACTTCTTTTTTGGCAAATTTACAAAAACCTTCAATATGATCAATGCCATCAGGGCCTAAACATCCGGGTTCAACTCTAAATGTCACTGTAAGTTTTTTATACATAGGTAAGGGCAGATCATGGATCATCTTTTTTAGTTCTCGTCCATCTAAGGTCAAAAAATAAATAATAGCCTAATCGTTC
Source organism: uncultured Paraglaciecola sp. (assembly GCF_913058035.1). Classification (GTDB taxonomy): domain Bacteria; phylum Pseudomonadota; class Gammaproteobacteria; order Enterobacterales; family Alteromonadaceae; genus Paraglaciecola. The sequence continues at coordinate 34,386 of NZ_CAJXPA010000018.1, read as the reverse complement.
CGATCTTCCGAGCAAAAAAAGTCAAGCATATGCTCGACCAATGTCATCACAGAATATAACTATGTTTTTGAGGCTTGATAAATGCTTTCAATAGACGTATCCATAGTTGCATCAAACTCAGTATCACTTTGTTTAGCACTGAGTCCCTCAGATAATGCACGGGAGAAACTTGCAATCATGCCATTATTTTCTGTCAATCTGTTATTCGCTTCTTCTCTTGAATATCCGCCAGATAACGCGACGACTTTTAACACTTTAGGGTGCTCAACCAAGTCTTGGTAAAAGTTAGCCGTCTCGGGTAAGGTCAGTTTCAACATCACTTGTTGATCGTTTGCCAGACTGTCTAGGTGTTTAAGGATCGAAGCTCTAAGTAAAGTTTCAGCTGCTGCTTTTTCAGGACTATAAATATCCACTTCTGGCTCAATAATTGGCATTAGGCCCGCAGCTAAAATTTGTTTAGCCACTGTAAACTGCTGCTCAACCAAATCATCAACACCTTGTACATTAGCCAACTTAACCACTGAACGCATTTTAGTCCCGAACACATTTTGTAGGTTAGCTTTGGCTAACAAGTTATCTAAATCAGGTATCACTTTTAATAACTGGGTACCATTTACTTCAGTTTCTAAACCTTTGTCAACTTTCAAAAAAGGCACAACTTGTTTTACATTCCATAAATAACTAGAGGTGCTTTGGCCTTGAATGTTCCTATCAAGGGTGTTTTCAAACAAGATCGCTCCTAAAACACGTTCTCCGTTAAACACACTGGAGGTGATAATACGGGTCCGCATGTCATGTACTTTGGTGAACATTTCTTCGTCACCTTGATACTCAGTCTCATCTACACCATACAAACCTAAAGCTTTAGGTGTACTGCCGCCGCTTTGATCAAGTGCAGCAATAAATCCACTTTGTTTTTTAACTTTTGCAAGCATATCTATTTGTGTTTGTGATGCCATGTGCAACATTCCTTTTTATTATGTTGAAGCTGATGAGCATAACGGCTCGTGGGGTTAAAAGTATTTAATAGAGAGCTCAAGCTCTTCTCGTTATTACACTTTACAATGTTTTACACCGATTAACTATTTTGACGCTCTGGCTTCTAACATCGCAACGGCAGGTAACACTTTGCCTTCAACAAACTCAAGAAACGCACCACCACCGGTAGAAATGTAAGAAATTTTATCACTCAAATTCCATTTATCTATCGCTGCAAGCGTATCACCGCCACCCGCTATTGAAAACGCATCGCTATCAGCGATGGCTCGAGCCACCACTTCTGTGCCTTTAGCAAAATTATCAAATTCAAAAACGCCACAAGGGCCATTCCATAAAATAGTCTTTGCACCTTTCAATACTGATGCTACATTTTCAGCAGTTTGAGGGCCGTAGTCCATAATTTCTTCGTCGTCTAATACTTGGCTTACATTTTTTATCACAGCCGGTTCTGACTCATTAAAGTTTTTGCCAACACGCACATCAACAGCATCTGGTATATCTAGGGAGTTCATTAAACGTTTAGCTTCTGGGATTAAATTAGCTTCATGTAACGACCGGCCAACGTTATGACCACGGGCTGCAATAAAGGTATTTGAAATGCCACCTCCCACCACAAGTTGGTCAGCAATTTTAGATAAGGCATCTAATACGGTTAATTTTGTCGATACTTTTGAACCGCCAACGATTGCAACCAAAGGACGTTGTGGGTTATTTAACGCTTTACCTAAGGCATCAAGCTCACCGGCGAGTAAAGGCCCAGCACAAGCTACAGGAGCGTACACACCGACACCATGGGTTGAGGCTTGGGCGCGATGGGCAGTCCCGAAAGCATCCATTACATATACATCACACAATGCAGCATATTGCTTAGCAAGTGTTGCATCGTCTTTCTTTTCGCCAACATTAAAGCGTACGTTTTCTAATACCACCACTTCCCCATCATTGACGTCTACAGCATCTAAGTAATCTTTCACTAACCGAACTTTCAAGTTGGTTTTTTCTTTTAGATAATTGACTATGGGTAGCAACGAAAACTCATCTGCAAACTCGCCTTCTACAGGTCGACCTAAATGTGACATAATCATCACTTTAGCGCCTTGCTGTAAAGCAGCTTCGATAGTGGGCAATGAAGCACGAATGCGAGCGGCAGAGGTCACAACACCATCTTTGACTGGTACATTTAAATCTTGGCGTATTAATACTCTTTTACCGACTAAATCAAGCTCGGTCATTTTCAATATAGACATATTTTACCTTGTAATTAATAACTTCTGAATTTAGCTTTCATTTGTATTGAACATCACTATTGCAGTATCAATCATTCTATTAGCAAAACCCCACTCGTTGTCACACCAGACTAAGGTTTTAACCAATTGTTTATGGCTGACGCGCGTTTGGCTGCCATCTACTATGCAAGAATGCGGATCGTGGTTAAAATCAACCGATACTAAAGGTTCTTCAGTATAGTCTAAAATACCTTCTAAACGACCTACTCTCGCGTCTTTCAGAGCTTGGTTAACCTCATCAATGCACACATGTTTTTCTAACGTAACACTCAAGTCCATTGCTGTAACGTTGATAGTAGGTACACGCACCGCTATCGCTTCAAACTTGCCAGCAAATTTAGGTAAAATTCGTTCTATCCCAACCGCTAACTTGGTATCAACAGGAATAATCGATTGGCTGGCTGCTCGAGTAAGTCGCAAATCAGTATGGTATGCATCGATGACTTGTTGGTCATGCATTGAAGAATGTATAGTGGTTATGGTTCCACTTAATACGGTAAATGCATCATCCAACACCTGTATTATTGGCACAATGCAATTGGTTGTGCACGAGCCACTAGACACAATAAGGTCGTCAATTTTTAACTGGTGGTCATTGATCCCATAAATCACCGTTGCATCCATATCCGATCCACAAGGCTGAGAGAACAACACTTTTTTGGCACCCTGATCCAAATGTGCTTGACCAGCCGCTCTGTCATTATTCACACCCGTGCATTCAAGTACCAAATCAATATCGAGTTGCTGCCAAGGAAGAGCAGCGATATTTTCATGCTGCAATAGCTGAATTTTATCACCAGCCACAATTAGGTATTTTTCTTGTAAATCGACAGAAAAACCAAAGCGCCCATGGGACGTATCGTATTTGAGCAAGTGTGCAATGCCTTTTGGCTCGGCTAATTCGTTGATTGCCACAACTTTAATGTCAGAATTACGTCCACTTTCATATAAAGCTCTCACAACGTTGCGACCGATACGGCCAAAACCATTAATTGCAATTCGTAACATAACACTCTTTAATTTGATTTAAGGTGAGCACCCCCACCTAATACTTCTACTATTAAACACCTTAGAACAAAGGCGCTAATAAACGCCTTTGGGTATTGAATAAGCTTTTACTTTAAGCCTTTGGCAGCTTCAACTACTGCTTCTGTAGTGATACCAAAGTATTTCAACAAGGCAGCACCCGGGGCAGATTCACCGAAGGTGGACATACCAACTACAGCGCCATCAAAACCGACATACTTGTGCCAAAAATCAACATGAGCAGCTTCGACCGCTACGCGCTTAGTCACAGCTCGTGGTAACACAGACTCGCGATAATCAGCATCTTGCTTATCAAAAACTGTGGTACTTGGCATAGATACAACACGCACTGCCTTACCCTCCGCAGACAATTGTTCAGCAGCTTCAACAGTGATCCCTACTTCAGAGCCTGTGGCAATTAAAATGACTTCAGGGGTACCGTTACAATCTTTTAATATGTAACCGCCTTTAGAGACATTGGCTAACTGCTCGGCATTACGCGTTTGAGCAGGTAAGCCTTGACGACTGAAAATCAATGCCGATGGACCATCTTTACGCACAAGCGCTGATTTCCATGCAACCGCAGTTTCTGCTGCATCGCAAGGGCGCCATGTCGCTAAGTTTGGAGTAAGACGCAAGTTGGCTACTTGCTCAATGGGTTGGTGAGTAGGCCCGTCTTCACCTTGACCGATAGAGTCATGGGTATACACAAATATATTTGGAATGCCCATTAACGAGGCCATGCGCACTGCGTTGCGCGCGTATTCCATAAACATTAAGAAAGTAGCGCCAAATGGACGGAAACCACCATGTAAACCAATACCATTCATGATGCCACTCATACCAAACTCACGCACACCATAATATATATAGTTACCGCTAGCATCATCGGCTGAAATACCTTTGGTACCAGACCAGATGGTAAGATTAGAACCAGCTAAATCTGCTGAGCCACCTAACACTTCTGGTAGCAAAGTAGCAAAAGTTTCTATCGAGTTTTGTGAGGCCTTTCGGCTGGCCACATTTTCAGATTTATCTTGCGATTGCTGGATAAATGCATCCGCTTTTTCAGTAAAATCAGCAGGTAGCTCACCAGCCAAACGACGAGTTAGCTCTGCTGCAAGTTCTGGGTATGCTTGTTGATAGGCAGCAAATGTCTCATTCCAGGTTTGCTCTTTTTCTGCGCCAGACACTTTTGCATCCCAACCAGCATAAACGTCAGCCGGAATTTCAAAAGCAGCGTGAGGCCAGTTTAGAAAATCGCGAGTGGCTTTAATTTCTTCCTCACCTAAAGGTGCTCCATGACTGGAGTGGCTTCCTGATTTGTTCGGTGAACCAAAACCTATAACGGTTTTACAACAAATTAATGTTGGCTTAGATGTTTCAGCTTTGGCAGCTGTAATCGCATCGGCAACAGCTTGAGAGTCGTGTCCATCGACATTGGCAATGACATGCCAGCCATACGCTTCGAAACGAGCGGGAGTATTATCGGTGAACCAACCTTCAACATGACCATCAATTGAAATACCGTTGTCATCCCAGAATGCGACTAATTTACCTAAGCCCAATGTGCCTGCTAATGAACTCACTTCGTGAGAAATACCCTCCATCAGACAACCATCGCCTAAAAAGCAATAAGTGAAATGATCGACCACATCAAAATTTGGTTGATTAAACTGCGCAGCTAAGGTTTTTTCAGCAATAGCCATGCCCACTGCATTACTTAATCCCTGTCCCAGAGGTCCAGTAGTGGTTTCAATACCCGGTGCATAACCATATTCTGGATGTCCTGGAGTTTTAGAATGCAACTGACGGAAATTTTTTAACTCTTCAATAGGTAATGCATAACCGGTTAAATGTAACAACGAATAAATAAGCATCGAGCCATGGCCATTAGATAAGACAAATCTATCTCTGTTGGCCCAATCTGGGTTGCTTGGGTTATGTTGCATATGATCTGCCCACAACACTTGCGCTATATCTGCCATACCCATGGGAGCACCTGGGTGACCTGAATTAGCTTGTTGAACAGCATCCATACTAAGGGCGCGAATGGCGTTGGCGAGTTCTTGACGTGATGAAGACATGTGTTCTCCTGACTGATCCAATAATTATGGCTTTCCGTAACTCGAAATTACAGTTACCTAAGATAGCTGTGTATTTTGTATTAGCTAGCATCTAACTGCAATGCTAAATCCATTATGAATAGTCATTTGTATATGACTTTTTTTTACAGCTTAGTAGAATAACAATAACAGACGTTTGGACGTCTAGAAGTAAATACTGGTATTTTATATTTGAATAGTTAAAATACACTAAATTTTTATAATGACTTTTTAAATCAAGGCCCTTTTATGACCTCACATCTCTTTACTTCTGAATCTGTCTCTGAAGGACACCCTGATAAAATCGCAGATCAAATTTCTGATGCCGTTTTAGACGCCATTTTGACCCAAGATCCAAAAGCTAGAGTGGCCTGCGAAACCTTTGTCAAAACAGGTATGGTGTTAGTCGGTGGCGAAGTCACAACATCAGCTTGGGTAGACATTGAAGAGATTACCCGTAAAACAGTCAGAGAAATAGGTTATGTACATTCGGATATGGGGTTTGATGCAGACTCATGTGCCATATTAAATGCTATAGGCAAACAATCTCCTGATATCAACCAAGGCGTTGACCGTTCTTCTCCAGAAGAACAAGGAGCAGGCGATCAGGGTCTAATGTTTGGTTATGCTAGTAATGAGACAGATGTATTAATGCCTGCGCCTATTACTTATTCTCATCGCTTAGTTAAACGCCAGTCTGAAGTACGTAAAAATGGCACTTTGAAATGGTTACGACCAGATGCAAAAAGCCAAGTCACTTTTATTTATGAAAACAATCAACCCGTAGCGATCGATGCAGTAGTGTTATCAACGCAACATGATGAGAGCATCAGCACAGCTGATCTTCGCGAAGCGGTTATGGAAGAAATAATCAAACCTGTATTGCCTGAAAAATTTTTGAGTAAAAAAACTAAATATTTTATTAACCCAACAGGTCGGTTTGTCATTGGTGGACCGATGGGTGACTGTGGTCTGACAGGACGTAAAATTATTGTCGACACATACGGGGGTATGGCAAGACATGGTGGTGGTGCATTTTCTGGAAAAGATCCATCAAAAGTTGATAGATCAGCCGCTTATGCTGGACGTTACGTAGCAAAAAATATTGTAGCCGCAGGACTTGCAGATAAATGTGAAATTCAATTGTCATATGCCATTGGCGTTGCAGAACCGACATCCATCAACATTGATACTTTTGGTACGGGTAAGGTTTCAGATGCATTATTAGTTAAATTGGTGCGTGACAACTTCGAACTAAGACCATACGGACTGATCAAAATGCTTGACCTTGAGCGACCTATTTATCAAGCAACAGCTGCTTACGGGCACTTCGGCAGAGAAGATTTTCCTTGGGAAAGAACAGATATTGCTGAACAGCTCAAAGCAAGTATTTAAACAGATTCGTTCAGAACAAATACAGCCTTAAATTTAGTCTATATTTGTTCTGTTTTAATTAAAGCTGTGGATATTCTATCGCAGCTTCCTCTCAGACACTCGTTGGTTCTAATTTAATTCGTGCGTCAGAGTCCACTCTTATACTTATACTCATACTCATACTCATACATTGTCCTTTTTAAGCTGCTTATTCTTCTACAATCACACTAACAAGATCACCATTCAATGCTGCCAGTTGGTATTCATAACCATTGTCTTTAACCTCAAACAAAGTAGTGAGTAGGCCACCAAATAATCCACTAATAACACCTCCAACAAACATATTCTGGCGATTACCACTTGCGTTATCGAGTAATCCATCCACCGTAACTATTGCAGCGCCCTGACCCACATATGGCTTCAGTTTAAGTTTCTCAACGTTTTCACCTCACGCACAAAACGCTGTAACAAATTTTTTTTTCATGATGATCGACTTAGTTTGAATTGGCACATGCAGATGGGAAACAGCATCCTAATATTGTTGAAGCAACAACATAGAATTTGTAGATATTAGTTTTATCTTAAAAATTTATTAATGAATGAATAAATTAGCTGTTTTGAATTGAACAGGAGCTTAATCGATTAACTAAATCGGGTATAATAAACTTTCATTTAGACTAAACGAATAATTTCCATGCGCCAAAATCATTACTTGTGCTTAATTTTTGTCATCACTATCTTTGTTTCATCATGTGCTAAATCTCCTTTAGGGCGCAATCAACTTAAACTCTATTCAAGCTCTCAGTTGGCAGGTATGGGCGAACAGGCTTTTGCTGGAATGAAGACAGAACAAAAAATTTCCAGTCAACCAGTGTCAAATCAGTATGTGAAATGTATTGCCGATGCTATTACACAACATGTACCAAAATCAGTTTTTACAGGTGATTGGGAGCTGGTGGTATTTGATTCACCGCAAATTAATGCGTTTGCCTTGCCAGGGGGTAAAATTGGGGTGTACACAGGGTTAATTGAACTCAGCGAAAATCAACATCAGCTTGCTGCTGTTATCGGCCATGAAGTGGGTCATGTGATTGCTGAACACGGTAATGAGAGAATGTCGAGTAGTGCTTTAATTGGTGCGGGAATGAAAGTCACTAACCAGTTGTTGGAAACAAATGAAATTGCTAGTAGTAATATGATCATGGCTGGTTTGGGTTTAGGTGTGCAAGTTGGCGTACAATTACCATTCGGGCGCACTCATGAATCAGAAGCTGATTTAATTGGACTAGACCTTATGGCTAAAGCAGGCTTCAATCCACAGCAGTCGGTCAATTTATGGCATAACATGGCTAAAATCGACGGTGACAATCGTCAGCCAGAGTTTTTATCAACGCACCCTTTGCCTGCAACTCGTATACAAAATTTAGCTAACAATATGCCAAATGCCATGAAAGGTTATCGTTTGGCAAAGAACAAGCCCAATTGTAAAATTTAATTAAAAAAAATAAAAAAATGCCGCTAATGGCGGCATTTTTTTTACAATTAATTACACTAATCATTCTTATGGACATGTACATCCATTTGCGGAAATGGAATGCCAATTCCTTCGGAGTCAAAGCGTAATTTAACTGCTTCTGTATAGTCGAACTTAACGGCCCAAAAATCAGCGGATTTCACCCATGGTCTCACCACAAAATTAACACTGCTTTCGGCCAACTCAGAAACAGCAACTGTAGGCGCTGGGTCTTTTAGAATGCGCTCATCTGCTGCTACCATTTCATTTAAAATTTCCTTGGCTTTTTTTAAATCACTGTCGTAGCTAATACCTACTACCATATCTACCCGACGAGTTGCATTAGCTGAAAAATTTGTGATGTTGCCACCGTAAACTTTACCATTTGGTACAATGATTTGCTTATTGTCAGGTGTCGTCATGATGGTAGTAAAAATACTAATACTCATAACAGTTCCCATTTCTCCACCCGCATCAATAAAATCACCGGACTTAAAGGGTCTAAATACAAGTAACATCACACCTGCTGCAAAGTTCTGTAGAGACCCTTGTAAAGAGAGGCCAATAGCTAAGCCCGCAGCACCAAAAATAGCAACCATTGAGCTTGTGTTTACACCCAGCTTATCTAACGATGCAACAATAACAAACAACATAAGAATCGAGTTAACAATAGCTTTGATGAAATCAATCAACATCTCGTCATACTTTGAACGAGCCATCACTTTACCAAAGACATTAACTAAGATACCCACAGTAAACTTACCAATAATGTATATAGCAATAGCCATTACAATATCAATTCCCCAAGGAATAATATAAGTATCCATGACCTGGGACATTTGTTCCGTATTAAATCTGAACATTTTTCACTCCAACATTTTAATAATTAAGAAGCATGTTTAACAGCATGCCGGAATTCACTGCATTATCACCATGAATAAAAGGATAAGTTAATCAATAAGGTAAAATCCAGCTTTAATAAACTTTTTAACTTAGTTCGGAATGTTTAAAAAATAACATCAATTTTATAACTCCAGCTAATTTATTTACTCCTTAAAGCTATAACACACTTATTTAGTCAAATTGGTAGACTTGAATTTCAAAAAAAATTGATGCTATAATAATTCGAGGGCTATTTGGTAGTCTGATATTTCAAAGGAATTGAAAATGATATTAGTTTGTTTATTAGTTATGTCTTTAGTGTTTCTTTTAGTTTATTCGATGTCTGGAGAAAATGGCAAAAACACTAAATTCGCTCGAAGAGGCGTTTACGCCATAGCCCAAGAGCAAAAGACTGCTCACCCTATTGACACCTCGGAAGGAATTGAAACTAATTGAACAATAATTCAAAGTTAGGTGGAATTAAACCATCCGCCTATACTTAATATTTTAGTTATTTATCTTCTTATACCTTCTTAAACTTCACCGTGTTGATACCATTTATAAAATTATGTCTAAGTAACGAAAATGCGTCTTATCAGAATTTATTATCCTTTTACCTTATCCACTGACAATTATGTCACATTGACTGATGACGCGACTAATCATATAGCCAATGTTTTACGAGCAAAAACTGGGCAAGCCGTAGTGCTATTTAATGGTGACGGAAATGAATATAGTGCTCAGCTTTTTGAAGTCGCTAAACGTAAAGTAGTTGTTCGCGTTGACTCAAAAATTTCTATCAGCATAGAATCACCATTAAGTATTCATTTGGGACAAGGAATTTCTCGAGGCGACAGAATGGAATGGGTGATCCAGAAGTCAGTTGAATTAGGCGTAACTGAAATTACTCCTCTTATCACTGAACGGTGCGGTGTTAAGCTGAGCAATGAAAGATGGTCAAAAAAACACGAACAATGGCAAAAATTAGCTATTGCAGCTTGCGAACAGTGTGGCAGAAACGTACTACCAGTATTGCATGCGCCCAGTTTATTTAGTGACTGGGTAAACTTATCAACTAACCAGGTCCGCCTCACACTTCACCCAAGAGCTGAAAAAGCGTTTAGACACGTAGCTATGCCTCCAGCGGGTGCCAAATTATTAATAGGCCCCGAAGGTGGTTTCTCAGATAAAGAAATTTACCAAACTGAACAAAATGGGTTTCAGACTATTCAATTAGGACCAAGAGTGCTACGTACAGAAACCGCTGCAATCACAGCCATATCAGCTCTACAGGCAATACACGGAGATCTATAGACATCTGAGTATATTGTTATTAATAAAAATATTTTGATTTAAGTATTAATCTGCATAGCTAATATTTATTTTCGTATCAGCTTTTATGTGCTGAATGAATGTGATGACCAATATTGAGTAGGCATCATTAAAAAAACAATAACCTACCCCAGCATATTGAAAGGACAATATTGGTATTGTCATTATTGATACAAAATGATTTTGCATGTGAATAAACCATCTTTGCCCCTTGCCAAAAACACTAAAAGCTATTTGCTTTGCATGCATATCTGTATCAACAACATAATGAAGCAACTTCTAGGAACTATAAATAGTTGGTCTAAATTGGATCTCAATTAGGTATAGTTAGATAAAATGGGTATCACAGAGACAGTGTTTCCAATTCTGTTTGTTACTCGTCTATTTATGTGCTTAATATTTCATCACTCGTCAATAAAAATGCCACCTAAATTGGCAGGCATTTTCATAATTTGGTGTTGGAAATAGTAAATAAACTAATGCAATATCCTTGTTTTGATTGTGCCGTCAATTTTTTGAAGTTGCTCGAATGCTTCTTCTGCATCATCAGTTTCAACATCAATCACCACATAACCAATATTTGCATTAGTTTGTAGGTATTGAGCAGCAATATTTAACCCTTTTTGAGCAAATGCTTGGTTTATTTGTGTTAGTACACCCGGTGCATTTTTATGAATATGCAATAAACGTGAGCGCTCAGTTTGTTCAGGCAAAGATACTTCTGGAAAATTAACTGCTGACAACGTCGAACCGTTATCACTGTACTTGGCAAGCTTACCGGCAACTTCGATACCAATATTTTGCTGGGCTTCTTGAGTACTGCCTCCTACGTGAGGAGTCAGAATAACATTATCAAACTGAGTCAATGGTGATTCAAATGGTTCGTCATTAGACTTCGGTTCCACTGGGAATACATCAATCGCTGCACCAGCTAACTTTCCACTTTTTAATGCATCAACCAAAGCATCAATGTCAATGATAGTGCCTCTGGCAGCATTTATTAAGATTGCACCATCTTTCATCATACTTAACTCTTTGGCACTGATCATATTTTGTGTTTGTACTGTCTCAGGCACGTGAAGAGTGACTACATCTGAAGTATTTAACAATTGTTTTAAGGTTTTAGTTTGTGTTGAATTACCTAAGACTAATTTATTTTCAACATCAAAAAACTGCACTCGCATTCCAAGATGCTCAGCCAAAATACTTAATTGGGTACCAATGTGTCCATAACCAATAATACCCAAGGTTTTGCCACGCGCTTCAAAAGAGCCCACTGCACTTTTATCCCAGATGCCCTTATGTGCCTTGGCATTTCTGGCTGGCACGCCACGCAAAAGCAAAATAATTTGAGCAAGCGCTAACTCTGCCACTGAACGTGTATTTGAAAAAGGCGCATTAAAAACAGGTATGCCACGTATTTGTGTAGCGACCAAGTCAACCTGGTTAGTACCAATACAAAAACAACCTACCGCCACTAATTTACTAGCAGCGGCAATTACGTTCTCATTCAGCTGTGTTCTGGAACGGATACCAACAAAATGCACGTCTTTAATCTTGGCAATCAGTTCATCTTCTGGTAATGATGTTTTCAGGTACTCAATATTTTCATAACCACTGGCATGAAGTGTATCCAAGGTACTTTGATGAAGACCTTCAAGTAGTAATATTTTGATTTTTTCTTTCGGCAACGATACTTTGCTCATTATATTCCCACGTGGCAGTTTAATTTAAGACATCTGGACGTCTATTTGATGGAGAAAATAGCAGAAATCGACTTACATATAAAGCCAATTGTGACTTAAGCCATATTAAAAAAGTGGATTTATAGTTATTGTTTATATACAAAATGTTTAATCATTTATTTCACTACCAGCCATATGGGCTTGAAAAGTTAGCAAGCGTTGCCAAACAATGGATTCTATTATGATAAAAGCATTAATTGTAAATCGTTTTATAAAACCATTCACTCAGAACAATGATTTTACCAATGACAGACCACAGAAGTCTATTTAATCAATATCACATTACTTCTGCGTCATTTATCCACATATCATCCTAGTCACTTGCAGCTAAACGCGATGCAGCAATCCGTCAAGATGATAGTTATGTATCAGCACTAAGCTGTTTTTTTTACAACAGTCAAAATGTCAATCAATTCAATTACCTTTCTTGTTTTACTAAACCGACAGCTTAATTATTGATTGTCAATAATTGGTTATTTAGTATATTCAAGAAACCGAAAAATACTTGTCAAGATGAATACTTTAGACTGAATCAAAACTTGATATTATTTTTTACGATACGGATGTATTAGTCACAAATCGCGATCAAGTAAAAATTAAATCTGGCATACATGCTTATCTATTTATCTAGAATATTATTTTATGTTCAAACGTTCATCTCAACACAATGGCCTTGTGATATTCCCACTGATATAAAAATCCGACCCATAAATCATCAAATGTGTCTTATCAAATGTGTCTTAGATAACGTCATCACAATTTGCAGATGCCGAATGCCATTGAATAATTCAGATTAGATTAGGAAACTAATAAAAAATTGTCAATCAAATTTAATACCTCGGGGTTAGCAAGTGCTAACTGGAACCCTTGGTCGTTTTTAATATGGTTAGTTGAACAATCCACTTGCCATTGCCTCAACACATAAGCCGCAACGGCAGCTCTAAGTTGTATTGAAAGCATCCCATCCGACATATTGTAATCCATCTCAATCGCCTTTGACTGCTTAATGTTGGGATGAGGAATAAGTATAATATTCACAATTTGTTGCCATTGCTGATCATATGGGCTGGCTTCGTGCACATGCACAGGCCCTTGCAATAAATCAATAAAGGTAAAACGAGTAAATACAAAATCACGAAAACGATTGCCTTTGCGATCATAAGCACGCACGTGCCAACGATGACCATTGTTGACAATTGAATGTGGTACTAAGGCGCGTTTTGTTTCACCTGATGATACTGATACATAACCACACCTGACTGCTTGTTTATTGTGAATTGCCCGCATAATACTGGCAATGATAGCGACATTAGGATGTATCAGCCTGACCGCATCGAAACATTGCTCAGAAGGTTGTACACCAGTGGATATACCGTTACCAAATCCACGACTCAAGGAAGTCAAAATAACCTCAGGATCGTGTGTAAATATTGGCTGAAAGTTGTCTGTGCGGTAGTAATTTTTTGTTTGATGTCGCAGAATGAGATTGGATGGGACAAGCTCCTTATAAGTACTAAAGTCACGTGTACTTGCAGCTAGCCCCGTTTTAAAACGCTTGATAAGATCGTTACGAGCAACATGCCCAAAAAACTGTAAACTAAAATCAATGAATGCTAAACGATCTTTTTGAGCATGAGTTAATTCTGCTAATTTTTTATCTATTTGTAATGCATTTAAATTATTCTGATATTCCACTAGGATAGACTCGTAATAACTAGTTTCTAGCAGATTAGATGAGTTTTACATGCAATGCAATCATTATGATTACACCTTTCTTTGGTTAATTTCCCCTTCAAATCAAATATCATGGCATTAGTTACTGTGTTCGAAATAAAGAACGTGTGCGGATCAAATTTTATCTAAAACGTAAATACTAACTTCTGTAAAGCTCAGAATCATGATTTACGATGACAAACACGTTAAACAAAATGCAATACACGTATTTAAGACAACTTTTAACTATATTTAAAAAACTAATCTTTGAATAAACACAAATATGGCTAACCTAATCAAAATCTTAAAACATAATAGTACGATAAAAATATATTAATCAACGCTTTTACTAAAATTAGGTATCCGCTGAGATAGGTGCTGACAGCACAACAAACTCTAGTTGATAACACTAGTTAGTAAATAATCAGTCGATAAAATTCAATAAGTGATTAATCACATTACGATGTAATTTGTTTAAAACACTGCGGACATCAAGGTTTTTATTGACTCCTAAAAAATTTTAACAGGTAAGAACCTCATTTTGACAAACTGGCACACTGGCACACTGACAACATCCTGCAACACGTTTAGTCTTTAAAAATGCAGCAGATTGATATTGTTTCAACTGACTATTTCGATAATAATTTTTGGTCATTGTTTCAGTTAAGACTAAAAAATTTTGGCCAAGTCCATTGCTTAGCCGGAAGACACCGAGTCAAAATATGTCTAAATATATGATTATTGTGGTTATATCACTCCTGCGGCTTTGTATAACTGAAGGTGCACATCTACTAACGCATTTATATTTCGTTGATATCCACCGCCTATTACCGCCGCGACAGGCAAACCCTTTTGTTTACAAGTATCAAAAACCAAACGGTCTCTTTGGTATACCCCTTCAGTACTGATGTCTAAATGCCCTAAATCATCATCTATGTGAATGTCTACCCCAGCATCATAGATCACTGCGTCAGGTTGATAAGTGTTAATAGCCAAATGCAAAGCACTGTCGACTGTTTCTAAATATTCAGTGTCTTGTGTTCCTTTCATTAAGTTAAAGTCCATATCTGATTGTTGTTTACGGTGTGGAAAATTTTTCTCACCATGGATCGATACAGTATAAATTTGCAGATTATTTTCGGCTAACTTCGCAGTACCGTCACCTTGATGCACATCACAGTCGAAAATCAGTATTTTATCGATATTAGGATTTTGTAGCATGGTCAAGGCGGCTAAATATAAATCATTAAATAGACAAAAACCTGATCCGTAATTTGCAAATGCATGATGATAGCCCCCTGTCAGATTTAGCGCTTTACCATGCTCCAAGGCCAATTTAGCGGTTAACACCGTGCCACCCACTGCCGTTAATGAACGCTGAATAAGTTGTGCCGACCAAGGGAAACCGATACGCCGCATTGCTTTAGCATCTAGAGTTCCGTTAACAAGATGTTGGATATATTGCGGATTAAATACTTGCCGTAAGTGTTCTGGCGAAATGGGTGCTGGTTCATTAAAACAATTATCTGCAACACCCTTAGCTGCCAAACCATCTCGGATCCCTTGGTACTTTTCAGTGGGGAAGCGATGTCGTGCAGGCAAGTCGAGTTGACTATAAATGGGGTGAAATACTAATGGGATCATAATGTTACTCGATTGTTACTGCAAGGATAATGAATACTAATAATGCACAATATCAGTTCAAAACACGTTAAAGTATTTCAAATTAATAAACGAACCATTTAGGAACAGATTGTGAGAACACTTCAGCCAACAATATATCCCTTCTTGTATATTTTTTTATATGCATTTTTATTTTTTATTTTTGCCTCAACAACGCAAGCACAAGAATTAAAGTATCAGGATCAACAGCAATTACATGATATTCAGCGACAAGTGTCTGCAGAACGTATTGAGAAAGATATTCGTAAGTTAGTTAGCTTTGGCACACGCCATACTTTGTCAGAAACACAATCTGAAACTCGCGGTATAGGTGCGGCAAGACGCTGGATCAAGTCCGAGTTTGATAATATTTCTAAAGCTTGTGGTGGCTGTTTAGAAGTGTACTTTCAGTCACAAACTATTCAAGATGAAAAACGTATTCCTGATGCGACTGAAGTCATTAGTGTCATTGCTGTACAAACAGGTGCCACTGATCCTAACCGTTACGTCATGATGTCTGGTGATATCGACTCACGCATCTCAGATGTGATGAATTATACCGATGATTCACCGGGTGCCAATGACAATGCTTCTGGTGTTGCCGGCACACTAGAGGCAGCGCGTATACTTAGTCAATACAAGTTTAACGGCAGTATCGTTTTTGCGGCTTTGGCAGGTGAAGAACAAGGTTTATTCGGTGGAAAAATACTAGCTGAAACAGCGAAAAAAGATGGATGGCGCTTAAAAGCAGTTTTAAATAATGACATGATTGGCAATATTTCTGGGATCAATGGCGTGATCAATAACACTACGGCCCGTATTTTTGCCGAAGGTACTCGCTATACTGAAACTGATGCTGAGGCACGTAACCGCAGGTATACAGGTGGCGAAGTTGACTCCCCTAGTCGAAATTTGGCACGTTATATCGATTTGATGGCTGATCGCTACATTCCTAACTTAGATACGATGGTTGTTTACCGTTTGGACAGATTCGGTCGCGGCGGTCATCATCGCCCATTCAATGATTTAGGCTTTCCTGGAGTGAGGATCATGGAAACCAACGAACATTACGAACGTCAACATCAAGATTTACGAGTTGAGGATGGTGTGACATATGGCGACACCATAGACGGTGTAAATTTTGATTATGCAGCAAAACTTACGTCCTTAAACGCAGTATCGCTAGCATCTATGGCATGGGCTCCCTCTCCACCGGCAGAGGTAACCATAAAAGGTGCAGTCCAACCAAGCACCACATTGAGCTGGGAGGCGCTAGACAAAGACCAAAATAAACAACTAGCTGGATATAAAATTTATTGGCGATACACCGACGCACCGCAATGGCAGTTCAGTAAGTTTGTAGGCGACGTTACCAACTATACTTTAGAAAATGTGGTGATAGACAACTACTTTTTTGGTGTTGCCAGTGTCAATCAAGAAGGTTTTGAGAGTCCAGTTGTGTTTCCTGGCGCGGCAGGAGCTTTTGGGGAATAATAAAACAGGATCAGAAAATCAGACTTTAGAAACAAAACAGAGTGGTCTTTTAACTCACTCTGTTTTTATTAATGCATATGAGTTATTTTAACTAAGCACGTATTTGGCCGTTGCCCATAACCAAGTATTTCTCGGTGGTCAGGGATTCTACTCCCATAGGGCCATATGCATGCAACTTGGTTGTAGCGATACCAATTTCTGCACCTAATCCGAGTTCACTACCATCAGAGAAGCGTGAAGATGCATTTACCATCACCACAGAAGCATCTACAGAACGTTGAAAACGCTTAGCTGTTAATTCATTTTTAGTACAGATAACTTCAGTATGATGACTTCCAAATCTATCAATGTGTACCATAGCTTCATCAGCACCATCAACAATTCGAATAGCAATCTCCAGGTCTAGGTATTCCTGACCAAAATCGTCTAGCCCTAAAACAGTAGCATCGCTAAAAAATTGGCTAGAATCGACACAAGCATTTATTTTCACCTGTTTTTCTATGAGTCTTTCTGCAACTTTAGGTAAAAATACCGCAGCAATTGATTTGTCTACCAGCAAGCCTTCAATCGCATTACACACCCCAGTTCGATGAGTTTTACCATTAATTAACAAGTCTAACGCAACATTTAGGTCAGCATCTTTGTCTATAAACAAATGGCAGACCCCTTTGTAATGCTGAATAACAGGTATTTTACTATTATCAGTTACATAATTAATCAGGCCTTCACCACCTCTTGGGATAATCACATCAATACTGCCTCGCTGCTGCATCAACTCAAACATTAAGTCACGGCTAGGATCAGGTACAACTGTAATAAGCTCTTCAGGTAAATCAAATTTTGTTAGTACATCTTGTAGAACTTGTGCGATGGCTAAACTAGAAGTTAGTGCCTCTTTACCGCCACGTAAAATAACGGCATTGCCTGATTTAAAACACAACGCACCCGCATCTGCTGTCACATTAGGTCTTGCTTCAAAAATCATGCAAACAACACCAAGAGGTACTCGCATCTTGCGAATTTGTAATCCATTAGGACGTTCACTAACAACTCGTTCAGCGCCAACCGGGTCGGCCAAACCAGCAATAACTTCGATGCCTGATGCCATTGCTTCAATTCTTTCATCATTTAAAGTGAGCCTGTCAATCATAGAATGGCTCAGGTTATTTTGTTTTGCTTGAGCCAGATCCTGTTTATTGGCTATAAAAATACTTTGTTTTTTCTCACGTAAAGCCTCTGCCATAGCAGCTAATACTTGGTTTTTAACCGATTCTTCTAAAGTGGCTAATATTTTGGATGCTTTTACCGCGCCTAATGTTAGCGTACTAATTAAGCTCATAAAGTCTCCTCCAAAAGGGCAACATTTTTGTCTGAAATAATAGGTCCTGTTTGCTCTTGATAATCATTAGCAAGGTTTTTATCATCTTGACTCGTAATGAAATTCAACAAACAACTGCTGTAATTTGATTTAGCTTTTGCCAACTTAGTGCCGTCATGTTTACGTATTAATATTGTATCACCGACAGCAAATTCACCACTGACTCCGACCAAATCTTCACTGGTAAGCTCTTCACTGTGTGCATCTAATTTAGTGGTAAAGTCATCTTCAACGATGACTTCACCCTGTGCGGTAGATGTGTGTGTCATCCAGTGCAAGTGCTCTTTCATAGGAGAAGGGTCTGACGAGAAATGGGTCCCTGGATTTTCGCCCTTTAATAATTTATCAAATGATAAGTCAGTAAAGCCATTAACTATAAATGTATCAATGCCGTGAAGCGTCGCTTTTTGAGCTGCTTCTACTTTTGTTATCATACCGCCTGTGCCAACTGCACTTGTTGCACCATCAGCCATAGCAAAAATATCAGCATTTATTTCAGAGATATTCGGAATTAGTACAGCATCATCGTGTTTATTGGGATTTTTGTTGTACAAGCCGTTAATGTCAGAACAAATGATCAAGGCATCGGCGTCAGCGGCAGCAGCGACTATCGCGGATAAATTATCATTGTCTCCTACTTTTAACTTATCGGTTACAATGGTGTCATTTTCGTTAATAATCGGCAGTACATCATGTTCTAACAACGTAAATATGGTCTCTCTGACACTTACATAACGTTCTCTGTCACGCAAATCACAACGAGTTAACAACATTTGTGCAGTTGGAAAACAAAATAACTTATCCCAGGTCGCCATCATTTCAGCTTGTCCAGCTGCAGCCATGGCCTTTTTGATTGCTATAGTCTGTTGTAATTCATCTGGAAACAAATGTGAACCTGCAGCAACAGAGCCTGATGATACTAACACCACCTCGATACCTTGATTACGACAGCTCACGATAAATTGTGCAATACCTATCAAATATTGACTACTACAGCCTTTTCCATGTGGTGCTATCAAAGCACTTCCAACTTTTATGACAATACGTTTCCATTCTAATTTATTCATGTGAATAATTATTTACCTTGCGTCATTAAACGCTTAAATATTAATTTAGGCATGAGTGCCTGTTTTACTAATTTATTTCGTTAATTTATAAGTTTATTTTGTTGAAAAGCCTAGTTCGTCAGGGCTTGTTTTCTTGGTGGGTAAAGCTTGTGGCTTTGGTGCTTAAGTACCAATTATGCTGTTGAATATTGGTATGTTGTTCGAGGAGTATGCTTCTGGTCTTTTGTATTAGCACTACTAGCAACTCCAAAACTACCATTAACTTAAGGCAAAAAGATTGACCGACAGCAGAAAAGATTTCTTGGCTGTTGCTCGAACTATTGTTGACCTGTAAAGTTTCTGATTGATTTAGGGACTGCATATTAACCTTTAGATATGTGAACTAAAATAACGTAGTGGACTAATAATTCGTATACTAACTAATTTTTCATTGAAAATCCAGCTAATAATCGATTAGCATAGTCCGCGCTTAGGATTATTAGATAGAATTGAACTTTTAAACGCCCATAATTAAGCTGTTATTTCCGAATATAAAAATTGAATTCTACGTTAATTACGCATACATTAGCCATCAATTTTTTGGCCCCTATTATTGGGCCCTGTTAGCAGTAGCATCAGCCAAATTTAAAATATATATACGGAAGAGTTATGCAAAAATATGAAGAGTTATTGGTTTCCTTAAGAAAAGTGACTAGAGCTATTGGTCTGTATTCGAAAAAGTTATCTAAAGAAAGTGGGTTGACCAGTCCCCAGCTTATTGTTCTTAACGAAATTCAACAAAATGGCGGTTGTATGGTCAAAGATATAGCTAAAAGCATTAATCTTAGTTCGGCCACAGTGACCAGTATCTTAGACCGACTTGAGGCACGTGCCTATGTCATTCGAGAGCGCTCAGTTACAGATAAACGAAAAGTTGGTTTGTACCTTACTAGCCATGGAAAGGATGTAGTTAAAGACGCTCCAAGGCCGCTACAAGCGCATTTTATTGACCGTTTTGAAAAACTTCAGGAATGGGAGCAAACCCAGTTAGTCTCAACTATGCAACGTATTGCATACATGATGGATGCAGAAAACTTAGATGCAGCGCCCATGCTAGAGGTGGGTGCAATCCAAGAAATAACGCCAATAGAGTAGTCTGGAATTCAGAATCTAACGTACTTAAGACATTTAGAGTTAATATTTATGCAAAAAAAAGCTGATACAGCAGCCATACCTAAAGGTAGATTAAGTCGTTTCGGAAAACTTGGTTCCTTAGCAGGTCGTGTGGCTGGAAACATACTTACCGAAGGGGTTAGCGAATTAGTTAAAGGTAATAGGCCTAAAATTAAAGATTTGTTGCTGACACCTTCTAATGCTAAACGTGTGGCAGATCAACTTGCTCAAATGCGGGGTGCCGCGATGAAAGTGGGCCAAATGATATCTATGGACGCAGGAGATATATTGCCTGCTGAGCTAACTGATTTACTTGCCCGACTGCGATCAGATGCTAAGTCCATGCCAGAGAAAGAACTGATTCGTTTATTAGGAGCTCAATGGGGAGACGGTTGGCAAAAAAAGTTTATCCAGTTTCCACTCCAACCCATTGCTGCCGCATCAATAGGTCAAGTGCATAAAGTCATAACCGGAGATCTACAACGTTTAGCTATTAAAGTCCAATACCCAGGCATTAAACAAAGTATTGATAGTGACGTCGATAATGTTTCGACTCTAGTGAAAATGAGCGGACTATTACCCAAAGGGCTGGATCTTAAACCCTTGTTAACCGAAGCCAAGAAACAGCTTCACGATGAAGCTGATTACGCCCTCGAAGGTCGTTACCTAGAACAATATGCCGCTGTTATTAAAAATGATGATGCCTTTATAATGCCTGTTTTGGATAAAGAATTCAGTTCAGACACAATCCTTGCAATGAGTTTTGTTGATGGCATACCAATAGAGCAGTTAGTAAATGCACCGCAAGAAACACGCGACCATGTTATGAGCCAACTGATGCGCTTATTTTTTAAAGAACTATTCGACTTTCAACTGGTACAAACAGACCCTAATTTTGCCAATTACCAATACGATGAAGAATCTCAAAAAATTGTGCTTTTAGATTTTGGCGCAACTCGCGTTTACACGTTAAAAATGGCCGAAAGTTATCGCCAACTTATGCAAGGCGCCCGAAATCATAAAAAATCTGAGATACGACAAGCAATCTTAGATATAGGTTTAATCAGGCAGGATTTACCTGAAAAGCTTCAGCAAGATATCACTGATTTGGCTTATGTGGCTTGTGAGCCATTATACGGTGAATCACCTTACGACTTTGCTGGTTCAGACCTGACTTCCAGATTACAACAAGAAGGGATGCAGTTAGGATTAGAAAAGCAATACGCTCACACTCCTTCAGCTAATGCGATATTTTTACATCGTAAACTAGGTGGGCTATTTTTGTTAGCGATAAAATTGAAAGCCAAAGTGGATATGCAAAGCCTATTTGCGCCGTATAATAAAGCTTAATTAGCAACATCAAGGACGCTTAAATGCTCATTCAACTCACCCTAATCCAAGCACGACTTATCGGTGTATTACTTGAAAAAGAAGTCACTACGCCTGACCAATATCCTTTGTCTCTCAATGGTTTAACGTTAGGTTGCAATCAGAAAAGTAACCGTGACCCTGTTATGCTCCTAAGTGAATCTGATGTGATAATTGGTTTAGATGAGCTAAAAGATAAGAAACTAATTTTTGAACAAACTGGTGTTGGAAGTCGAGTTGTAAAATACAAACACCGCTTCTGCAATACTGAATTTAGTGACTTAAAATTTAGTCGCCAACAATTAGCAATTATCTGTGCCATGTTATTGCGCGGACCACAAACACCCGGTGAACTCAAGACACGCACTAATCGCTTAGCTGAATTTAATAATGTTGAAGAAGTAGAAGCTACATTAAATAAGTTATACGATTTAAACGATGAACAATTAGTCGTTAAGCTAGACCGTGAACCCGGTAAACGTGACTCTCGTTATGCACATTTATTTAGTGGTGAAGATGGGTTGCAAGTGGTTTCAAAAGCAACAGAAAATTCTTCCAACGTGTATCACAAGACAGCACAGAACAGCCTTCAGGCCTGTGAACGTATTACACTATTGGAACAACAAGTAGCTGAATTAACTAACCAATTAGTAGAATTAAAAGAACTGGTGGATATATTGAGTGAATAAGTTGAGTGAATAAATAATTATTCAAGCAAATACCAAAGCCGTATTTTTGCGTGACATTGTTTTAAGCTACGTAATTTTGCCCAACATTATCATTTAAATTCGAATAGAGAGTTCTTAAGCTTTTAACCTATTTTTATTACTCTGTCATATTAGATAAGCTAGAGTCATTCTCCTTAATAGTCAGTATTGAGTCCAAAGCCTTGTCTTGCGATTGATAGGTTTGCTGCTATCTAGGTAATCATTCCCTATTTCTAATTTCTATTCTCTATTCTCTATTCTCTATTCTCTTCTAACCTTTGTTTACATCATGCGTATAACTCCACATAAATTGATCACATACACATAATATTTATAACAAATTTGGGTAATTGTAATTCCGTTATGGCTGTTGCTAGATGACAGAGATAAAAAGTTCAATTGACTGCCTCATATTTTATGTGAATCAACACCTTAACACTGTAGTCATTACTTATATGTTCTATAATGTCCTTTAAAATGAAACATATTTATTTATAAGTGAGAAGTTTTGTTAGCATTTGAGTACAACAAATTCAACGGCATCATTATCAACAGCAATCAAATACCTGAAGACATAGATGTATTTTCACCACAATTAAACGCTTTATTGAGCCATGCCAAACTTCAGGAAAAATCAGTTATCTGGTTAACATTATCTATTAGTTTAGCGCATTTGATAGCTGCAGCCACCACACAAGGTTTCACTTTTCATAATTGTTTATCCACCGAAGTCACCTTAATTTTTAAATCTCAACCACAGGACTTTGTTCCTTTTGTGCCCACACACTCGCTTGGCGCAGGCGGTCTAGTGCAAAACCCACAGGGAGAAATATTGGTGATACGTGAGCGCGAAGCCACTACTTATAAACTGCCCGGTGGCCACATTGAGTTAGGTGAAAAAATTGAGGATGCGGTGATCCGAGAAGTACTGGAAGAAACAGGTATCCAAACCACATTTAATTCTGTTTTAGGCATGGCCAGTACTCACCCTTACCGATTTGGAAAATCTAACATATACATAGTGTGTAAGCTAGCCCCGTTATCAACGCAAATCGATATTCAAGATACCCACGAAATTGACGACGCAAAATGGACATTACCTGAACATTTCTTAGCCGATGACAACAATAGTAAGTTTAATAAATATTTGATTAAATCTTTACTCAATACAACAGGTTTAGGTAAATCGACTCTAGATTTCAGTCAATTTTCCAAACTAAAGCATGAAATTTTTTTAGCAGATAATGAATCCTAACAACGTTTGGTTCACGCAAAAGTTATAACATCTTAGCATTTCTTCCCTATTTACGAACTTGTTAAGTTTTAGTGTTAGGACTAATAAGGGCGATGATATATTCGGCCTTATTAGTTTGCTCAACGACTAAATAGCAGTTGAGCCGCCATCAACGGGTAGGGTTGCTCCTGTGGTGAAGCCTGCTGCATCGGAGCTCAAATACAAAACAGCACCAACAACTTCTTCCACTTTTCCTATTCTGCCAACGGGGTGCATAGAGCCAATAGCATGGGCCTTTTTTTCATCACCCGCTATAGCTCGACGATACATCTTCGTATCAATTACAGCAGGACAAATAGCATTGACTCTGATGCCTTTTTTAGCATATTCAACCGCAGCTGACTTAGTCAGTCCCACTACTGCATGTTTACTCGCAGCATAAATACTCATTTTCGGCGCAGCACCTAAACCCGCAACAGACGCAGTATTTACGATTGCTCCACCACCAGTTTTGAGCATAGTCTGGATTTCATGTTGCATACACAGCCACACCCCTTTGACATTAACATCCATAATTTTATCAAAAACATGCTCACTGCCCTCGGCTAATTTACTCGACTCAATATCTATACCTGCGTTGTTAAAAGCAATGTCTAACCGGCCAAAAGTATCTTGGATAAACGTAAAAAGTGATGCCACTGACTCTGGATCACTCACATCACAGACATGGAAAACAGCCTTATGACCTTGGGCACACAGACGTTCTGCAACTTGTTGACCAGTTGTGTCTATATCCGCCAACACCACCTCGGCACCTTGAATAGCAAATGCCTGAGCGGCATTTTCACCGATTCCATTAGCAGCACCAGTCACTAACACTACTTTGTCATTGAATTGTCCTTGAATATCCATGTAATACACTCTCAATTATTAATATTTGTCAGATTATCAGCCGCAGATAAAAACCGACAATAGTCTTTCAAGATGTTGTTGTATCAATATACTGAATATTTTAAAGATTAACTGAGTAGGGTCACTAGAAAGCCTGGAGATACTTTCTGATTTAATCTCGTGACAAAATCACCACTGTGTAAAAGGCTCTGAGTCTAATTCATAAAAACGGATCCAATCATATTGCGCATACATGGGATAACGATTGCGCTCTTTATTGCCACCAAAATTATTTTGTATATGATCTTTAGGGATCCAAAAATTCATCATTAATTGAGTAAGGTTATCTGGGATAGGGGTTGCGTAGACCTGATTACCAACACAACTAGGTTTGCAATCTAAATCGGTCGCTTTTAAGGATTTAGTTAATTCTCCATCAACGTACCAATTAATAACTGTCGGCAACCATTCGATGGCATATACCCTCCATTCATCAGCCGGGGCTATTTCAATTTTGTCTTCCCATGCACCCCATTGTCTGGTGGCCCACCAAGCCCATACATCATTTCCATAAATTAAGTTAGCTTGAAATTTATCTGGCCTACCACCTTCCAACTCCACATCTATTTCTTCCCATTCTCTAGGAGTACCCTCATTGGTGTAGGTAAAAAGTGAAGAAATATAGCCCGATGCGGTTTCTCTATTAGGGGCTTTCATGCGGGTTTCAAAACGGCCATACTTGATCCTTTTGTTGTCAACACTTCTAAGCTCGCCACAGGAAAACTCGTAAGTCGACTTGTCCATGTTATGGTCATCAGACCACCCCGCCGCGATGGGTTCCTCACGAATGATTAAATTCAGTAGCCCATTATTTACTTGTACTCCTTGAGGTTGAAAACGGCAGGCTGCTTCACCACCTACTGCACCGTCACCTATTTCCCAAATATCTTGATTTAAAAAGTCAAAACGTTCGTCCAGTACTAGACTAAATCCATTGTATTGGCCTGTAAAACCAACATAAGCTACGGGTAAATTCTCACCATCGGTGTGTCGTGTTAAAGACCCGCCCGTGCAACTACTCAACACGAGTAAAAAAAGGGGTAGATTCACAATCTGTTTAATGGCTGACATATTTGGCCTTATTAGTAATTTTTGACACTATTTTTGACACTATTTTTGACATTATTTTTGACATTATTTTTGACATTATTTTTGACATTATTTTCGACACATAGGCAATAAACAAAACACGACCTAATCAAAAATCGAATAATATCAATCACCCGCGTACAAGCAACTGTAATTATTCAATATAATATTCTATTTACCTCAAAAACAGCCAAACTTACTCGTTATTTAAATCAAAATATAATGGACCCACACTGATATCTTTAGATAGATTTTCATAGTTCGGGTATCAACCTGATTTTTTGTTGTTACACTGTAAAGTACCAAGACGAGGCACATTGCTAAGTCGCTCAATGGGCGGAATTATGATTACATTTACACTTAACGGTAACGAGATGAGCACCGATGCACCCTCAGACACACCATTATTATGGGTCATTCGAGATGAATTTGGACTTAAAGGCACAAAATTTGGCTGCGGGATCGCCATGTGTGGTGCCTGTACTGTTCATTTAAATGGTAGTCCAATTAGATCCTGTTCTTTGCCGATTAGCGCCCTTGATGGAACTCAGATAAGGACCATCGAAGGACTTGAAAATAAACATCCATTACAACATGCCTGGGTTGAAAATCAGGTTCCTCAATGTGGTTACTGCCAATCAGGTCAAATCATGCAAGCTTCTGCATTATTGGCTACTAGCGCAAATCCCTCAGATACAGAAATTGTTAATTATATGACTGGAAACTTATGCCGCTGCATGTCTTATTCACGCATTAAAGAAGCTATCAAACAAGTATCTTCAGCTAGTGCCGGTGTAGTAGAAATTTATGATCCTCTGAGAGAAAGTATTTTAGAAAAAAATAATAAACAGGAGGTAGTGTAAAATGACTCGCCTCAATAAAACGGAAAAAATTGAACAAAGTCGTCGTCAATTTTTGATAGGCACAGTAGGCACAGGCTTGGTTATGGCCTTTGCTCCGGTGTTGACCTCATGTTCATCAGAATCTGCCTCTTCCTCTCTAGTTAAAAAACTTTTCAATCCAACAGTCTGGTTTGAGATCGATCACGCTGGCTCGATTTTAGTTAATGTTTCGCGAGCGGAAATGGGTCAACACGTAGGTACTGCACTGGCACGAATTGTCGCAGATGAATTAGGTGCAGACTGGAATAAAGTCACCATCAAACATGTGGATACTGACCCTAGATGGGGTTATATGGTAACGGGGGGTTCATGGTCTGTTTTCCAATCTTACGTGCCCATGTCTCAAGCAGGAGCCGCGGGTCGAAAAGTTTTGATTGAAGCAGCAGCAAAATTACTTGGCGTTCAGGCAGGTGATTGTAAAGCACAAAATAGCCAGGTGACATGTGGTGACCAGTCGATTAGCTTCGCCAACATCATCAATAAAGGTCATATAGATAGAAAATTTAGTCCTGAAGAGCTAGCTCAGTTCACTCCTAAGGATCCAAAAGATAGGCAGCTTATATCTAAACCAAGTAAAGCATTGGATATACCGGCAAAATCAACAGGAACAGCAGAGTATGGCATTGATGTAGAAATTGAAGGTATGGTATATGCCCGACCGTTGATACCTCCTACTCGTTATGGTTCAAAAGTGCTAAAGGTAAACGATAGCAAAGCGAATAGTGTTAAAGGCTACTTAGGCTTCGAGATTTTGCAAGATCCCAGCAATCTCTTACAAGGTTGGGTGTCTGTTCTAGCAGATACTTACTATGGAGCAATTAGTGCTGCACAAGTCATAGAAGTAGAATATCAGGCCGGTGAAACAGCCAATGTCAGTGAACAAGATTTAATTAGTGAAGGTGAAAAACTGGTTGCTGACAAATCTACAGGTGGGCTTTTTGTCGACCATGGTGATATTGATAAAACAGCTGCAGAAGCCAAAAAATCTATCGACTCCACATACAGAACTGCCTCTGCTCTTCACTTTGCATTAGAGCCAGTCAATGCAGCAGTCGAATTCAAAGACGGTATTTGTCATGTACATACGGGTAACCAATGGCAATCATTATTTTTACCCGTTGTGGCCAAATCTGTTGGACTCAGCGATGACCAAGTTATTATTCATCAATATTACTTAGGTGGTGGTTTTGGTAGGCGTTTAGCCGGTGACTACATGATACCGGCAGCACTAACGGCCAAGGCCATTGGTAAACCGGTTAAGCTAGTATTTACTCGCGAAGACGACTCACGCTTCGACTGTATCCGCTCACCTTCGGTACAACATTTTGCTGCCTACTGGGATGGCGAAGATGCGTTACAAGGCATTGATCATGCCGCTGCAGCGGGTTGGCCATCCTTGACTATGGCGCCAGGTTTTATGCCAGATAGCGTAGACAAAAAAAGCAAAGTCGATGCTTTTTCTATCAGTGGTTCAGATCATTGGTACAGCCTAAACAACCATAGAGTGCGAGCAATCAACAACCCACTTGCTCAAAAAACCTTTGTACCGGGTTATTTACGTGCTGTTGGACCAGGTTGGATTGGTTGGGGGGTAGAATCGTTTATGGATGAAATCGCTCATGCACAAAATATAGATCCTATTGACTTTAGAATGCAACTACTCGACGCTAAAGGTAAAAATGCAAGTAAAGCACCCGAGGCCGTAGGCGGAGCAAAACGTCTTGCTCATGTGTTAAATGAAACAAAAATAAAATCTGGTTGGGGTAAGACCTTACCTAAAAATGAAGGCTTGGGTGTGGCAATTGCCGCAGGACAAGAGCGCGCGATGCCTACATGGAGTGCTTGTGTCGCACATGTTAGAGTTGATCCTGCCACTGGCTCGGTTAAAGTGTTAAAGCTTACCAATGTAATGGACTGTGGCACTGTAATACATCCTGATGGCGCCCTAGCTCAAACGGAAGGCGCAATGCTTTGGGGACTGAGCCTTGCATTGCATGAAGGAACAACCATTAAAGATGGTCAAGTTGCTGATACAAATTTAAATAGCTATACGCCATTACGCATGGCTGATGTCCCAGAATTGGATATCAGTTTTATACAAAATACCGAGTTTCCAACTGGATTAGGTGAACCTGGTTTAATTGCGGTTGCCCCTGCTATTGGTAATGCAATATTTAATGCAGTTGGCGCAAGAGTGCGTGACTTACCCATCACACCTAAGGCTGTCAAAGCTTTAATATAATTACATTTTTGACTAAGTACATATTTTCAGCGCCATTTCTTGATACAAGCAATGGCGTTTTTTTTAGTAATGATATGTGTCATATCTGATTCTTATGACAGCGTTATTATTTAAAATGCATCATTAATCTTAATCTTGTTATAATCCGACGCCGAAAAATACAAAATAATACAATGAACTAAGTGAAAAATGACAATGATACAGCGCAAAGAAACCAAACAACGCATGAGCCGAATTGTGATCCACCAAGGGATCATCTACCTTTGCGGACAAGTGTGTGCTGATGCTACCCAAAGTATTGAACATCAGACCCAAACTATGCTCGATAAAGTGGACCAATTGTTATTAGATGCGGGCAGCGATAGACAGCATATGCTATCAGCCACTATTTATATCAAAGATATGCAGGATTTTACAACCATGAATACGGTTTGGGATAACTGGGTGCCAGAGGGTTATGCTCCTGCTAGAGCCTGTGTTCAGGCATCTATGGCCAGACCTGAATTGTTGGTTGAAATATCGGTGGTCGCCGCACAAAAGTAGATTTCGATGTCACTCTATTTACTTCCACAATATTTTTATTTCATCCCCTTCAGAGCATTATTTGAGTAGGGTCATCATTTTTAAGAAAACGCTATATGCAGTCCTCATTGCTCTAATTAGTTGTCTGTTGTCTACTTACTGGCATTGCTTGGGGGGTTATCAACCAGCTAAAAAAGCACAAACCACTCACTAAATAGTTCGTGTATCCGACAAGTTTGATTGGCGCTCATAGGTATTAGATTTTTTTAGCCACCATAATGTATACCAACCGACCGTTAAACCTGACAGAACATTGGCGGCGGCAATGGCGTAATAGACCATTTTTATATCGAAATAAATTCCGGCTAAAACACTTAATGGCACATACAAGAGTGCTGTTCGCAATAAGTAGTAGCCCAAAGAACTCATCGGACGACCCAAAGCGTTAAAAGCCGCAGCCGAGACAATCACAATGCCATACCCCCAAAGTCCAATCGTAGCAATACCCAGATAACTAGAAGACTCTTTTGCAATTGCGGCATCAGAGGATAACGCTTGGCTGATGGGCTCAGCCAAAAAATATAATAACGTTAATATAAAGGCTGACCACACACAGCACATAACGTAACAATATTTTACGGCTTTCAGTACTCTGCTTTTCTTATTTGCGCCCCAGTTTTGCCCTACTATGGGAGCGATAGAAGCAGACAAAGCAAACATTGGGATACACGCGAAGGTTTCAATTCGCGTGGCCACACCAAAAGCAGCAACAGTTTCAGCTCCAAAAGTGGCAATAACACTGGTCACAATCGTCACGCCAAAGGGGTTAACGGCACTACCTACGCCCGCTGGTATTCCCACTTTTAGTACTTTTTTACAGGAATGAACAATCTCTGATAAAGCGGGCACAAACAAAACAATCATCTTTTCGCGATAATAAGCAACGTATAAGGCTAATAACAAGCTGAATACTCTTGCGATGAGAGTGCCATATGCCGCACCTTCAATATTAAAAGCAGGAATGGGACCCCAACCGAAGACTAAAATAGGGGTTGTAATAATGTTGATAATAGCCGCACCAATCATAATAATGCTCGGCCACACCGCATCACCTACCGCTCTAAGGATCGCATTAGCAACCATAGGAACAACCAAAAATGGCATAGAAATGTACCAAATCCACATATAACGTTCAATCATCGAAAGCACATCACCTTGTGCTCCTAACAACATAAATAAAGGTTTAATAGTGAGCAGACCAATTATCGAAATGATCACCACAATTAAAGTCGCAATAATTAAACTATCAGTCGACAAACGTTTAGCTTCTTTTTCATTTTTGGCACCAATTGCCTGTGAAACGACTGCCGCCGCACCTGCGCCTAAGCCTATGGCTAAACTTGCGATAGTGATCGTTATTGGAAAGGTAAATGACAATGCCGCTAGTTCGTTAGTACCCAGCTTACCAACAAAGTAGGTGTCAACAATGGACACAGACATGGTTGCCATAATGCCAATTATCATGGGCAAAGTTAGTACAGCAATGGCGGTCCATAAAGACCCTACAGTTAAATCACGAGAAGATTTACTCATGGCATTCCTTAGTTATTCTTTGAACCGTTATTCTTTGAACCGCTTTTCATAAAGGCGAACGAAGTGAGTAATGGATGTGTTTACGTAACAAATGCAAAAAAGAAACATAATTCGAAAAGAGTAATCAAGGTGTCAAAATTATATCAGCTTAGTTTTTGTACACACTGCAATAACCAAGTTTTTAGCTGTGCTTGACTTAGACCTCCTGACATTCTATCTATTTCTTTCCCCTTATGAAAAAAGATAATAGTTGGAATACTACGAATTTGAGCATCGGTCGATACTTTTTGTGCCTCTTCAGTGTTCACTTTAGCAAACAGCAGACTGTCGGACTGTCCAGCAACTGCTTTAAATACTGGTGCCATAGCTTTACAGGGTCCACACCAACTGGCCCAAAAATCGACTACAACGGGTAAGTCATTTTTTTCAATAAAACGATAAAAAGAAGAGTCAGATAATTCTATAGGGCTCAAACAGTAAGCGGCTTGCTGACATTTACCACATTTGGCCTGTGTGTGACTTTTATCTTCTGGTATACGGTTTATTGCAAAACATTGGGAACAAACTATGTGCATTTATCTTCCTATAAGGTGCCCAATTCAATTTAATTGAATACTAATTTCAATCACTCAATACCAATTTATTCTTAATTCTACTTAATCTCTTTTTAATATCTAACTGCATGCAATGTAGTCCACCAACCGACTGTAGAAAGGCATCCACTGATAACTTTTCTTTACTGTCGAATTGGTGGTAGCAATCTACTATTCGCTGTACTTTCCACTGATGAAAAGTGCCAATGGCACGTTTCTCAGTTATATCACCAATAGTAAACGTGTGTTCACCTATGGTTCTGGGAACTGCTTTGACTTGTGGATTTTGAACAATCCACGTATCTATACTTTCCACCGTGTTGATCAACACTGGCCATTGTTCTTTAAATATACGTGTCAGCAAAATTAGCAACGTATCTGGTATAACATCATCAGCCAAGAACATGCCCTCAGCATCTTGAGGCTGATTCATTCTTTCGACCCATCTAGCCACATTAGGCGCAACTTCTTTCATCAATGCACCTGGTGCAGGATCACGGTATAGATGAGCATACAAAGGCCCCATCAAACCAAAATCGCCTAAACATGGTTTGCTACCTAGTAGATAATCATTTTTAGAGAAATGTTTATCTAATAATGGCAACACATGATTTTCGTACCAACTTTCTATTGCAGGGATACTCTTGTCGGTAATACCTAACAGGGGCACAAAACCCTTAAATTTAGCGCCAATTTTCTTACCGAGAAAGGCACGGATAAACCTTGGCATATTCGGCACAATAACTTTTCCAAACTCTTCATAAATGAAAGGGAAATTGGCTTTATTCCAACGGTAATGCATAGCCGGTATAACCAGCCACTCATCTGCCCATGTTTCAAATAAGTAAGAAACTAGCTTCTGCTTAGCAGATTCAGGCGTGATCGAACGTTCTGGATGGCGTTGCTCAAGCGTATCAATAATCATTGCAGTGTCTTGCAAATACTCATCTTTAGGTGTTTTAAGCACAGGCACAAAACGGACGCCTGTGTTAGGTACAATAATACTTTTGTAAACCTTAAGCGAAGAAAACACCTCGTTATACGGCAATTTTTTAAATATTAAATAGGCTCTAGCCTTACCTGTATACAACGACATAGGAGCACCATAGAGCGTATATTCATTTGGCATAATTTAGTCGCCTTAGCTTGAGTAGTTTATTGACAGTGTTACAGTTTCTGACAGTGATTACCATGCTCAGATATTTTTCGACTTAATGAGCTAATTTAAAAAACCAATGCCATCAGTGGCAATAAAATAAAACACCTTGTCAATTAGTAAAAAGATGCACTATTTTTTAAGGCTTGCCTTAAATTCAATATGTGAGTACTTCCAAATTGATATGGTTTGAACAACCTAGCAATCTCACCCTACCTTTATATATTCTCGTTTTTGTAGGTGCAATGCTTTCGTGGTCCGGCATCGATGCTGCTGAGTAAAACCATCAGAATATTCATGATAGCTAGCCCTAATAAGCCACCAAAAACTGGCTCAAAGAATCTATCATTTCTGCATGTTTAGGATTGGCTTTGGGCACATCACAAGGCATTATTTCATCCAACATTGAAACATCATAATGCATATCAGATAATTGCTTTTCGTTTATTACTACATCAGCATGACAGACGTCAGCATCTAAGGACATTTCAAAAAAAGTATTTGGTCCTCTATTCGCCGCCATTAAATTTTTAACCCCTATTACAGGTATTGTTGTATCGGCCAATGAGTGAGCCACAAAAATGGGTAGATTAAGTAGTGCGCCCTGTTGAATTAAATATCGAACTGAAAAGATAACTTCGGTTAATTCAAATGCTGAAAAACGCGCAACACGTGGATATTTGTAAGGATTACGTCCTTGCGTTTCATATTCACCATCTAACATTTTAGCTAACCACTGGATCCCCCAAATATTAGCCATAGCCTCTACATTTGAGTCTAACGCCAGCGCCCCAGAAAATAACATCAACCCGCTAACCGTTTTTGGGTTTTGTAGAATATACTCGGTAGCTAGTACGCCACCTGTTGAAAAACCTCCTACATAACGCTGAGCACCTAAACTAGATGAATACTCAATGACTTCTGATACATGCGCTCGCCAGCGATCCGCCAGTTCTGTGTCTTGCATATCTTTATCAGCTTGTTTTTTACCATGACCAGGCATGAGTGCAACAATCACATTATTACCTTGCTGGTATATGGATTGCGCAATAGAACGAAGAAAAAAGGGCGAATCACTGAGTCCATGGAACAGCACCACTACTTTTTTAGTGACCTTATCATGATGCAAAATATAAGGCGCATTACCATCATTTTTTAAGCGTGTAGAACAGACCCTGAAGACGTTTCTTTCAGGTGTTTGACAGCCACGAGTAGTCCCAAGTTGTCTCTTATAAATAACATCAAATCTATCAAAATCAAGTTCAATAGACTCAGACGATACATTAAGAGAGTACATACTG
>NZ_CAJXPA010000017.1 GCF_913058035.1 uncultured Paraglaciecola sp. | reverse complement strand
CTGTAATCAAGCAAGCGGCTATTGCCATCATCATCAGCTTGCTCTGGGTAAGTATGCGGTATAAATAGGGTAAATGAACTGCCTTTACCTACCCCACTCTCTAAAATAATTTCACCCGCAAGTAAATGCGCAATTTCTCGACTAATTGATAACCCTAATCCTGTGCCGCCATACTTTCGACTGGTGCTCCCATCAGCTTGTTGGAATGCCTCAAAAATAACTTGATGTTTATCAGCAGGAATACCGATACCGCTGTCAGTCACGCTAAAGGCTACAACAGTAGATGCTTCATTTAAATGCCTATTATTTTGTGTCCAACCTGTTTTTGCGTGATAAATACTCAGGGTCACCTGACCTTTATTAGTAAATTTAATTGCATTAGAAATGAAGTTTTTAATCACTTGTTGTAGGCGTTTTTCATCGGTCAATATTGTTTTAGGTAGTGACGGATCGAGCTCAGTTTCAAATGTAATCCCTTTATTTTCAGCCATCTGATTGAAACCACGCGCAGCCCAATTTTGAATGCGCTGTAGGAAAATATCTCCCACCTGAACTAACATTTTTCCAGCTTCAATTTTGGCCAAGTCAAGAATTTCATTTATTAATTCCAACAATTCAATACCAGAATCATGAATTGTTGCCATTTTTTCTACTTGCTTATCGGTAAAGTTTTTATCTATATTTTTTCGTAAACCATCAGACAACACCATTAAGCTATTCAGTGGTGTTCTTAATTCATGGGACATATTAGCTAAAAATTCAGACTTATATTTCGATGAAATAGCCAGCTGTTGTGCTTTTTCTTCGAGTTGTATCTTGGCACTTTCAACTTCGTGTTTTTGGTCCGCTAATACACGTGACTTTTCTTCTAACTCTTCATTTGTTTGTTGTAGCTCTTCTTGTTTATTTTTTAGTTTTGCTTCTGAGTCTTGTAAGTTTTTCGCTTGTGTTTCAAGTTTCACATTACTGTTCTTCAACTCTTCCTGTTGTTTTTGTAGTTCTTCAGATAATGATTGAGATTCAGTTAGTAAACTCTCTGTTTGTGCACTGGCAACCACCGCATTGGCGACAATTCCTAGGCTTTCCATTAGCTGATCAAGAAAGTTAAGGCTAATTTCAGTGAAAGGTGAAAATGAGCCTAATTCCAGCACCCCTAATAGTTCATTTTCGAATACGACCGGCAATACCACTACTGTTAATGGTTGGGCATTACCTAGTCCTGAGCTTACTTGAATATAATCACCTGGTATATTGTGTACCAGAATACGCTTCTTTTCGAGAGCCGCTTGTCCTACCAATCCTTGGCCAATCTCAAAGCGGTTGGCAACTGATTTTCGTTCGTGAAAAGCATAGCTAGCCAACATGTACAACATTGGCTTATCGATGTCTTTATTAAAGTTGCTCTCTAAAGCATAGAACACACCATGTTGCACATTTAGCACTGTACATACTTTGGTAATTACTACATCGGCCAGAGCCTGCAAGTTGCTATTACCTTGCATCAAACGAACAAAATAAGATAAATTACTTTTTAACCAATCTTGTTCATTGTTGATATCCGACGTTTCTTTCAATGTCAGGATCATTTGGTTCAAACCGTTTTTTAATGTCTCTACTTCACCTTTTGCCGCGACATCAATACTGCCGGTAAGGTTACCTTGAGTAACATCGGTTACTACCGTTAAAATTGCACGTATTTGACGAGTCAGGTTGTCCGCCAGCTCATTTACATTATCCGTAAGATTTCGCCATATACCTTGGGCTTCTGGTACATCGGCTTGACCACCAAGTTTACCCTCATCACCGACCTCTTTAGCAACATAAGTCACCTGATTAGCAAACAATGACAAGGTGTCAGTCATTGAATTGATGGTATTTTTTAATTCCAGTACCTCACCTTGTGCCTCCACTGTAATTTTCTGTTCCAGATCACCTTTTGCCACAGCAGAAGTGACTCGAGAGATATCTCTTACTTGATCAGTAAGGTTGTTGGCTAAGCGGTTTACATTGCGGGTTAAGTCACCCCAGGCGCCGGTCACACCAGCTACTTCTGCCTGGCCACCTAAAATACCATCCGTACCTACTTCTTGAGCAACACGTGTTACCTCAGAGGCAAATTGGGTTAATCTGTCGACCATAGTATTGAGGGTATCTTTTAATTCTAGGATCTCACCCTTAGCATCAACAGTAATTTTTTGGCCTAAGTCTCCGTTGGCTACAGCGGTAGCTACAGAAGCGATATTACGCACTTGATTGGTCAAATTATCTGCCATGCCATTAACGTTATTGGTTAAGTCTTGCCAAGCACCCGACACGTTTTTAACTTCAGCTTTACCACCAAGTATGCCGTCAGTTCCTACTTCTTGGGCGACGCGGGTTACTTCTGAAGCAAACTGAGTCAGTTTATCTACCATGATATTAATAGTATTTTTTAATTCAAGAATTTCACCTTTAGCATCAACGGTGATTTTTTGACCTAAATCCCCGTTGGCGACGGCTGTAGCGACTGTGGCAATGTTACGCACTTGATTGGTCAAATTATCTGCCATGCCGTTTACATTATTGGTTAGGTCTTGCCATACACCGGCTACGTCTTGAACTTCAGCTTTACCGCCTAAGATACCTTCAGTTCCTACTTGCTGAGCTACTCGGGTCACTTCTGATGAGAACTGAGTGAGCTTTTCTACCATAGTGTTTATAGTATCTTTTAGTTCAGCTACTTCCCCTTTGGCTTTAACAGTGATCCGTTGTGATAAATCGCCTTCTGCCACTGCTTTGGCAACAGTAGCGATGTTACGTACTTGGCTAGTTAAATTATCAGCCATACCGTTTACGTTGTTGGTCAGGTCTTGCCATGTCCCCCCTACCCCAACAACATTTGCTTTACCTCCTAATACCCCCTCTGTACCTACTTCTCTGGCAACACGTGTGACCTCAGATGAGAACTGTGTCAATTTTTCGACCATAGTATTAATCGTACTTTTAAGCTCTAAGACTTCGCCTTTAGCTTCTACTGTAATACTTTGCGACAAGTCACCATTGGCCACGGCTGTTGCTACTGTAGCGATATTGCGCACTTGGTTGGTCAAATTGTCCGCCATACCGTTTACGTTATTGGTCAATTCTTGCCAAACGCCCGCCACATTTTCTACATTGGCTTTTCCTCCTAGTACGCCATCAGTACCTACTTCTTGTGCAACTCTTGTGACTTCACTAGAGAATTTTTTAAGCTTTTCTACCATGTTGTTTAAAGTATTTTTTAATTCTAGAACTTCTCCTTTTACCTCAACGGTAATTTTCTGGCTTAAATCACCGTTTGCTACCGCCGTTGCGACTGTAGCGATATTACGAACTTGCCCAGTTAGATTAGCGGCCATACCATTTACATTGTTAGTTAAATCTTGCCATACACCGGCTACATCAGGTACTTGAGCCTGTCCACCCAACTGCCCATCTGTTCCTACCTCACGAGCAACTCGGGTTACCTCAGAGGAAAACTGAGTCAATCTATCAACCATAGTATTGATGGTGTCTTTTAACTCGAGTACTTCACCTTGAGCATCTACAGTGATTTTTTGTGAAAGGTCACCGTTCGCTACTGCAGTCGCCACTGTTGCTATGTTTCGTACTTGCCCTGTTAAATTATCTGCCATGCCATTAACGTTGTTCGTTAAATCTTGCCAAACACCAGCGACACCTCTTACTTCGGCTTTTCCACCTAACTTTCCTTCAGTACCTACTTCTCGAGCAACTCGGGTGACTTCAGAAGAAAATTGGGTCAGACTATCTACCATGGTATTGATGGTTGTCTTAAGCTCTGACACTTCGCCTTTAGCATCTACCGTGACCTTTCGACTTAAATCTCCGTAAGCAACAGCGGTGGCCACTGTTGCAATATTTCGCACTTGGCTGGTTAAATTATCAGCCATATTATTTACATTATTGGTTAGATCTTGCCACACGCCCGCTACATCAGGCACTTTAGCCTTACCACCTAACTGCCCATCTGTGCCTACCTCACGGGCAACACGGGTCACTTCGGAAGAAAACTGAGTTAATCTGTCAACCATAGTATTGATGGTGTCTTTCAACTCTAACATTTCACCTTGAGCATCAACGGTTATCTTTCTACTCAAATCGCCATTTGCTACCGCTGTTGCCACAGTAGCAATGTTGCGTACTTGAGAAGTGAGGTTATAAGCCATGCCGTTAACATTATTGGTCAGTTCTTGCCATACGCCTGAAACATCTCGCACATCAGCACTTCCACCTAACTTACCAGCAGTGCCCACATCACGCGCTACTCTTGTGACTTCAGACGAAAACTGGGTTAACCTTTCTACCATAGTATTCAACGTTTCTTTCAGTTGCAGCACTTCACCTTTGGCTTCCACTGTAATACGTTGTGATAAGTCGCCATTGGCGACCGCTGTAGCGACGGTCGCGATATTACGAACTTGGCCAGTCAAATTATCAGCCATACCATTTACACTATTGGTTAGCTCTAACCACACCCCAGATACACCTCTAATTCTGGCTTGCCCTCCTAAAATACCGTCGGTTCCTACTTCTAGTGATACTCTTGTGACTTCTGAAGAAAATGAATTAAGTAAGTTAATCATTTGATTGGTGATTTTAGCGACCCTTAAAAACTCACCTTTTAATGGGCGACCTTCAATTTCTAGGGCCATTGGTTCGGTTAGATCACCTTTAGCAATAGCAGCCACTATTCGGCCAAACTCACCGACAGGCTCGGCCATGCCGTCTATGGTGCTATTGTAAGCGTTAACGGTTTCAGCCCAGTGACCTGTTGCCCCATTAATTGATACTCGTTGGCTCAGTTTGCCTTCTCTACTTACCGCTTTGCCTACTCTACTAAACTCTTTAAGTAACAGTTGATTCAATTCAATAGACTCGTTCAGTGCCCTAGCAATTTCGCCAGCAATACCCGTTTGATTATCTGGCAAACGGGTGGAAAAGCTACCGTTGCGGTAGGCCCTCAACACCTTAAGTAGTCCCTTATGATCTATCACATTAGATTCATCTTTCCATGCCTGCAATGCTTTGAGGATGTCTTGTGAACTTAACTCTTTTACATTCATATGCAGATTCTCAATGTGCTGTTTAAAAATATTTGTCGCTCAGTCGATAGACGTGCTGATGACTAAAAAAAGATTTGTGCGTTTAAGCACATAAAACCTTCAATAAAACATTTAATGCTAAACTCTAAACTACTTGAGTCTAAATTTTTTTGAATGTAAGCATTAGCACCAAGAGATATACATTCGTGATAATCACGTTGTGAATTAGAACCAGACATCATAATAATTGGAATACTCATGGTTCTATCTTCTTGACGTAACGAAGCTAATATTTCCTTACCATTGGCACCTGGCAAGCCAATATCCAAAATCAATAAATCTGGTAACTTAGTCCTATTTAAATCATTCATCCATGTCAATAAATCAGAGCCTATGACGATATTACGGTATTCTCCTTGATACTTAATTTTCTTTAAAATTCTCGCCATTACTCTAATATCACAGTCATCATCCTCACCATGGAGAATGAAAAAGTGACGATTGTTAACTATCATAAAATCCTCCAGTTAAAACGGAAGTGTGACTGTGAAAGAGGCTCCTTCACCGACCTTAGATTTTGCTCGAATAGAGCCTTTATGTTGTTCAACGACAGTCTTACATATAGACAAACCGATGCCGCTTCCTTCGAATTGATCTTTGGTAACTAAGCGAGTGAAAGGGTCAAAAATTTTATTTGTATTCGCCTGATCAAAACCAATACCGTTATCAGTGATTGTGATGATGTGATGTTGATCCACCTCTGAATATAGGATAAAGATCAGTGGCTGTTGTTTATCGTTGTATTTACAGGCATTACTAATTAAGTTTTGCAGTAAATGGGTCAACAATGATTTATCACCTTTAATCGATGGGAAATCATCTCGCTTTATCTTTATGTTTTTGGACTCTATGGTGGGCGTCATAATATTGATAACGTAATCTAAAATATTATTGATATTTACATCACCCATTTGTTTTTTTTCAGATGTCACTCGCGAATAGGTAATCACATCGTCGATTAACTCGGTTAAGATATCCGTGCTTTTTTGAATGCCCTGCATTTCTTGTATTATTGCTTTATTATCTTTGCTTTCGATGGCTTCTTGTAAGAAAACCAGATAATTTTGAATGTGTCTTATAGGTGCTTTCATGTCGTGCGAAACAATGTGGGCAAACTTTTCAAGAAGATTGTTAGAACGTTCCAACTCAACTGCCTGGGCCTGAAGTGT
Source organism: uncultured Paraglaciecola sp. (assembly GCF_913058035.1). GTDB lineage: Bacteria > Pseudomonadota > Gammaproteobacteria > Enterobacterales > Alteromonadaceae > Paraglaciecola. The sequence goes on along the minus strand of NZ_CAJXPA010000017.1, from coordinate 34,706 downwards.
GTTTTCCACTGCTTTTTGAGTGGAAAAGTCGATAGTAATACCTATTAACTTTGTTTGTTGGCGCTGCTCATCTAGCTGAAACTCACCTTTACATATCATCCAAAAAACCTCTCCATCAGCTGATATAAAAGACAAAACCTCTTCAACTTTTAATCCGCTAAGCTGTGTTTTTGAAAACTTAAGCTTAAATTCCTTGGCATGTGGCCCCAAAAGATCATCAAGGTTGGGGCGATTATCGCCATACCCCAGTTTTTGATAAAATAAAGGTGAAAAGTAAAGTTCATCCGTTTCTAATATCCATTCAAAATAACCGTCAGACACAGCATTTAAGGTATTGTTGAATCGGATTTGGGATCTTTCTAAGGCTTTTTTTGTGGCATGTAATTTAGACACATTAGCAAAGGTAATTACCACACCCTTGTTAGTAAAATCTTCGGCGCCTTTTACATTTGATGTGTGTGCATTAATACGCACCAGATAAAACAATCCACTCTCATCTTTTACTTCTTTTTCAATTAGTTCACCACCATGAAAAATTTTATATACATCGCCCTGTATTTCTTGGACCACACATCCTTTAGCCGCGATAAAAGGCCTACCAAAATCACTTGCAACAAGGCTAAAGAGTTGACCTGCCATAGGTGAAAATTTACGAATTTTAAGATCTGCATCTAAAAATAAAATGCCTAAATTTGATTCGTCAATAATGCTGAGTTCATCTGATATAAGTTCTTCACGCTCCCGCTCTTTTTGTTGAAATTCAGCATTAACCGATAATAATTCCTCGTTGATCAACTGCATCTCTTCCTTGGAGCTTTGTAACTCTTCGTTAGAAGACATCAATTCTTCATTGGCGGCCTGCAATTTTTCATTACTGGTTTCCAATTCTTCAATAGTTGTTTGTAGACATTCTAGGGTAAATACCAGTTTCTCTTCAGATTCCTTAATCTTGATGTTCACGTTGGGCGTCATTTGATTCGGAATACTTAAATCAAGCATCCCAGATGCTTTGGTATTATCGGTGTGAGTAGCAGCTGCCTCAGATAAAGAAATGATAATGTAATCCGAATCACTTGAGGCCTCAGATAATACACTCATCGAAACATCAACTGCTTCGCAGTTATTAAAACCCTTTATTGCTTTGGCTTTAATAGGTTTTTGGTGTTTCACAATGCTGTGCAACATCTGGGACAGTACAAATTTTGCCTTATCGTCCACCATAGAGGTGATGATTAATGATGCAGCACCAATGTTAAGTGTCAGATATTTTCCGGCGTCACCGAACACATGCAATATATGACCTTTTGTGTCTACCAAAACACTTGTTGGCACATATCTTTGTAACAACATCTCCAGTGCTTTTTTACTTTTAACACTGTTTTTGGGGGTATCTACCGCACTTCTAGGAAAAGGCATGTTTGCTGCTGAGCTATTACGCAATAACGCTGATAATCCATTGGGTCTCAGTGTGTTCCGAACTTTACAAAATAGAAGGTTTACCACATCAACTTTCTCAAAGTCGCTTACGTGTGAACCAATCGTTTCACTAGGACCTATGAATAATAGCCCTTTTTCCATCAGCGAAAATGACAATAAGCTCAGCACTTTTTTTTGGGCTGCAGCATTCAAATATATCAACAGATTGCGACAAGAAACAAAATGGATCCGTGTGAAAGCTGGATCTTTCAAAAGGTTATGTTGGACGAACACAATTGTCTTACGGATTTTAGGCAAGATCTGATATTGCCCTGAAAGCAATGGTGTAAAAAATCGAGCTCTATACTCAAGACTCACAAACTGTATGGCCTCTTCATCATAAACTCCCGCCGCGGCATGATGTATAGACTTTTGATGAATATCAGTAGCAAATATTTTAAACGGTTTATTACCATGAGGGTCCTTGCCCATGATATCTGCGAACATCATGGCCATGCTATAAGCTTCTTGCCCAGAAGCACAGGCTGAAACCCAAATTCTAATTTCTGGCTCATCCTTAAACTGCGCAAGTAAATTAGGTATCAATATTCTGACAGAATCATAGGCATCAGGGTCGCGAAAAAACTGAGTAATACCAATTAATAAATCATAATATAACGCTTCTAATTCATCATTATTAGATAGCAAAATACTGATGTAATTTTTTAATGAGGCTGAGTTTTGATAATATATTCTGCGTTCCAGGCGTCGAGTGATCATTGAAGGTTTGTACTGCGAGAAATCAAGGTCAAAGCGGCTATTTAATAAAATTAATATTTCATAAAACTCGCTGACCTTTGCGTCTAGATTCCCCAAACCAAATTGCTGATTTTCTCTAGTTGTGTGTTTAGAATCTTCAACCAGCGCAATGGGTAGTTTACTTGCATATAAACTAACATCACTTTCAGCTGAGGCATTCTTGGATACTGTTGGTTGTTTTGATGTGACAGCAACGTCAGGCTCAATTTGTTGACCATCTTTTTCTTTATTATCGGAGGTGTTATTTACTTTCATTTAAGACCTGCCAAGCATTATGTAGATGTTTCAATTTTTGTGTTACTTCAGATAGTTTAAAACTTTGATTACTGTTTGATACATCTTCTTTTATGAGGCTTTCGAGAGGCTTGATAAGATCTTTTTGCAGAGAATTCAATTGTTTCTCTATACCCTTAACAGCATTAATGCGCTGGGCTTGGCGCACGATAAAACCTACTTTACGATATACAGTTTCAGGTTCGACAGGTTTAAGCAAAAAGTCCACAGCACCAAGTTTATAGGCTTTTAATGTTTCATTTTCACTGAAGACCTTACCGGTGATCATAATGACAGGAATTTGCGAATGAGCTGGCGCATTACATAACGTTTTTAAAAATTCAAAACCGTCCATATCAGGCATACTGACATCTAATAAAATACAATCAATTGACTGTTTTAACATGATCAACAATGCCTCTTTTGCAGAGGTTGCTTTTATAATATGCGCGTCAATATCGCTTAACACATCTTCTAACGCAATGAGGCTAGATATTTGATCATCTACCGCAAGTATTCTTATCGAGTGCATAGATACCCTTGTATCTAGTTGCTATTGAAAATCGTAAACATCTGATAATTAGCAAGTATTGATAAATCATGGTTGACACTCACAAAGGCTAAATAAGCTTGAATACAACCCCGCACTTACTAAATATGGCAGTAGTAGCCTCATTATTATTAACATTTTGAAACCATTGCAAAGTAATAACTCATAAACAAATAAACTTGCCTACATTATAAATAAGCCAGTGCTCAACTGTAACTCTCAAAAAATAAGGGCTATTTATTGTTGCTAACCGTGACCCTAAACTTTGTGCTATAAATTACTAACTTACATATACTTTATGCGAATTATCAGAATGGTAAATAGGTAAAAATACCTATTTTAGATGTAAATATTTAACTATTTCTAGAATGTTTAAGCAGAATTTAAAGACATTTTATTTGAATACAGATAAGAAAGTCATGCACCAGTACAAATCAAGTCAAAATTCTTAGTCTCTCGCACATTGGGTGATAAATGATGTTCACTCATGAGTCTGAGCGTAACTTTGATTGAATGGTTGTGGTTGAATGGTTGTGGTTGAGTGTTTAGCTTGAATTACTCTCGTATTATTAGGGTTGATTACATATTTGTGCCAATTACATTTACCATCAGCAATGACATAACCTTCGCTTTTATTACTAACGAATAAAAGATGACAAGCTTTACAAAATCTCACTTGTGATACTGGGTACATATATCATGACAAGAAGTTGATAAAAAGTATGTTTTCGGTTTGGGATAGGTTTACCTGACAGCATACAATTTGCTGCCTGTAGATAAGAGGTTTTAGGTTTCAACTTCTTAATATTTAATAACACTACTACGTTATCAAAAAGTAGGCTTAATTTTCCATTGATAATCCGTTGAGTTGTATTTTTTAAATTTATTCCAAAGCGCTTGACTTAAAGTGTGTCACTCAGCACTTTGCACTGGAAAATGTTCTTTCCAGTGCAAAGCAATCTGCTCTCTTGTACAACACCAGACTTGATCGTGGCTTTGCACGTACTCAATGAATCGTTGCAAGGCAGCCATGCGTGCCGGCCTTCCAATGATTCGGCAATGTAGACCAATAGACAACATTTTTGGCGCCGTTTCACCTTCAGCGTATAACACATCAAATGCGTCTTTCAGATACTGAAAAAACTGTTCGCCACTATTAAAACCTTGAGTTGTGGCAAAACGCATATCGTTGGTATCTAGTGTATAAGGGATCATCAATAATGGTTTAATGTATTGTGTATCGTAATAAGGTAAGTCATCCGCATAAGAGTCGGCACAGTATAAAATGTCATCTCGTTCTGCTATTAACTTGAGCGTGTTAGGACTTGTTCTGCCAGTGTACCATCCATTGGGTTTGCTGCCAGTGATCGCTTGATGTAACTGTATGGATGCATTGATCATTTTTCTTTCTTGATCCTCGGGCATATCTTGAAATGGGATCCAACGCATTGCATGGCTGGCTATTTCCCAGTTTGCTTCCTTCATAGCAGCTACCGCTTCTGGATTGCGTTGTAATGCCATCGTTACACCAAATACAGTGACGGGTAATTGATAACGAACAAACAGATTATGCAGACGCCAAAATCCAGCACGGCTACCATATTCATACATCGACTCCATACTCAAATGTCTGTCTGAATATGCTTGTGCACCAATAATCTCAGATAAAAAAGTTTCAGATTGGTCATCCCCATGCAAAACACAATTTTCGCCACCTTCTTCGTAATTAAGCACAAATTGTACGGCTATCTTAGCTTGATTTGGCCACTTGGGATGGGGAGGATATTGACCGTAACCGATTAGATCCCTTGGGTATGCATGTTTCATCGAGTTCCTTTATTGAAATTCTGTCGGAACAGATAAACTGCAGCCGGTTAATATTAATTTCACCAAGTTATTGGTAGCTTCAGCAAAGTCTGTTTGAGTCATCGGTTTACCTCTAAGTTCATTTATTTGTATAGAAAAATCTGCATAATGTTGTGATGTTGCCCAAATATTGAATAATAAATAGTGAGGATCAGTTACAGCTAACTTACCTTGCTCAATCCATTGTTTAATAACCGCCACCCGTCCTGCCATCCAAGAGGCATGTTGGTCTTTAAAAAATTCGGTTAAATTAGGTGCACCATTGATAATTTCTAATGCAAACATTTTGGATGCGTTGGGGCGACATCGGGAAATTTCCATTTTATCAGCAATATAATGCGCCAAAACTTCTGCTGGATCATCGCTAGCCGTTGCTTCATCAAACCGACTATTCCATAACCGCAAAATATCCTCTAACAAAGCTAAATATAAAAACTCTTTGGATTTAAAATAATAAAGCACATTGGTTTTGGGTAGCTCGGCTCTGTCAGCTATTTGCTGAACGCGTGCGCCTTTAAAGCCATGCAGAGCGAACTCCTTCTCCGCAGCATCTAATATTTTGCTTCGATTAAGTTCTCCAATACTGATTTCTTTGTAATTTTTACTTGCACACATTTACTATTTTATTTCCATTTTAAAATCTTTATGGGCCTCATTTAACATCACAAAAATATCACCCAATCTGATTGATTGCTAGAATCATAATGCTGTTAGATATAAATTACTGTCAAACCAATAATCGGCATTTATATTGCTTCTAAATTTGGTCGATGCGTAACCTTTAAAATTATCAGTACATATCAATCCAGCCATAATATAATTTTTGATAAGTATTTTATGGAAACAGAAAAAATTGATGTTAAAGTTGACCATTTGGTCTAGTATAAATCAAATTTAATATCATTAGTCGGGCTACTGTCAATCTTCAGTATTGCTAACGGAGCGCAACATGATTAGCTTTTTGCTAAACAACAAAAAAATGTCTATTGCTCAAGCTAGAGCTGACTTGACTTTACTTGAATATTTGCGTGAACAACAAAATTTAACAGGCACTAAAGAAGGCTGTGCATCGGGTGATTGTGGTGCTTGCACTGTAGTTTTAGCAGAAGTGGATGACAATAACCGTGCAATTCATAACCAATTTGCGAATGACCTTGAGAATAAACTTGAGTATAGAACCATCAATAGTTGTGTGACATTTTTATCTGCATTACATGGCAAACAATTGATAACCGTAGAACATTTACCAGATGGAAAAGATTTACACCCCGTGCAGCAGAGCATGATTGACCATCATGGTTCACAATGTGGTTTTTGCACACCGGGATTTATTATGTCAATGTTTGCTTTATACCATCAGGCAGAGCTGCCAGACAGAGAAGCCGTTATTCAAGCACTTTCAGGCAATCTATGCCGCTGTACAGGTTATCGCCCCATCATTGATGCCACATTGAGTGTTTGCCAAAACAAGCGGTCTGATAAGTTTAAAAAAACAGAAATCGAGATAGTTAAACGTTTAAACGATATAAATGACTCTGTTATTAGCACAAACAATTTATTAATACCTACATCAAGACAAGCACTGGCGGCTGCCAAAGCCCAATACCCTGATGCTAATGTATTCGCCGGTAGTACTGACTTAGCGCTGCAGGTCACGCAACAGCTGAAATCCTTCGATAAACTCATTGCCTTAAGCGCGATGCCAGACTTGAACCAACTTGTTGAACAAGATCATGGATTATTAATTGGTGCTGCCCTGCCCTTTGGTAAAATTGAGGCGAGCTTATTAACACATTTTCCTCAGCTATCTGAGCTGTTATGGCGCTTTGCTGCTACGCCTATTCGTAATCAAGCCAGTTTAGGTGGAAATGTTGCTAATGGTTCGCCAATAGGTGATATGCCACCTGCATTGTTAGCGCTTAATGCGGTTATTCATTTGGACGATGGCAAGCAAAGAAGAAAAGTAGTGGCAAGTGAATTCTTTTTGGATTATCGCAAGACAGCTTTGAAGACATCGGAATGGATAGAAGCGATTTTTATTCCTTTCATTCATCGCAGCAACCTAGTCCGGGCATATAAAGTATCTAAACGTTATGAAGATGATATTTCGGCAGTATGTGCGGTATTCAATTTACACGTCATTGATGGAAAGATACACCATATCGATTCTGGTTTTGGTGGTGTCGCTGCAATCCCAGCAACTGTGTTAGAGCTCAATACTCAACTTCAAGGTAAAACATGGTCCAGCAGCGAAGCCTTTGATATTGGCAAAGAAATTCTCAAACAAGCATTTACTCCACTAGATGATGTGCGTGCCAGCAAAACCTATCGCATTGCTATGTTAATCAATTTATGGAAACGTTTCTGGTTAGAAACAAACCACAGTTCCCAACAGATTGAAACTCGTGTGGTTCATATTCCCTCTTTAAATGATGAGTCAACTGGGAAGCATCGTCATGCGTAAACTGATTGACCAACCTATATTTGATACTGCACCTCAAGGAGCAGCTGGCAAGTCTCACAAGCATGAAAGTGCTGAGCGTCATGTCAGCGGTCAAGCTCGTTATATAGACGATATGCCAGAAGCAGCAAACATCCACCATGTTGCAGTAGGTGTAAGTTCGGAAACTACGGGAATAATCACATCCATTGATTTGTCACGAGTGAAAGCCAGTGAAGGCGTAATAGACGTGATCACTGTAGATGACATTGCTGGTCATAAAGATATAGGGCCAGTGTTTCCAGGAGATCCCTTGTTAGCTGGTACAAATATTTTATATCATAGTCAACCTATCTTCGCGGTCTTAGCAACCAGTGTAAACCTAGCTCGCCAAGCAACATTAAAAGCACACATTGTGATTACACCGACTCAAGCTTGTTTGTCTGTTGAGCAAGCCAAAGAGCAAGAAAACTTTGTGCGACCACCACACTTTATGCGCCGCGGCGATTTTCAACAAAGTTATGACCAAAGCCCCATTCATATTGAAGGCGAAATGATTATTGGTGGCCAAGAACATATGTATCTTGAAGGTCAGATATCTATGGCTATTCCTGAAGAAGAGGACCGAATGTTAGTCTACTCTTCAAGCCAACATCCCAGTGAAGTTCAGAAACTTATTGCCGAAGTATTAGATATAAAACTACATAAAGTAGTGGTCGATATGCGCCGCATGGGTGGAGGTTTTGGCGGTAAAGAAACACAGGCTGCTCAGTGGGCTTGTTTAGCAGCAATATTTGCTAGCCGCAATAAAGTAGCCGTCAAACTTCGACTGCCGCGCATGTTAGATATGATGGCAACGGGTAAGCGTCATCCATTCGAAAACCGATTTAAAGTAGCCACAGATAATCAAGGCTTGATCCAAGCAACACACATCGAAATAAACGGTAATTGTGGGCACTCACCCGACTTGTCAGATGCAATAGTAGACCGGGCAATGTTTCATGCAGACAATGGTTATTTTTTAGCCGATTGTTCTATTGAAGGACACAGATGTCGAACCAATCAAGTGTCACATACCGCTTTCCGTGGCTTTGGTGGTCCCCAAGGTATGATAGTGGCAGAAGCTATGATGGATGCAATCGCCCGTAAATTAGGCAAAGATCCTCTCGCCATACGTAAACTCAATCTATATGGCAAAGACACCAGAAACACCACTCAATATGGAATGCAGGTCGAACACAATTTGTTAGCTGATCTGATTGATAAATTAGAAATTTCAAGCGATTACCAACTGCGCCGCAAACAAATGACTGTATTTAACAAAAATAGCCCTATCATTAAAAAAGGCTTGGCGTTAACCCCTGTTAAATTTGGTATTTCATTTACCGCTAAACACCTTAATCAAGCTGGTGCTTTACTGCATATCTATACCGACGGGAGCATACAAATAAACCATGGAGGGACTGAAATGGGGCAAGGCTTACATACCAAAATTGGTCAAATAGTGGCTAATGAATTTGGGGTGCCTTTATCACATATTGAAGTCACTTCGACACGAACTGACAAAGTACCTAATACTTCTCCTACTGCAGCATCAAGCGGCACAGACTTGAATGGTAAGGCGGCGCAAAATGCCTGTTTAATTATCAAACAACGCTTGGCCGAGTTTTTTGCCAAACAAGTCAATGCGAATGTTAATCAAGCAAAACAAGCAAAGTTTACTCACCAACAAGTCAATATAGGTGAACACAGTATTGCTTTTAGTGACTTGATCCAACAAGCCTATATGGACCGCATTTCGTTATCAGCATCAGGCTTTTACAAAACACCCAAGCTTAAATACGACCGAGCATCAGGTAACGGTAGACCGTTTTTTTATTTTGCATATGGTGCAAGTTGTTCAGAAGTATCCATTGATACGTTAACGGGTGAATACAAAGTCGACCGAGTAGATATATTACATGATGTAGGCAGAAGCCTTAATCCTGTTATTGATATTGGCCAAATTGAAGGTGGCTTTATCCAAGGCATGGGCTGGTTAACCACTGAAGAACTGTTATGGGACGATAACGGTAAACTTATCAGCAACAACCCCGCAACCTACAAAATTCCAGCAATTGGTGACACACCGGAAATTTTTAATGTCGATTTATACCCTAGGGCAAACGATGAAGACAGCATCTATCATTCAAAAGCGGTGGGAGAACCCCCGTTGATGTTGGCTAACTCGGTTTGGTGTGCATTAAAAGATGCGGTATCTAGCATCACTGATTACCAAATTGACCCTGTACTACATACCCCTGCAACCCCAGAAAAAGTCTATAACGCGGTTGAACAAGCACAGACATGGCTGGAGGAACAAGCATGAGTCTACCCATAAAAACATGGTTTGACGCTCTACACCAATGCCAGCAACAAGGCAAAAGTTATGTGTTAGTTACATTACTCGCCACGGCAGGCTCTACTCCCCGAAATGGTGGTACAAAAATGTTGGTATGTGACGATAGCGCCTTTGACACGATAGGGGGTGGGCATCTTGAATTTGAAGTGATTAAACAAGCGCGTAACTTGCTAATGGATAGCACCACAACGCAAAAAGTTGAACATTATCCCCTTTCAAGTAAATTAGGCCAGTGTTGCGGTGGTGCTACCAACGTATTGTTTGAAGCGTTCACTGAACATACTCAGCACATTGCTATTTACGGCGCAGGTCATGTATCTAGAGCATTGGTGCCTATTTTGGCGCAGCTACCGTTGCAAATAAGCTGGATAGACAATCGCCAACAGATGCTTGATGACATCGCCCTGCAAACTGTGCCAAGTAACGTGAAATTAATGATAAGCGAAATGCCAGCTGATACCATTTCCAGTCTAGCTAGCAAGTCTTGGGTCATTGTCATGACTCACAGCCACCAATTAGACTTTGACATCATCGAAGCCGCTCTACGCCGAAAAGATATGGCCTTTGTTGGCATGATAGGTTCAAATACTAAAGCGAGGCGCTTTAGAACTCGATTGGCACACCGAGAATTTCAGCAGCAAGATATTCAGCGACTGGTTTCTCCTGTAGGTGTGTTAAATATTCCGGGAAAAAGACCCATTGAAGTAGCCGTATCCATGGCAGCACAGTTAATTCAGCTGTTAGAACCTGAAAAGGCCACAAAATCTCAACAAAAACAGGCATGGCGAGATAATCAACAACTTATTCAATCTTTGGTAACAACTAAATGAGTCAACAAAATATCTTGTCGTTGCAGGCTTTAAATAACTTCACCAATAAAGAAGCTGAACAATGGTTTAGCCAATGTTGCGCCGCACCTAAATGGTCTAAAGGCATGGCTAAAGCCCTACCTTTGACAGATTTTGATAGTCTTGTAAAAGCAGCAAAACAAATATGGCAACAGTGTTCTACGCCAGACTTTTTAACTGCCTTTGAAGCTCATCCAATGATAGGCGACGTAAATAGCTTACGTAAAAAGTACGCAGCTACTAAGAATATGGCTAGCAACGAACAACAAGGTGCTAACGATGCAGACGATAAAACGCTCCATGATTTAGCCTTAGCCAATCATAATTATTTAAATAAACATGGTTTTATCTTTATTATTTGTGCCAGTGGGTTAAGCGCAAAAACGATGCTGGATGCCTTGATGTCACGCTTACAAAATGATACCGCAACAGAAATTACACTTGCCGCAGCAGAACAAATTAAAATCACCTTGTTAAGAGTAGAGAAGGGATTAGAAAATGAACTAGAAAAAGGAATACAAGCATCATGAGCATCAGTCTTTCGAGTCATGTATTAGATACTACGTTGGGTAAACCTGCTGCTAATATGGCATTAGCTTTAACCACTCTTGATGGGACAATTATTCAGGCACAAACTGATAAAGACGGGCGTTGTAATGAATGGCAAGATTACCATTTTCATGCAGGTGAATATTGTCTTCGTTTTTTTACGAAAGACTACTTATTGGCACACCACAGCAACGCTTTTTATCCCTTCGTAGATGTACATTTTGAGCTTACCGAGGATGGTGGGCATTACCATGTACCACTGCTTATTTCGCCTTTTGGTTTTAGTAGTTATCGTGGCAGTTAGTCTGGCATTTATTGCTGTAGTTGAAGACAGTTAGAGAGACCCCCCTTTTATGACGACTCAAGCTTATCGCGCATCGATATTACATTTCCCAACTCAAAGTAATAGTCCCAAACAGGACTATGTATACATTGAAGATGGGATTTTAGTTACGCGTAACAGTAAGATAGAATTTATTGGCGAGTACAATAATAATATAAATCAATATCTTAACGTTAATCTACATGATTATTCTGGTCAATTACTGTTACCTGGCTTTATTGATAGTCATTTACATTTTCCACAAACAGAAATGCTTGCCAGTTTTGGCGAACAGTTACTAGATTGGCTAACTGATTATACTTTTCCAGTAGAACGCAAGTTTGCTGACAGCCAATATGCCAGTCATATAGCTAAGATATTTATTAAACAATTACATCGCCATGGTACTACCACCGGCATGGTATATTCGTCGGTACACAAACAAGCAGCCGATGCCCTTTTTCAAGAAGCATCAAGTTACAACATGTTATTGATTGCTGGTAAAGTATGTATGGACAGGCACTGTCCAGATTGGCTTCAAGACACTCCAAAAAGTGCTCAACAAGACAGTGCCGATTTGATAGATAAATGGCATAACAATGGTCGATTAAAATATGCTATCACACCACGTTTTGCGCCTACCAGCAGTGCTAAACAATTGCACGCTTTAGGTGAATTGGCCCAACAATACCCAGATGTGTTTATTCAAACACATTTATCTGAAAACCATAATGAAATAGCTTGGGTCAAAGAATTATTTCCAGAACGAAAAAATTATTTAGATGTTTATGATCATTATGGCTTACTTAGAAAAGGAACAGTGCTTGGTCACGGTATTCACCTTGAGCAAGCCGAATGGCAACGCTTACAAGAAACCCAAGCAAGCATTGCGTTTTGCCCTTCTTCAAACCTATTTTTGGGCAGTGGCCTATTTGATTTAGCCAAAGCCGAACAACACCATATTCCTGTTATGCTGGCGACGGATGTAGGTGGAGGTACCAGTTTTAGTATGTTAAAAACCATGGGGGAAGCTTACAAAATCTGTCAGCTTAAAGGTAACCAGATGGATCCCATGCATGGTTTGTACTTAATGACCCAAGGTGCAGCAGTGGGATTAGGTCTAGAAAACGAAATTGGTAACCTTAATCCTGGAACCGATGCAGACTTTGTTATTATCAATCCAGAATTTGATGAGCTCAGTGCGTTACGTTTTGAAAGTCACCGTACCCCGCAAGATATTATTTTTGCATTGAGTATGTTAGCCGATGATAGAGCCATTATGGCCACATATGTAGCGGGTAAAGCTGTCTACCAAGCCGATAAACAAATATTAAAAGGGTCACAATAATGTTGCTTGATTGGATTTCGTTATTTCTTCGTTGGTTTCATGTTGTTGCTGGTGTGGCGTGGATAGGCGCCTCGTTTTATTTTATTTGGCTAGACAATAACCTACGAACACCACCTGAATGGAAAAAACAAAAAGGTATCAAAGGCGATTTATGGGCCGTTCATGGTGGCGGCTTTTACGAAGTGGCTAAATACGAATATGGCCCTGAAGTCATACCTGAAAAACTACACTGGTTTAAGTGGGAAGCCTACACCACTTGGATCAGTGGTTTTTTATTGCTTGGCTTGGTTTATTATCACGGAGCGGCCATATACCTGATTGATAGTTCAGTGATGGATTTAACCCCTAGCCAAGCAATAGGTAGAGGTTTAGGGCTGATTTTTGGTGGATTATTTATTTATGAAGCCGCTTGTCGCAGCCCATTATCTAGATACCCAAAAGTATTTGGTATTATGGTGTTGATACTTCTTGCAGCGGCGAGTTATTTAGCCACTCATTGGTTTAGTGGTCGAGGAGCATTTATTCATGTAGGGGCTCTAATCGGAACCATCATGGCGGGTAATGTGTTCTTCAAAATCATGCCGGCTCAGCGACTCATGGTTGACGCGGTGACCAATAAAACAGAGATTGATCCTAGTTGGGGATTAGGTGCCAAATTACGCTCAGTGCACAACAACTATTTAACCCTGCCCTTACTATTTATTATGATCAGCAATCATTATCCTATGACTTATCAGCATGATAATGCATGGTTAATATTGATGGCAATCGGGGTAGTCTCTGCTTGGATACGTCATTATTTCAACCTTAAACATATTGGTATCTCCCGCCCATCGATTCTTGTCACTGGATCTATTGGCATGATGATCATCGCAGGTATGGTATCAATGCCTGTTACTTCTCAAGTGGATACAACCACCTCCACAAAAAGTTCCGCACCTGCCATCGAACTAAATGTGCAACAACAAGTGGTATATGATGTTATACAAACTCACTGTGCAAATTGTCATGCGGCACAACCCACAGACGACATGTTTGTTATTGCACCTTTGGGTTTAATGTTTGATACATGGCCACAAATAGAAAAGCGGGCTTCAATAATTCATAATCGAACGGTGGTAATCAAAGATATGCCATTGATGAATAAAACAGCCATGACTGAAGATGAAAGACAAATTATAGGTACTTGGTTTGAGGGCCTATCTGCTGATTAGAACTTGTGGGTAACAGGTCTTCTAAGAAGTGCCTAGCTAAGGCCTAACTAAGGCCTAACTAAGGCCTAACTAAAGCTTGTCTGAAATTTATCTAATTGAGCAAGCTTTTAATTAGATGAGCACCATGATGATGATGTTGTGGGAATACATAGCTTACTCTCAACATTATTAATGATGTATTGTTAACTGTTTAATATAATCAGCCTAACAACATCATTGTGCGGATAACATTTTCCAGATGCAGATATTATTTAGTAGGCTCTGCTGACAAAAATAGAGGCGTAACCAAAATCCAAAATATTCAATTCTTAATTAAACAAAAAATTATGTAATATGTTTCTGGCTAAAAACTCAAAAAATCCCCTGATCAATCACTGTTTTAGCAATAGCCACAGGTCATTCATCATCCTTATCGTAGTCCTCTACACACCATGTGGAACTTAGGTATATACCCAAATGAGTAAGCCTTCAAAAAGAGGCCAATTACCCAGCAAAAAAAAGTAAATAAACGTAATCATTTGCCACGTTCCACGTAAGGATCGAAAATTAAAGTTAAATAATTGATATATAGAGTGATAATTTCTGTTTTAATTACCAAAATTAATTAGATTAAGTCTTTATGTTTGGTATTTTCAAACCCGCACCACATATTCCATCGCAACCCAAAGAAGAAATCGACAAAGATTATAAACATCTGCGATGGCAAGTATTTATTGGTATTTTTGTCGGTTATGCAGGTTACTACTTAGTTCGCAAGAATTTCTCCCTAGCCATGCCCTTTTTAATAGAAGAGCAAGGTTTTAGTAAAGGTGAGCTAGGTATTGCTCTATCTGCTGTTTCTATCGCTTACGGTTTGAGTAAGTTTTTGATGGGTAGCGTATCCGACCGCAGTAACCCACGCTTCTTTTTGATGACCGGATTGCTGATTTCTGCTGGTGTGATGTTCATATTTGGATTCACTTCTTGGGCAACCCAAAGTATCGGGTCAATTTTTATCTTATTATTTTTAAATGGTTGGGCTCAGGGTATGGGCTGGCCTGCTTGCGGTCGCACTATGGTGCACTGGTTTTCAGGGAATGAACGGGGTAAAACGGTTTCTTTTTGGAATATTGCTCATAACGTTGGTGGTGGTTTAATCGGACCTTTGTCTATATTAGGTATGGCTTGGTTTAATGAGTGGCATAGTATTTTTTATGTACCTGCCTTTGCTGCTTCTTTAATAGCAGTATTTATCTTTTTTACTTTGAAAGATACGCCACAGTCATGTGGATTACCTCCCATTGAAGAATACCGCAATGACTATCCCAAAGACTATGATGAATCACACGAACAAGAGTTTACTGCTAAAGAAATATTCCTAAAGTACGTGCTTAATAATAAACTACTCTGGTTTATTGCAGGGGCTAACGCCTTTGTGTATCTCATCCGTTATGGCGTTTTAGACTGGGCACCCACCTATCTATACGAAGTAAAAGACTTTTCGTTTAACAAAAGCTCATGGGCATATTTCTTATACGAATGGGCCGGCATACCCGGTACTCTGTTGTGTGGATATATCAGCGACGCTTGGTTTAAAGGTCGACGTGCGCCTCCTGCCATTTTATATATGGTGTTGGTGTTAGTGGCAGTGCTGGTTTATTGGTTTAATCCCCCAGGAAACCCTACCGTTGATATCCTTGCGCTTATGGCAATTGGTTTTTTAATTTATGGCCCTGTAATGTTGATTGGCTTATTTGCATTAGAGCTAGTCCCTAAAAAAGCAGCAGGCACCGCTGCTGGTTTAACAGGCTTATTTGGTTACTTGGGTGGTGCAGTCGTAGCCAACATTGTACTGGGTTACACAGTCGACCACTTTGGCTGGGACGGCGGTTTTATACTCTTAGTAGGGGGTTGTATTTGTGCCATCATATTAATAGCTATGACTTTAAAACACGAAGTAGCACATGAGAGCAATCAAGCACCTCAAAAAAGTTAACTACAACATGCTTTCAACAAAATACACCATTCAAGTTGGGACAAAATCACCGAATTTGTCTCAACTTGTTAGTCAGTGGATAAAAACCTCATAGGTTTAATTCAATATGGCTGACTGCAATTTTGGTACCTCTTAAACGCCAAGTTTGTTGAACTTTTCAGTTACTATTCTAACCATAGCTTTTGGGATATGGCTGACTTCATCAAATGGTGAGTACGCGATTAACACAAGAAAACTAGTGACACAAAGTCTGGAATCGACATAAGGATGAAATCGACATAAGGATGGTGAAATTTATGTCAAGATGCTCACTGTTAGCGCTGTAAAAAACGAAGCTGATCAAGTGCCAGTCTTCGTTTCATTATGACATGTTAACCAATCTGCCAAATCGTGTTTATCTCGCAGATCGTTTTATTTAAGTCACGTCTCAGTCCCAGCGAATGAAAGCAGCTTTACGATTAAGTGATCCGTTGACACATATCGGTAGTGATGAATTTATCGCAGTCATGGTTGATTCAGATATTACCGACGATAATGTGCCTATATTAGAAATCCTATCAAAAACTGCCCCTGAGCCTATCAACTCAGTTGATACAATATGCAAGTATCGGTATTGCCTTTTATTCACGACGGTGAAGACGCTGACCAACTCATGAGTCGTGCAGATCGAGGCATGTATACAGTTAAGAATTTAGGCAATAATCGTTACCACCAATTTGTAGCTGCACAAAATTAAACTAGAAAACATATAAAATTTTGTTTCGTCCTGACATAGCTCGCACTTACACCAAGTCAGATACTAGATTTCAACTACTCTTGCCCTTCCACATATTTCACAGCTAATAACTCATATGTTGGGGGGAAACCCCTATTTCCAGATAACTTATCTACTGAGAAACTAACCATTAAGGTTAATGATTATTAACTAACTCATTTCCTATTTGATGTGAGGTGAAAATACAGTACTCAATCTCAGAGTCACTTTAAAAAATTTAATGCTATGTGGAGCACAAATATGAAAAAGAAATTAATAAGCTTAATGATTTTATCTTCCATCGGACTACCTACTGTTGCTGCACAAGACAACCTATTGAGCAATATCATCGTGAGTCTTGATGCCAATCAGATCGCCAGTGTTGCTGAGTTTGCCGATGGTTACGCAATATCAACTCAACATACTTACAGCCACGTTTTTAGTGGCTTTTCTGCGACCGTCACCCCAAAATTGTTAACACAATTAAGTAACGACCAACGTGTGTTAAGTATTTCAAAAGATGGCAGAGTCCATGCTATAAAAAGTACCTCAAATAAAATATCAGCCTGCAACTTTTTATTTGGTTGTCAAACCACACAGCAACAGACTCCTTGGGGCATTAGCCGCATTGCTGCAAATACCTCTGAAAATACTGGTAAAGGCATTCATGTTTATGTCATTGACACCGGTATAGATTCTGATCACGCTGATTTAGCGAGTAATGTCGCTGAAGGCTATAGTGTTGAAATGTGCCTTGGTTTGGGTTGTTCGAATGCTTGGGATGATGACCAAGGTCACGGTACTCATGTGGCTGGCACCATAGGTGCAATTGATAACAATCTTGATGTTGTTGGAGTCGCACCCGCAGTAACTTTACACGCAGTTAAGGTACTAAATGCGGCCGGAAGTGGCTCAAATTCAGGTGTTATTGCTGGTATTGATTGGGTAACGAAACAAGCAAAGTCTTTAGGTGTACCAGTAATAGCTAATATGAGTCTGGGTGGCGGCGGCTCCAAAACAGGTACATGTACCAGCGACAGTTTTGTCGGTAGTGATAACTTTCATCGCGCTATTTGTAATGCAAAAAATCAAGGGGTTATTTTTGCAGTCGCGGCGGGAAATGACGGTGAGAATGCTAATCAATCAACACCAGCAGCTTATGATGATGCGGTAATCACAGTAAGTGCAACCAATATTGATGATGATTGGGCTAGCTTTTCAAACTGGGGAAATGAAACGGCAGATTGGACTATTTACCAATCTGCGCCGGTTGCAATTGCAGCGCCGGGTGTCAATGTTTTATCTACCGAAAATGGTGGTGGAACAACAACTCTCAGCGGCACTTCAATGGCAGCTCCGCATGTTGCAGGTGTTCTAGCACTTTATTTAGAAAACATATCACTGATCGCTGATGGCAACGCTTTTGTTGAAGCAAGAGATTGGTTACTCGACAATAGTGAACCAAATACTAATTTAACAAATTCCACTGGTGACGCTCACCAAGAAAATTTTCTTAATGCTGAAATACCACAATAAAAGTGTCAATTTAACCATTGGTAAAGTTCTTTTGATGCGGTCATAGCTATGATTTTGAAGATGAAATCATCTTAAATTGATAATCAGCCAACTTTTTATACCCATGGTTTATTCCAATAAGATCTGCAGGGTCAGATGTTTGAAAATAGATTAGAAACTAGACTTCAACCGCTCTGCCCCGCATATCTTATATTAACCATTAGAACTTGGATCTAATTTTAGGCTTTTTAATGTGTTCCTTAACAGGAATAGTGAATGCAGGGGAAGTATTGAGTACAACGTCTAGGACTATGAATAACCGTGATTCCAATTCAGCAAACTCAAACTAACCTTCAACCAAACAGGTTTATAGTCAGGATACACAAGCGGTGTAACGGAACTTGATACCTATTTTAAATAAACACTTTGCACGTAATAGCTTTTCACTAAAAACAATAAAGGAGACACCATTATGACTTGTAATCCCTACCTTAGAATCGCTCGTGGCGCTGCTTTGAGTCTCGTAATTGCCAGTGTTGTACTATTTGGCTTTACCACTTCGCAAGCTGATGCAGCAGGCAAAAATAAAAAAAATCAGAGAGAAGTAGTCAAAGCTATTAATGGCGGTGGACCGGCGCTATCACAGCTTAAATATAACCTAACCGTTACCTCATTTGATGGCACAGAAATCGCAGTAACAATATATCAACCAACTCTGAAACAAGGCCAGCCAGCCCCCCTTCTAATGTATAGCCACGGATGGGGCGGCAGCCGCTCCACCGATCTGAGTGAAGCAGACTCGCTCACTAAAACGGCTCGCAAGGCTTGGGATTCAGGCTACTTTGTACTCACTTTTGATCAACGCGGATTTGGTGATAGCGGCGGTCAAGCCAATTCTCAAGACCCAGCTATTGAAGGCCGCGACGTTCAGACTCTCCTTGATTTTGCTGAAGGTATTATGTCGCCACACTTAGCATATTTCAAAGGTGATCCACTAGTGGGTGGCATAGGCCTAAGTTACGGCGGCGGGTTTCAGCTGATTGGCTCCAGTATCGATCCGCGTTTTGACGCGTTAGTACCGGCGATGACATGGCACGACTTGCCTTACAGCTTGAGCCCAGAGCGCGTTCCGAAAACGTTATGGCTATCATTACTAAGTGGTCTTGCGAGAGAGAATCAGGCGCCTTGGGTAACGCAGGCATACGCAGAATCCTTAACTGGGACAACAAGTGAAGAGGGTGTCCGACGCCTTGCTAGTAACGGTCTTAAAGCATATTGCAAGCCTGATGGCCTTGGTGTACCAAAAGTAGACGCTTTATTTATTCAAGGGGTCAACGACACCCTATTCAATTTAAACGAGGCCAATTGGAATTACGAGTGTCTGCGTAATGCTGGAAATGATGCGTATCTGCTTGTTACTAAGGGTGGGCATATATTACCAGCTTTTCAGGACGGTTCTGACGGAGGAACGACCAACTATGGGGGCTTTTTCAATGATGTGCAGTGCGGCGATACCCGTTACACTATCGCCGATTTGTCTTACACTTTCCTCAACGGCAAACTACGTAAACTAAAGCGTAATATATCTATCCCACGTGTTTGCCTGACCCAAAAGCGAAGTCAAGGTGTGATTAGCGATGAGGTGCCTAAGGGTGGTTTAATGCAGTATTTTTCTAGTGGCAATTTGCTGGTTGGTCCGCCATCAGTTGACGTAATTCTCAATTTGCTTCGCAAGCTTAACCCTGCCACTCAGGCCGAGGTACTGAGTCGACTTTCTGCTGACACGGTCAGTTTACTCACTAAAGCGCTGATTGGTTTGGTAACTATCGAGCCAGAACGAGTGGCCATTCTGCTGACCGAACTTGTCGAAACTCAACCGCCAGCTTTATTGGCAGAACTTGGAACTGCACCACGCTTTGTACCGCTGTATCAAGCAAGCAGTGATCAAATCCTCGCCGGTATACCTCTAGCAAACTTTAACATAGAAGGTGAAACCACACTTGACCCGCGTGTTTTTGTTGGACTAGGAGTGATGCGCCTTGGACAGCTGAGCCCAAAACTATTGCATGATCAGATCTTGCCGATGCGTGGCACTGGCGCACGTCAAACGGAGCTAATCGGGATCAGTACTCAATTGCGCTCAGGCGATCAAATCGGCCTGATGCTTTACGGTTTTCACCCACAATATACACTTGGCTTTTCACGAATCCCTAGCGCAGTGGACCTAACAGGCACAGTGCAGCTACCGTTGCATTAGTATCAACACCCTCCTCACCGGCACTTCACGTGTCGGTCAACCCAAAATGTGTTATTAATAATTTTTGGGCAATTTAGCAACCTAAAACATAAAAACCCAAATTTGCAGCGCAGCGGGCTTCATTTCTTTTTCTGTTCTAAGACAATAATATTGATATGCAACTTTTTATCGGCTTGGAAGTTCACTCCCTTGGTAAAACCAATTTTTTTGATGCACAAACGATAAAATTTTTGCTGTTCAGTAGTTAACAAACGTTACCAACAGATAAGTTCATTAATGGGTTCATCATCCTTAAGCAAGCCATCGGAGTGATATTGAAACTGCGTTTCTAGAAATGCCTGTTGGCTAAAGCTGACATAAAACGATGTAATACCAATAAAACTAAAACACTCGACATATGTAAAATTTACAGTGGTTATTTGGTTTTTTTTAGCCTACCTAATTCTACACCTTGCGTAAATTCACAATAAATTGTTCTGAGGTTAATCCAAAAGTTAAAAGAATATAATTGATAGATACCGTTCGAAGGTATCGACTTATTATTATCTAATATTAACAAGTAAGATTTGATGATGTGACTAAAAAATTAGGATAACCCAAATTATAAATTGAATAGTAAATCAAGATTAGAAAACGGTTTTCTCTCCACTCCAAACTTTACCTGAAGCTATTGATATAAGATTGACATGCAAATTATATATATTTCAGAGACTAATTACCCAAATATTAGGAAAGTCTATCAATAATGAACACAATAGATTCATGTTCGGGCTATGAGGAGTGTGTTGGCTATGTAGAGTGTGTTGAGTGCGTTTAGATCAATTACTTCACGTTAAAATATGTAATAGCTAATAAAGAATATATATGTGATGTCAGAAATCACTGAAAAGGCCTGAGTAAAATAGGATCAAAATTATTAGTCCAATCATAAATAAAACAGCTATGGATCATAAGCAATGGCTCTGAATAACAGATTAGTTTTGAGTGTTCAGGTGCCTAACCCATAAGTTACGAAAGCTCACTTTATTGCCGTGATCTTGAAGCTGTAGAGGAGCACAACCATGAACTTCATAGCTTGGAGAGCCTATCCATTCCGTTTTACCCTGAATTTTTACGTGATTTTGCACCAATACGCCATTGTGTATAACAGTAACGAAAGCTGGGTTTGTTAGTGTTGTGCCATCAAAACGTGGGGCTGTATAAATAATATCATAATACTGCCATTGACCTGCAGGACGCATAACATTAACCAGCGGGATGCTTTGCTTATAAACGCTGGCGGCCTGACCATTGGCATAGGTTGGATTATTAAAAGAATCTAATATTTGAATTTCGTAACGTTGTTGCAAAAATATACCACTGTTATTACGCTGTTGACCTTTGAGTCCTTTTACCTCGGTAGGTGTTTTCCATTCCATGTGTAATTGTATGTCGCAGAAACGTTGCTTAGTTTTGATATCACCACTACCAGGGTTTACCGTAAAACTGCCATCTGTCAAAGACCAATCAGCTTCACCACCTTTTAAAGTCTGCCAGGCACTGAGGTCTTCACCATTAAAAAGTACCGTGGCATCTGAAGGGGCTTTTCCATCAAACGTGGTTACTAACGCTGGGACGGGTTTCCATACTTCACTTTTTTGTGCCATTTTTTTTCGCTGCGCTTGAACATCTTTTGCAATGCTATAGGTACCGATAGAGGTATTAACACCTATCATGATGCCTATAAATAACAAAATATTGATTGGTGTTTTATTAATACTCACTATCTACGTCCTTTTTGAAACAAGGTTTATTCTGATTTTACATCTATTTTTACGTTTATTTTTACTACGACAAGACGCTGCTTTTAAGTCGCCCAGGCTTTATCACCCTTTTTATAAGGTATTTCGCCGTCGTAAAATCCGGGTACCGCTTCGTACCTGAGTACTTTAGTTGCGCCTACTTCAGATGAAAAAAAACTAAACAATACCAATTGTTTAAACATTGAAAAATAGTGAGGCAGTGCTGACTCGTTTGCATTGATTTCAGTTTTGATTGAAAACATTTTTTTATTATGTCTGTTAGCTTCCTCATCCAACGATGAAAGTAAGGCTAAACGTTGTTCAGGTGTTAACAACACGAATTCTTTGCTATAACGACTTTTTGCATTAGACTTTATAGCCAACATACCCTCATTAAAAAATTTTCGCTGGTCTGGTGAATAACAATCTGCAAGTAATATAGCAATCATACTGCCCACATTGGCATCTTTTGCTCCAGGCGTATCAGTTCGCGGAATAATGCTTTCGCCCACTTCATTAAAAAATGCCACGTCGTCTATTGAATAACCACTACCCTGATTGTCTTCCATGGGAAGTACTGTGTAAGCCAAGACATTAGAGCCTACCAATGCAGTACCAGTAGCTGCGACAATCATTTTTAGTAAATCACGTCTTTTCATAATTATAAGTTACCTTTTCTTAACTCATCTACCGCAAAGCTTGCTGCTCTGGCAGTCAAAGCCATATAGGTCAAAGAAGGATTGACACAAGATGCAGACGTCATACAAGCACCATCAGTAACAAATACATTAAGTGCATCCCAAACCTGATTATGTGCATTGAGTACAGACGTTTTGGGATCGCGTCCCATACGTGCTGTTCCCATTTCGTGTATACCCATACCTGGATAATATTCTTTTTCAAATCCTTGCACGTTTGTTAAGCCAGCAGACTCAAACATATCGACAGCATCTTGTTGCATATCTTTTCGCATGCGCAGTTCGTTTTCTCTTATAGCAACATCCATGGCCAATACCGGTAGTCCCCATTTATCAGTTTTGTTAGGATCCAAATAAATTCGATTGCTGTGTTCGGGTAACATTTCACCAAAAGCGGTCATGCCTATTTGCCAAGGACCGGGTTCGCTTATGGCGTCTTTTAGATCGGCTCCTATGCCCATTTCTGCAACATCTCGTTTCCAACCTTGGCGACTAGCAGATCCTTGATAACCGAAACCACGTAAATAATCGCGTTTATCACTCCCCCAGTTGCGAAAACGAGGAACGTAAAAACCGCTTGGACGACGTCCATAATAATATTTGTCGTCAAAGCCTTCCACTGTGGCCGAAGCACCAACCCTGAAGTGGTGATCCATGACATTGTGTCCCAATTCACCACTGCTGCTTCCTAAACCGCCTTCCCATTCATCTGTGGCCGAATTCATCAGCAACCATGTTGAATTAAAGGATGAAGCGTTTACAAATATGATTTTACTAGTGAATTCATAGATTTCGTTGGTTTGTGCATCAATTACAGAGACACCTGTGGCGCGCTTTTTGTCTTTGTTATACAAAATTTCTTTGACAATCGAAAACGGTCGCAATGTCAGATTACCGGTTTTAACCGCTGCAGGCAGTGTTGATGATTGGGTACTGAAGAATCCACCGAAGGGACAACCTAACCAGCACTTATTGCGGTACTGACAACTAGTGCGTCCTTGCTCGGGCTTATCCTCAGTCATATTAGCGGTTCGACCTGAAATCAAGTGTCTTGAACCTTTAAACGCTTTTGTAATACGTGCTGATATATCTTTTTCAACACAGTTTAGTAACATAGCCGGTTGAAATTCACCGTCAGGCAGTACATTCAGACCATCACGATTACCACTTATACCGGCAAAGCGTTCAACATAACCGTACCAAGGAGCGATGTCTTCATAGCGAATTGGCCAATCGACAGCGATCCCTTCTTTGGCATTAGCCATAAAATCTTCAGTGTTCAAGCGATAACTCTGCCGTCCCCATAATAAAGAGCGTCCACCAACATGGTAACCGCGGTACCAGTCAAAACGTTTTTTTTCAATATAAGGTGACTCTTGTTCATTAGCCCACATGCCAAAAGTGGCTTCATTTAAAGGGTAGTCGCGGCTAAGTACTGGAAAGTCTTTCTTCATTGCTTGAGTAGGACGACCTCGATGTGGATAATCCCAAGTTTCCTTGTGCATATTTTGATAATCTTTGACGTGCTCTATATTTTTGCCACGCTCAAGCATTAATACTTTAAGGCCTTTCTCGGTTAATTCCTTAGCGGCCCAGCCTCCGCTGATCCCTGATCCGATAACTATTGCGTCATAATGATTATTCGCCACATTTAGCTCCGTCTACTGTATTGACTGAATTAAGTAATTTCATATTCACACATCACAAATTTGAATGGCATGACGTAATGATTCAATTTTGTCTGATTGATTATCTGGAGTAGGAATAAATTCCTGAGCCAAAAACCCTACAAAACCAGTTTCTCGGATGGCTTGGGCAATAGCCGGATAATGTAACTCTTGACTGTCATCAATTTCGTTTCGTCCGGGTACACCAGCTGTATGGTAATGGCCAAAATATTGATGATGATTTCTAATGGTACGAATAATATCGCCTTCGCTTACTTGCATATGATAGATGTCGTATAGCAGCTTAAAATTAGGGGAATCTAATTGTTGGCATAAAGCGACACCCCAAGCTGAAGTGTCAGCCATATAATCTGGGTGATCAATTTTGCTGTTAAATAACTCCATTTGTACTACCACACCTTTTTGCTCAGCGTAGGGTAATATGCGCTGCAAACCTTTCATCGCATTGTTAAGTCCTACTTCTTTGGTCATGCCCCTAGCATTTCCACTAAAACAAACTAGGTTGGTGTATCCTGCTTCAGCCAACAAATCAATATGCTGGATATAACGTTCAACTAATTCGTCATGGAACTGCGGATGTATCCAGCCGTCAACCAGATTGATTTCGGCACCGTTGCACATAGACGATTCGATACCATAACGTTTGAGCATTGGCCAGTCTTTGGGACCCACTAAGTCGATGGCCGAAAAACCTATTGAAGTGACCACCTTGCATAATTCTTCGATAGATAAATCTGCATATGTCCAGCGTGCAACAGAATGATTGATACGGCCTTTAAGTGGCAACAATTTGGTCTTACTGGTGTTTGCAGCAAGGCTAAAAGCAACATTACTGCTCATAGCGGCTCCACTAAGTATGATACCTTTAAGCAGGTTACGACGAGGATTATTCATTTACAGTCACCTTTTTTACTTGAATGCCGACAACAATATGTTTAATGCCCAAAGCATAAACCTAGCAGAAAACAAAAAATTGTTTCAATGGAGTAAAATTCAAAAGATAAGAAATACTATAAAACACTGACTTCAACTGTGCGAGTGTCTAATGTCTCACAAAAAATTTTACAGTTTATGTGTGAATATCGTTGCCAATATATTCAATAGTTAATTTTATGTTAATTATTTTATCGAAAAATAACATATTTGCGATAAAATAATCTCGGTTGCTGATGCAACAAATTCGGCGTTATTAAGGTTGGTCTTAAAGAATTAAAACACCTAATAACAGAAAAGATCCGACAGATATAAATCTGCGCGGTAACGTAAGGTATTATTTTTATGGAAAGATCAGATATCAGGCGACATATTGTTGAAATATATTATATGAGAGTGCCATTAAAAATAACGTTTAGAGATAAACGCAGACCATTGCCTAAGTTAGAAAGGTAAGACGAGTTGAGACTGGTGTTTCTGTTTACTAAGAAAATCGAGAGCCGACTAAACTCGCATTAGGTAGTGATGGAATAGTCATAGCCATTACTTTTAGACTAACACCGGAGATATTGACTGCTATTGTGTTGAATTTTAATTGTATAGAGCTCGGTTTAATAGGTCCGAGTTGTCGATAAATAATCCAAGCACGTTTTTAACATCTATGAATGCAATTTTAATTTCCACTAGCATAAATAGCATCACTCAGATTAAAGCAAAGGGTAAAGTTAATACTAATAAAAAATCAAGCATATAACTCTTTCTACTCTCTCCCTAGGCTCTTTCTTGGCTTTTCCCAAGCTCTCAATAGACTTCGTCTTATAACGCTAGATCAAATATAACGCCTATTTTCAGCCAAATATCCTAAGACTAAAAAAATTGAAATAATAGCGGTTCCTCGATACAAGTATGGGACCCACAAAATAAGCATTTCTACATAAGGTGTAACAAACACGACGAACAGTCCATACCCAAAAGCACAGATCAGCACAAATATGAAAGTGCGGATGACAAAATGATAAGGGCTGATCATACGTTTAATATGTTTATTAAACGTATCACCATATACGACTAAAATTGTAGCCAAAAATGTTAAGGCTATTTCACTGTTGTAAGGTTGTGTCAGTTGACTAAGCTGAGCTAGTATAGAATTTAACCAGTCCATCTAAGCAAGCCCACTTAATTGAGAAAACAGGTCCAGCATTTCTTGTTCATTAATGACCTTGACGCCCAATGATTCAGCTTTTGCCAACTTAGAGCCAGCTTTTTCACCAGCCACTACACAGCTGGTTTTAGCAGAAACGCTTCCTGCAACTTTTGCACCCAAAGATTGAAGTGTGGCTTTAGCAGCGTTTCTATCCATCTGCTCCAAGGTTCCTGTTAATACAAATGTTTGACCTGATAAAGGCAATGTATCAATTTTAATTTTTTCAATTATCGGCCAATCAATACCAGCAGCAATTAACCCATCGATAACTTGAACATTATGCTCTTCTGCAAAAAAATTGATTAAATGCTGGGCCACAATAGCTCCCACATCACTTACTTCTTGTAGACTTTCCATATTGGCATGTTTTATCGCTTCTAATTCACAATAATGAGCGGCTAAATTAGCAGCAGTAGCTTCCCCCACTTCTCGAATACCTAATGAATATATAAACTTAGCAAGTGTGGTTTGTTTGCACTTCTCTAATGATTGAATAAGATTAGCAGCGGATTTTTCGCCCATACGCTCTAAATTAGAGATTTGAACGAACTCTAAACTGAAAAAATCAGCAGGTGTTTTGACTAATTTTTGGTCAACTAATTGCTCGATAATCTTATCGCCTAATCCATCAATATCAAACGCTTTACGTGAGGCAAAATGTTTCATGGATTCTTTGAGTTGTGCTGCACAATATAGTCCACCCGTGCATCTAGCGATTGCTTCATCTTCGAGTTTTTCGATGGCTGAATCGCAGATCGGACACGTTTCGGGGAATACTATATCTCGGGCATTTTTATGACGTTTATCAATGATGACCGAGACAACTTGAGGTATAACATCCCCTGCCCGCCTAATTATCACAGTGTCACCAACTTTTAGGCCAAGACGCTCAATTTCATCTGCATTATGCAAAGTAGCGTTAGACACTGTTACGCCGCCAACAAACACCGGCTCTAACCTTGCCACAGGTGTTATAGCACCCGTTCTACCCACTTGAAATTCCACTTCTTGGACGACTGTCATTTCTTCTTGAGCAGGAAATTTATGGGCAATAGCCCAACGTGGCGCTCGAGCTACAAAACCAAGCGTTTTTTGTAATTCAATTACATCAGCTTTAAAAACAACACCGTCAATATCGTAATTAAGTGAATCACGTATATTGCCTAAATGTTGATAATAATCCAAGCACGCTTCTGCACCTTCTGCTACTTGCAGTTCTTTACTTAAAGGTAAGCCCCAATCGCTTAATTGTTTTAATCTGGCCGAGTGACAATCGGCCAATGGATATTGTTCGTTTTCAACTAAACCTAATGAATAGGTGAAAAATAATAAGGGGCGCTTAGCAGTGATGCGTGAGTCCAGTTGTCTTAAGCTCCCCGCAGCTGCATTGCGAGGGTTAGCAAATACCTTTTTCTCTTGTTGTAACTGAGTTTTGTTCAGCTTAATAAAACCATCACGTGTCATGATCACTTCACCGCGTACTTCCAAACGCTGGGGATAGTTATCACCGCGTAATGTTAACGGAATATTACGGATAGTACGTACGTTAGCCGTGATGTTTTCACCAACTCGGCCATCGCCACGAGTTGCGCCACGCACAAGCTTACCGTTTTCATACAACAAGCTTACGGCTAAACCATCTAACTTGGGCTCACAGCTATAAGTAATCTCATTAGTATTTTTAAGCCTATCTTGCATACGCTTTTCAAAAGCCAAAAATGATTCTCTGTCAAAAGCGTTATCCAAAGACAACATTGGCACTTCATGTGTTACCTGTTTAAAGTCGGGCAATGGCATATCGCCCACTTTTTGACTGGGTGAGTCATCTGTCAATAAATCTGGATATTGTTGTTCTATTGTTTGCAAGGCGAGCATCTGCCTGTCGTATTCGGCATCGGGTACACTGGGATTGTCTAAAACATAATATTGATAATTATATTCTTCGATAACGGTTTTAATTAAAGCGAGTTGTTTAATAATATCTTGCGAGGCTGCCATAAAAGCATTCCAATAAATAAGAAAGTGAAGCTTTGCCCTGAATAACGCTCCAAGGGCAAAATAATAATATAAATTAATATTGAATAAAAATTAGAAGTGGTTCAGCCCCTTAATATGCGCTTCCGTTCAAACTCTCGAATTTTTTCCACATACTGTTGCAGACTTTGTTTCGTTAGTAACACTCGTCTACCATCATATATCTGAGCTGAGAACTCGTCAGCAATTTTTCGAGCGGCGTTGTGCATCATGTTAAACACTTGATGAGGCTCACCTTCAATGGGTAAAATCATAAACAATGAGATGCCCCCAGTAGTAAAGTTTTCAAGGTTATCGATATCAAAATTACCCGGCTTAAACATGTTGGCTAAGCTGAATAGCACAGGTCCTTTTCCGTTTGATTGAATATGACGATGAAAAATATCTTGCTCGCCAAACTTAAAACCTAAAGTGAGTAACATCGGAAGCAAAGCTGAGCCAGGGATTAAATTATCATCTGCCGATTTAACATTCAGGACTAGGACTTCCTGCGGTTGCTCAGGCTGAACAGGCTCCGTTTTAGATCCTTGTATTGGTTCTTTCTGAGGTTCTTCTGTGGTGCTTGGCTCCTCATCAATATTATCAAAATCGATACCCATTTGGTCATTAGTATACTTAGGCTCCAGACGCTCGTTACCCCATTCAACTTTTTTATGTTTGAGTACATGACGTGATTGTTCAGACAAACTCAATTTTTCTACTGGATTAGAATTAGCTTCGGTATCTTTTTGTTCATCACCCAAAGATTGACTAGCCTTAGTTTGTTTATTAACTTCAACTTGTTCACTATTATCTTCTGGTTGTGATACTTGTTTTTTTAGTAAAAATGGAGGGGGTTCTGGCGCTTGATAATGATCATGTGAACGATAAGGCTTATTTGAAGTCGCTTTTTCTTGTTTAGAGATAGCTCCAGTTGCAGAAACTAAGGAATCATATTTAGCAGCATATTCGGGCTTCGGTCGTGTCACAACCGATGCATAAATTTTACTAGATGAAATTTCTGGCTCTACTAAAATGTCTTCAGGTGGGCTCTGCTCTTGTTCAGCATCAACCTTTGACTCACCAGACACAACTCGCACTGTGCCTAAACCTAAATCATCATAATTATTTTCTTGTGACTTAGAATCCGTTGATTTAGATACAACCTTATCTTCACCAGTATCAAAATTCATATCTACATTTTCATCAATATTGAAGTTTGTACTGTCCTCCACGTCATCATACACATCATTATCAGACTCCCAACCGGAGGGTTGATACTCTTGGTCTTTTTTGTGTCTGCCAATGCTTGTAGTACTTTCGTTATTTTTTCGGGACAACCAAATACCGTGAACGGCAATTCCAACAATTACCAAACTGCCAATTATCAATAACGACCATTGTAAACCATCTGCTTCCATTAACTTACTCGTACTTCTTTATTATTCATTAAAAGGAGGTAATGTTTTTGTACTTAGGCATGCGCAATTGCCACCGCTTCATCAACATCTACAGTAACCATACGTGAAACACCTGGCTCAGTCATTGTCACTCCGGTTAAATGTGTTGCCATTTCCATGGCTATTTTGTTGTGCGTAATAAAAACAAACTGCACTGTTTTCGACATTTCAGACACCAATTTACAGAACCTAACGACATTAGCATCATCTAATGGTGCATCAACTTCGTCTAGTAAACAAAATGGAGCAGGATTTAATCTGAATATAGCAAACACTAATGATAAAGCGGTCAGCGCCTTTTCACCACCAGAAAGTAGATGAATGGTACTGTTTTTCTTACCTGGGGGTCTGGCCATAATAGTCACACCCGTTTCGAGTAAATCATCATCAGTTAATTCCAGGTAGGCCGTTCCACCACCAAAAACTTTAGGAAACAATAACTTAAGGTCTTCATTAACTTGATCAAACGTGTCTTTAAATCGTGTTTTAGTTTCCTTATCGATCTTTCGAATAGCTTGCTCAAGAATATCCAACGCGGCAACTAAGTCATCATTTTGATCATCAAGGTGTTGTTTTCGCTCCGCTTGTACATCATATTCTTCGACGGCTGCAAGATTAACCGCACCTAGTTTAGTTAACAATATAAGGGTTTTATCTAATAAATGTTGCCAGCTCTTTTCATCGGCTTCTACAGGTAAGGTGTTTAGGACTGATTTAATGTTTTGCTGCATCTCTTTGAGTTGCTCTAGTACACCTTCTGCTCTGACCCGATGACCTTCACAATCTAATTTAATACTTTGTAATTCGCCAAGCATCAACTGAATTTTATCAGTGATTCCTTTCTGTCCTTTCTCTACCACAGATAATTTTTCATCTATTGTGGCTAACTTATTATTGTGCTCTTGTTGCAGAGTATCCAAACTAATTTTTTGTTTTAACAAATGTTGTAACGATATTTTTTGGTCTTCTAAGGGCATCGCCAGTTCAGCAGACTCCGTTATTAATACAACTAACTTTTCACGCATATTGTCGAGTAGTTGTGATTCGCGTTGTTGATTAATGGTTAGTCCTTGATATTGGCTTTGTGCGCTTTGTAAATGCAAAGCCAGTTGGTGCAGTTTATTTTTAGTCGTTTCTAACTGGGTGCGATAGTCAGAAATTTTTTGTTGCTGCTGTTCTCGGATAAGCTCAAATTTAACTTGCTTATCTTGCAAAATATTCACTGCCTGTTCCAGTTCTTCTGCTTGCAGCGATAACGCCTCAAACTGTTGTTGTTCCTCTTCTGACGTTTCTTGTTGACGCAATAAATCTTTCGACAATCGTGAATTGCGGCTTATATTTTGTTTTTGCTGAAGTGTTAATAATTGCACTTGATTATTGCATTGCTGCAAATTTAACTTCAGCTGCTCATTTTGCTGCTTTGCAGTTTCAGCAATTTGTCTAGCAGCAACCATATTAATTTCAGCGTCATTTATCGCTATTCCTGCAACTAAAACATCGTTTTTAAGTGGCTTAAGCTGACTTTCAAGTTGTTTAATTTGATTGGCACGTTTTAATAAACCTGTTTGCTGATCCGCATTACCTAGAGATGCACCTATTACCATCCAACCCTGACCTATCCAGTAACCATCTTGAGTTACAACACTTTGATAATTTGTTAGCTCAGACAACATTGCAAGCCCTTGTTCAAGGTCAACAGCACACATAATATGGGTTAACCAGCTTGGTACAACGTTATTGTTTAGTTTAGTAGCAATGCTATTATCAGGGATGATTGCAGTGTAGTTTTCTTGAAAAATCCAAGCAGAACCTGACATTTCGACTAATTTTTCTTGGCTAGTATTTTTATGTAATAAAATAGCGCTCTGCCATTGTTGAGTAATCGTTTCGAACGCCTCTTCCCAATCATTTTGAATATCTAAAGTTTGCCACCAAGACTGGCTACTAAACTGATGGTTTTGAACGAATTCGTTTAAGTTGTCGTCAAGATTATTAATATCTTGTAATGAATTTAAGGCAGCTAATTGTGCTTCGAGGCTTTGTAACTCGCCTCTTAATTTCATATAGATTTGTTCATTGTGTTTCAGGTTACGTTGCACACTTTCTTGTGCAAATAATGTGTGTTCTGCATTTTCGGTGCTTTGCACTGACTGTTCTTCAAAAATCTGTATTTCTTTTTGGCAGGCTTCTATCTGAGAACATAACTCACCATTTGAGACTTCACCCAGCTCATCTGTAAGCTCGCTTATACGCTGCTGAGTTCGCATTTGCATTGTCATTAAAGACTGAATTTTACCATGACAACTTTGTGCTTGTTGTTTGCGTTGATTAAATTTTAATTCTTGATTTCGCCACTGATGCTGTTGCTCAATAAACTGTTCTTCAGCTTCAAGCAGAATACTTTGTGTTTGCTCTAGCTGATCTTCAAGCAGATACTTCTCTGGCTCGGCTAACGCTAACTGTTGAGATAACACCTCAATTTTAATCATATTTTGCTGATGATGGGTTTGATTATCGGTGACAGCAACTTGCAATGCATCGGATTCTTGCTCAATTTTCTGACGTCTTTGTTTTGTATGGATTTGGTTCTGTTCGATACGGGTAATATCTGTACTTATACTAAATACTTGTTGCTGAATATCATTTAATTGTTGCTTTAAATCTTGTTGTTGTTGTTTGAATTCAACGATGTCTTTTTCTTCATTACGCTGAGTAGCGACGAAGGCTTCTATATCTGTACCTTTCTGGACAATATCTGATTCTAAAGCACTAATTTTTTGACTATGTTGCAACCAGCGAAGAGCTGCTAATTCGGCTTTATAACGTCGCTCACTTTGTTTCAGCTCTTTATAACGTTTAGCAGCAGTGGCTTGGCGTTGCAATTTTTCTAATTGCTGGCCTAACTCACTTCGCACATCTTTTAAGCGTTCTAAGTTTTCATTGGTATGCCGAATACGAGTTTCGGTTTCTCGACGTCGTTCTTTGTATTTTGATACCCCTGCAGCCTCTTCAATAAATATTCTTAATTCCTGAGGCTTAGACTCAACTAAACGAGAAATCATACCTTGCTCGATAATCGCGTAACTGCGAGGACCCAGACCAGTACCTAAAAACAAATCAGTCACGTCACGTCGACGGCACTTAGTGTTATTTAGTAAATAATTCGATTGTGCTTCTCTGGTGACAATTCGTTTGACCGACAACTCATTATAACCAGCATACTCCCCTTGAATACGTCCTAATGAATTATCAAACACCAATTCTACGCTGCACTGCGAAACTGGCTGACGAGCTGTTGAACCATTAAAAATAACGTCTACCATTGAATCACCCCGCAAATTTTTGGCAGAGCTTTCACCTAATACCCAACGCACAGCATCAATCACATTGGATTTGCCGCAACCATTTGGTCCAACAACTGCAGTCATATCGTCTGGAAAATGAATAGTGGTTGGGTCAACAAAAGACTTAAACCCAGCCAGCTTTATTTTTTTTAAGCGCATATAAAAGTAAAGTGATTCCGAAAATTGTTATTATTGTTGTTCTTTAGATGGTAAATGTATCAAAAGTCATCAAGTGTAACAATTGACGTTTTGACCCATAGCTATGGATACGTATACTGCACTCGCGTTTTTTTTGAAAAACAATTGTTTATCATATAGTCGGACCGTCGAAAACCATCAGCAATATAGGTGAAATATGGAATATTTTTTTCAAGGCTTTAAATTAATTACAACCAAAGGTTTGAAACGTTTTGTATTCTTCCCGTTGGCCATAAACCTTATCCTGTTTGCTGCAGGTTTTTATTATTTATTTGGTGAAATTAGCAGCGGTATTATTTGGTTAACTGACCTTATTCCCGACTGGGAGTGGCTAAGTTGGTTAAAAGATGGATTAAGTTACATAATTTGGCCGATTGCTGTAATCACTATTTTATTAGCTTTTGCATTAATATTTGGCACCTTGGCCAATTGGATTGCTGCACCCTTTAACGGGATATTAGCTGAGAAAGTCGAACAACACCTCACAGGTCAACGCATGGATGACACTGGCTTGGGCGATATATTTAAAGACATACCACGTACATTAGGGCGCGAACTATCAAAATTCACCTATTACATTCCACGAGCTATTGGCTTTTTATTATTGTTTTTTATTTTACCGGTATTCGGCCAAATATTATGGTTCTTATTCTCAGCTTGGATGATGGCCATTCAATATTGTGATTATGCCTTTGATAATCATAAGGTGTCTTTTACAGATATGAAACAAAGCTTGCAAGCTAATCGTTCTCAGAGTTTTAGCTTTGGGATTACAGTTAGTCTATTTTCGGTGATCCCCATTGTTAATTTCCTAGTGATGCCAGTAGCAGTGTGCGGAGC
>NZ_CAJXPA010000016.1 GCF_913058035.1 uncultured Paraglaciecola sp. | reverse complement strand
AATATGTACGGATCTGCCAGATGGATAAGCGTGAGCCTGTTGAACAACCTAAGTCCTTTCTAATGAGAACAGCAAGGAATTTGGCTTACGATCATCTAAAAAAATCGGAAACGCGACTTGCTGATGGTGTAGAAGCCGAATGTGATTTTGACATTGACACTCTTGACCACGATGAGGTGTTTGAAAACATCGCAAGCAACCAAGAGTTTGCGCATTTTTGCGAAGCAGTTCGTCAATTACCGGTTCAGTGCAGACGCGTTTTTGTATTAAAAAAAGTGCACGGATATTCTCAAAAAGAGATAGCTAAAGAAATGAATTTAAGTCAAAGCACGGTTGAAAAACATATTGCCGTTGGATTTAAACGATGTGCAACTTACATGCTGGGTTTCAGTCAAACGAATATTACGCCAAGTCAGTCTAAACCTGCGGCAAATTTTCAAGGGGGTCGAAATGAGTAATATAATCGATATTAACATCAACAAAGACCCTATGGATGAGGCAAGCTTATGGATTACTCGTCTAGACAGAGGTTTATCTGATGAAGAACAGGTTGAACTAAGGGTCTGGTTACAGGCTTCGCACACTCATCTTAAAACTTTTATGCAGTTGGTAAAATTATGGGACAAAATGGAGTCACTGTCACAGCTTAGTGAATTGTTTCCTCACAAGTCTCGACATACCAATAATAACAAAACGCCTATTTTTGCATGGGCCGCGAGCTTTATTTTTGCTTCGCTAATTTCGTTAGGCTTGTGGCTCAATGCAGACGTTTTCTTTGGGCAAGACACCATGCAGGTTGTACAGTTTAATAGTGAATATGAAACTAAAGTGGGTGAACAATCTACTTTCTTTTTACAAGATAAAACCAAAATAAAATTAAATACCAACAGCTTTGTCAAAGTCACCTATACCGACAAACAGCGCGTGTTCGAGTTATTACGAGGGGAAATGCATGTGGATGTTGCTCACAATAAACAAAAGCCTCTAAGTGTCTATGCTGGCTCAAATATCATCCAAGCTGTGGGTACATCCTTTAATGTTGAGCTCAGTAGTGAAAACGTTGAATTAATTGTGACTGATGGCAAGGTATTAGTATCAGATATCAACACCCTGAATGTTGCTCCACTTAAGCTAAAAAATGTGCATTTATCCCCAAAATCATTTGCGGTTAGCAAAGGTCAAAAGGCGAAACTAAGATCGACTAATACCACTATTATTGGTAGTGATGAACGAAAGCTTGCTTCAGATTTAGCTTGGCAGCAAGGCAATCTGATTTTTCGTGGTGAAAGTCTTCTTGAAGCAATGCAAGAAGTTTCCCGGTACACCAACTATCAATTTGATTTCGGTGATGAGGATACTAAAGCCCTACAAATTGCCGGACTCTTCAAGACATCAGATATCAGTGGTTTATTGGCTGCTTTAGAAAGTAATTTTAATGTGGTCTTCGAAAAAATGAGCAAAAATAAAATAAGATTGAGTAAAAAACCCTAAACAACTAAATCAATTCCTTAATCTTATATAACGAGCCGCGGCTGAATTCCTCCCTGCGGCTTTTTACTAACCCTACAAAGTGAAATTCAAAGATGAACAACCATTCTCAAAAAGAAAATCTACTTTTTATTATTATCATCAGCACCGTAGCAACCATAGGCGGATTTTTGTTCGGCTTTGACAGTGGTGTTATAAACGGCACTGTCGATGGACTAACAAAAGCATTTAAATCTGAATCTATTGGTCAGGGGTTTAATGTTGCCAGTATGCTATTAGGCTGTGCTGTCGGCGCATTTGCCGCTGGAACATTAGCTGATTTACTTGGCCGCAAAGTGTTACTTATGATTGCTGCAGTATTTTTTATATTTAGTGCTTGGGGTTCTGGTATCGCAGCAACTTCTGGAGAGTTTATTTTCTATCGTATTATTGGTGGACTTGCTGTGGGTGCAGCGTCTGTGATGGCCCCCGCCTATATAAGCGAAATCGCACCTCCTAGAATGCGCGGTAGACTTGCTACCATTCAGCAAATCGCAATAATCTTTGGCTTGTTTTGCGCATTTATCAGTAACTATCTACTCGCTAAGGCCGCCGGTGGTTCTACAGAGGTATTTTGGCTTGACTATCAAACTTGGCGTTGGATGTTTTGGATTGAGCTTGTGCCAGCAGTTATCTTCTTTTTGTCTTTGCTTGCCATCCCAGAAAGTCCGCGTTTTTTAGTGATGAAAGGTAAGCGCCAAAAGGCATTAGACACTCTCACAAAACTCTACGGGGTTAACCAAGCAAACGACACGCTGAGTGAAATTGAACAATCTATTGCTTCAGAAACCCATCAACCAAAAATATCCGACTTAGTATCTGGTGGAAAGGTCAGAACGATTGTATGGGTAGGGATAGGTTTGGCCATGTTCCAGCAATTAGTGGGTATCAATGTGGTGTTCTATTATGGTGCGGTATTATGGCAAGCCGTAGGTTTCTCTGAATCAGACTCACTTATGATTAATGTGATTGTTGGTGCTGTCAGTATTGTTGCTTGTGTTATAACCATAAGCTTAATCGACAAACTTGGAAGACGTCCGTTTTTAATTATTGGTTCAATAGGCATGAGTGTTACCTTGCTTACTCTTGTTTGGGTATTCGGCAATGCCGATGTGGCTGAAAATGGTAACTTAATATTGGGTGGAAATGGAACGTTAGCTTTGATTGCAGCCAATGCCTATGTGTTTTTCTTTAACTTATCATGGGGTCCGGTTATGTGGGTATTACTGGGTGAAATGTTTCCCAACCAAATCCGTGGTTCAGGGTTAGCGGTTGCAGGCTTTGCGCAGTGGATAGCCAACTTTGCGATTACCATGACCTTCCCAATTATGCTGACAACCATCGGTTTAGCCAGCGCATATGGATTTTATGCATTATGCGCATTGTTATCAGTGATCTTTGTTATAAAAATGGTTAAGGAAACAAAGGGCAAAACCTTAGAAAGTATGCAAGGTTAAATAAACTGAGATAGAAGACCCAATTTATTTTTCTATTAAATTAAGGTCAAAATATCTTACTTATCGTCGAGCAGGATTTGAAACATTCTGAAGATACTATTTTAATATTTTCAGAATGTTTTGAAGCTTATCCGGGCAAACATTTTAATTTTTTAACACTAAGCTTAAGTAATAGTTACAAAGTGGCGTTATCCAGAAACGTTGTAAAAAAAAGACAACTTTAACTCAATCCTTGTGTTGTTACCCCGCACACAATTAACCTTATCCTTTCTACAATCGTCATTAATAATGAAGCAAAAATTATCTTCGACGTATAGACAGATAGTATCTAAAGTATCTAATATAATTTTAATTTTTCAGTGAACGAGAAGGCTTATTGTCTAAATTGGGTCTTATTTTACTTATGAGGAACTAAAGGGGTTTGAGAGCTTAAGTAACATGGCAAGAACTTAATTTATTATAGTTACTGCGAGACCAAACTTGGCTAAGAGGTCGCTATAAATTAGATGCCCTCACCTGCCCGATGATATCTAAGTGTCATTTAAAAAGAGACGGTCTGACTTTTTAACGAGTTATAGCTTGAAATGTATCGCCTGTTCACTCTTTTAGAGATTTTTAATCCCGCAACAATTTGTAGTAGTGAAAATATCAATACTTTAAAGTTTAAAGTTTAAAGTTTAAAGGTAACGTTGCCATGGACATAACAGGTACAGGTCCGCGTTTAACTACATCATAAAATATCTGAGGGCATAAAGTATTTCATTTATATAGCAGCCATTACCTTCAATTATTTATCTAAGACGGTTGTGGATTGATGGTGTTATTTCGCGGTTAGAAGTTAAGTATTTGTACCTATCGTAACTGATTATTTAGATCTTGTTATTTAAACGATTTTAGAAATAATTTATGTATAGATAAATAGCTAGAAAATAAATATTTAAAGTCACGTAATGACCTATTTCGGTGTTTTTTAAATGAAAATGTGTTTCCCTATTTCTTAATATGGAAAATTAAAATAAAAACTGACCTATTTTTATCTTGTTGAACTGAAATAAAAGCCGGCTGTAGGCTTAAGGTAGCAAAATGATTAAACCTGAAACTCCAGAAAATGAGTCGGAACGATTACATGCTTTGAAAACGTTACAAATTCTTGATACTACCCATGAAGAACGATTTGATCGTGTTACTCGTATGGCTAAACGGATCTTTGGTGTGTCTATTTCACTCGTTAGTCTGATTGACCAAGATCGTCAGTGGTTTAAATCTAAACAGGGTTTTGAAGCGACTGAAATGCCAAGAGATATTTCTTTCTGCGGTCATGCGATCAACCAAGATGGTTTATTTATTGTACCAAACGCGAGTAAAGACGAACGATTTTTTGATAATCCACTAGTAACTTCTGCGCCAAACATCCGCTTCTACGCGGGGTACCCCTTGAAAATACGAGGAGGGCTGAACATAGGTACCTTGTGTCTTCTTGATGAAGCACCAAGAGAAATGGATGAGGAAGATCAGCTACTTTTCAAAGACTTAGGGGCAATTATTGAACAAGAAATCAGATCGATACAATTAGCCACACTTGATGCGCTGACGTTAATTTCTAATAGACGCGGTTTTTTAAACCTTGTAGATTATGGTTTTAAAGTGTGTCAACGAAATAAAATCTCTATGTCGTTTTTGCTGTTTGACCTGAATAAATTTAAAGCAATTAATGATCAGTATGGGCACCACGAGGGTGATTTTGTATTAGTTAAGTTTGCTCAACTAATGATTGAAACGTTCAGGAATAGTGATGTAATTGGTAGACTCGGTGGAGATGAATTTGTTGCTATGATGACCAGCTCCGATGAAGAAAATACCAATACAATCCTAGCACGATTTGAGGTGGCTATTGAAGAAGCGAATGCAACGATGAACAAGCCATACAAAATCGAATACAGTGTGGGTTTAGTTCATTTTCAACATAATACTGAAAAAACGCCAGAGGAAATGATACAAGCAGCAGATGCTGCGATGTACAAAAATAAAAAGGGGATTTAAATGAAACTCTTTAAATGAAACTCTTTAAATGGAATTCTTTAAATGGAATTCTTAAGGTGAAGCCTACCTTTGTGCCTCTTAAAGCACGTTTTGAGGCTATAAGCCCAATACTTACATAAATACAACACTGAATCTGCCAAACACGCATCACCATGTTCGATATTGCCTTAAAAATTTAGACCTATTTAATCAAGAATAATGACGCTTGTTTGTCTATTCATTCAATTAGTTTTACCACCCTCTTTTACGTCATTTAGGAAACATTCGACTCTCAAGTTTTGTGCTATTACCACAACCTAATCTCAACATGTTACATTGACCTTATACTTCACTTATCTTCATTAATACCTATTTAATGGGTGAGTGAATCAAACGTTTGACGGTTTTCAGAATACTGCTTTTATCGATGCTCCACAGATGCTTACTATCTTGTTAATGAGTCGATTAACTGATTATTCATAGGTTTGTCTTATGTATTAAGTATTTTTTATTAATAATGAACTTCAAAAGACATTTACCCCTATTCTATTGTATTAATTTATTATTATTCTTAAATATATGAGTGCACTTTATTTATGACTTCAGACAAAAATTCCAAAGAAAACACAAATGAGATGAAGCATAGCGATGGTCTTGATGCAGGAAAAACGGAAAGATCTTTGGTGCTTGTTATTTTTCATCTGATCCAACGGATAATATTGATCATTGTTGTTGTGATGACGTTAGGAGCTGTAGCCTTTGAAATTCACGCGATTTATATTGCACAGACAATCAGCTTAGCCGACATCTTGTTAATGTTTCTTTATCTTGAAGTGGTCGGCATGGTGGCAGTATTTTACTCTGACCAACGCTCAGCGTTTGTTTACCCAATTTTTATTGCAATTACTGCCCTCGCTCGATTGATTGTTTTACAGGGTAAGGATATGGCACCTGAAAATATTCTGTATGAAGCAATAGCTATTTTACTTCTGGCCACCGCAGCAGTGATACTGATAAAAATGCGTAACGATTAATTTTTGTTGTCAGATATTAAAACCATCGAGAAAGTACAAATTTGCTCAAATATTTAGTTAATACACCTTTCAGCTCTGTAGTCTTGACCACGTATTACACCCTAACTATTGCAGGTTTTCAGAATCTGAATGATTGAATACTATCCTTATGGAAGTCTGTAAAATTGACTACAACATAGATATAAATCTTCCAGCCAAACATGCCCAAGCAGTCCTTTGATTTTTAGTATAATATTTCTTGTTTGTTGAAAACTTACATTTTGGACTAAAAGCATGTTTAAGCGCCATTCCATTTTAACTTTTGCCTTAGCACTAATATTCTTTCCTTCATCAGTGATTGCAAAAGATAAAGTTGTGGAGTGTGTCATGCAGCTTTATATTAACGCTGATGCTAATTTGACTTTAGCTGGTATAAGGGAACGTTGTAATCTTGATAACGTCTCTGAAAAAGAGATTGAGATAGCCAAACTTAGCATTACCCCCGAAAGTGTCACTGCACTTGGCGTAATATCTAAGCGGATCATTAAAGAACGGCAAACTGAATTTGACCCTTATGTTATTACGCCTTACAAAATTAATTATGTCCTACCACTGACGACTACAAATACAATAAATAAGGAGGCTTATTCATCCTACGATGGGTATGAAGATAACTTGGAAGATGTTGAAGCCAAATTTCAATTGAGCTTTAAAGTGCCTCTCAACTACAACAGCATGTTGATTGAGGGGGATGGCTTGTACTTTGGCTTTACAATTCAGGCTTGGTGGCAAGTCTATGCCGAAAACATATCAAAACCTTTTAGAGAGACCAATTACCAACCTGAGATTTTCTATTTAGCCCCTTTAAATTGGCATCCTTTTGGAGGCAACACTGGTTTTACTGTGGGTATAGAACATCAATCTAATGGTCGAGCGCAAAACTTATCGAGAAGTTGGAATCGAGTTTATGCCAATTTTTTATATGAAAAAGATAACTTTGCATTGTCATTTCGACCTTGGGTAAGATTATCTGAAGACGCGAAAGAATTTGAACTTGATCCAAAAGGTGATGACAATCCAGATATCGAAGATTTCCTTGGCTCTTCTGAATTAATGTTGGTTTATCAATGGGATAATTTGGAATTCAGTGTGAGTGGCCGTAGAAACCTTTCGACTAACAAAGGTTCGGCAGAATTTGGTTTTACCTTTCCTCTATGGGGAAAACTTAGAGGTTATGCCACCGCTTTTTCAGGTTATGGCGAGAGCTTAATTGATTATGACCACAGACAAACCAGGTTTGGTTTAGGTATTGCGCTGAACAACGTGCTCTAACCTCGTTTACAATATCTCAATATGACCAAGGGAAACTGTCGGACTAATTAACAATCTGCTTAATCCCAATGAAGTTATTAGCCAGGTCCTATTTCAGAGCTAGAAAACTGCAGAGTAATTATCATAGCTGTTTGCTAATAGACTGACATAAATCAATAAATTAAGGACCTATTCTGAACAAAACTTTGCTTAAATCTATCGATCTCGTTTATGGTTGCTGCAGCAATAAGCTTAATCAAT
Source organism: uncultured Paraglaciecola sp. (assembly GCF_913058035.1). GTDB lineage: Bacteria > Pseudomonadota > Gammaproteobacteria > Enterobacterales > Alteromonadaceae > Paraglaciecola. The sequence goes on along the minus strand of NZ_CAJXPA010000016.1, from coordinate 33,982 downwards.
ATAATATGTCTGAACATCTTTTCTACCTATAGCCATTAATAATGTATGAAAGCCCAAAGTGTATTATATCTATTTATTGATAACTTCCGAGTTTACTCATAATGTTCACAAACTAGTGCTTTTATTGGAGCCAATCAAAGATGCTTAAATCCATTCACCATGTAGCAATAATTTGCTCTGACTACGAACACTCAAAACATTTTTATACACAGATTTTAGGACTAGAAATAGTAGCTGAAAATTACAGAGAACTCAGAAAATCTTACAAACTTGATCTTAGGCTTCCCAACGGAAATCAGATCGAGCTTTTTTCATTCCCTGATCGACCTCCAAGACCAAGTTTTCCTGAAGCGTTAGGTTTGAGACACTTAGCTTTTTCTGTCGACTCGGTTGAATCGATGTCTGCTTATTTGAATGCTGAAAACATCAATGTGGAGCCTATTAGAGTTGATGAATATACTCATAAAAAATTTACGTTTTTTAACGATCCTGATGGTTTGCCCCTAGAGATCTACGAGCATGTTGATAGCTAGCGATTCAATATACTGCTTTTAATATATTAAGAGTTCAGTGAATATTATTAATGATCAAAAATTTATTCTCTTACTAAAAAGAACAAAGAGATACTTTTCTTAATGGTTAATGATTATCGCTATAAAATTCCTCCACGGCAGTCACTACTTTAACGATATCTTCTGAATTGATATCAAGGTGCGTCACTAAACGTATCACTTTACCATTACTGATAATGATGTTTTTAGCGGCAAGAAAATCAATTAGTTGTGGTTGTTTTTGTGCACTGAGGAATAACATATTAGTTTGTGCACAACCATGCAAAGTGATGCCCTCGATGGCAGATAGTCCTTGTGCCAATAGCTGAGCATTATCGTGATCATCGTCAAGGCGATGAAGATGATTGTCTAAGGCATAAATGCCTGCAGCCGCCAGCATACCGGCTTGACGCATTCCGCCACCTAACATCTTTCTAATGCGTCTTGCCTTAGCAATAATCTCTGCACTTGCTACTAAAACCGAACCAATCGGGGCTCCTAGACCTTTTGATAAACAAATCGAAATAGAATCAAAGGCAGTCGTGATTTGCTTTACATCAACCCCCTGTGAGATCACTGCATTAAATAGCCGGGCCCCATCTAGATGAAAACTGAGGTGATATTCATCAACTAAGTCTTTTGCCTGATTAAGGTAATTCAAAGGTAGGACTTTACCGCCGATAGTGTTCTCAAGACAAAGTAACTTGGTCTTGGCAAAATGATTATCATCGGGTTTAATAACACGTTTGACGGTGTCTAAATTGAGGGTTCCATCAACATCAAATGAAATGGGTTGTGGTTGTATGCTGCCAAGAACTGCTGCACCACCAGCCTCATATTTGTAAGTATGGGCATCTTGACCAACAATGTATTCATCACCACGATCGCAATGTGCCATAAGGGCAATCAAATTACTCTGAGTGCCACTTGAACAAAAAATAGCGTCCTCTTTGCCTAGTAATAAGGCAGCTTTTTTTTCAAGCATATTGACTGAAGGATCTTCACCATAGACATCGTCACCAAGTTGAGCAGCAAACATTGCCTGCTTCATCTCAGCCACTGGTTTAGTCACTGTGTCACTGCGTAAATCGATGGTTTTCATAAACTACTATCCGATCAAAGTTAATTAATGTTATCGAAAATAAAATTTAAAAAAGCACTTAGTCATGTCGCTTTAAACTAAATTACACATTCTACCAACTTCCGCCTAGCGCAAGATTTAAGTTCACAAACTGGGTAAGTGATGCGCGGTTAATTGATAATAAATTACTGCGAGCTGAAAATACTCGCTGTTGTAGAATAAGCACATCTAATAAGCTTATTTCTCCTTCATTGAATTGCAGATTGGCAATTTTTAAAGCCTTTTCTGATTCAAGCAATACAGTCGTTAGCGCAGCTACACGTTTTCTCAATACAGAACCTTGATCAAGTGACCTTTCAACATCAGCGAAAGCATTCAATGCCACCTGAGCATAACTTGCCACAGCGGCTTTCTGATCTGCTGTTGCAGCTTCAACTTGAGCATCCAATCGTCCACCGTCAATAATGGGCGTGACTAAACTGCCTATGGCCTGCCATGCTAAATTAGCAGGGTTGAGAATATTACTGAGCGAGCTGGAGGCACCACCGAGTGAACCGCTCAAAGATAAATTTGGTAACTTGGCAGCTTTAGCCGCATCTAACCGATTAAACGCTGCTGCAACTTTTCTTTCAGCTGAAACTAAGTCAGGTCTTCGCTCCAAGAGTTGTGATGGTATACCGGCAGACAACGAGTTAGGTAAAATTGGCAGCGATTGATCAACACCTAATTCTGCACTTGGGTATCTGCCCAAGAGTAATTCAAGAGATCGAGTTGCGTCACGCTGACCTGCTTTACTTGATACAAGGCCATCTTGTGCACTAGCTAGATCTGCTTTGGCTAAGGATATGTTTTGTTGATTAGCTAAACCATTATCGAATTGAACCTGCACAATTCGATTAGTTTCCACCACCGTATCAACACTTTTTTGTGCTATTTCAAGTTGCTTGTTGGCTTCAATCGCAACAAAGTAGGTCTTAGCAACATTGGCTGCTAATGAATATTGTGCAAACTTATATTCGGCTTCCGCAGCGACTACATTTTCTTGAGCTGCAAGGTTGCCAGAACGAATGCGGCCCCAAAGATCCGCTTCCCAGCTTGCTTGCAGGCCTAAATTAAAGTTATTGCTGCCACTTCCTTCCACTCCTCCAGCAGATGTATTCCCAACACTTGTCAATTGAGGAGATAAAGAAGAAGCGGCTTGGTTGGCGAGGGCCCTAGCGCCGTCAACACTAGCCGACATGACTTGTAAATTACGATTATTTTTTTGCGCTTCTAAAACAAGTAAAGTCAAAGCTGGATCATTTAACTTCTCTAACCAGCTGACTTTCACATCACCAATACGTTGTTGTATTGAAGCCCACTGACTGGGTAAATCGGGTAAATTTGCAGCAGTGGCTGCTTTTGCATCTTCCACTCGATTTAAACTACTCGTTGCACAGCCACTTGCCAAAGTGACAATACACATTGCGATGACAGTTCTTTTAAAAAGTTTATTAGCTAGCATCTTTTTTGTTGATAGCGTTGTTGTAAATGACATCATGCCACCTCACTTTCAGAATTTTTAATTTTAAAGATCACGACATAAAGAGCAGGCACAACAATCAAAGTCAGCACTGTGGCGAAGGTCAAACCAAAAACCAATACCACCGCCATAGACTTGAAGAATGCATCGCCAAATAGAGGAATAACGCCCAGTACGGTTGTCAGCGCTCCCATCATAACCGGGCGGACTCTGCTTGCAGCTGAGTCCACAACGGCATCAAATCGTGCTTTGCCATCAGCTATTTCGATATCCATTTGATCAACTAGTACGATAGCATTCTTTATTAATAACCCAGACAAGGAAAGAAGCCCAAGGATAGCCATAAACTCCATCGGTGTGCCTGTTACTACAAGTCCCAACACAACACCAATCAATGCAAGTGGCACAACTAACCAAATGACTAGTGGTTGTCTTAATCCGTTAAATAAAATCACCACAACTAAGACCATCGCCAATAGACCCATAGGGATAGTACTAGCTAAATCTCCTTTGGCTTCAGTACTGTTACCCAGCTCACCACCCCACTCAAGTTTTACGCCAGGTGGTAATTCAATCGCATTAATTTGTGGACGTACACGACCCTGAAGATCAGATGCTAGATCTCCAGCAACAGGGTCAGACTGTGCTTTGATTTTCCAAACTCTATCTTCTCTTAATAATAGAGAATTGCGCCAAGCCATATTAATACTGTCTACCACTTGTTCTAAAGGCACTGCAGCACCTGTCACCGGACTGATAATTTGTATTTGACCAATTGATTCTGCATCTAAACGTTCTGATTCTGGCGCACGAGCAATGATTGGAATAAGTGTATCGCCTTCCCGATAAACACCCACAGTTCGACCTGAAAAATTGGTTAACAATGATCTTGAAAGATCTTCACGTGATATGCCTAAACGGCGTCCTTTGTTTGAAGAATAAACAGGCTGAATAATGCTAACAGGCTGTCGCCAATCGTCTTTAATCGATATTGCACCTCCGTCTGCAGTCATAATAGCTTTTGCTTCATCAGCTAAGCGCCTCAATACAGCTGGATCAGGTCCACTGAATTCAGCTTCGATTTTTGAACCGCCACCTGGCCCTAATTCAAATTGCCACACCTTAGCTTGTGCATTTGGGTAACCTGAATCTAAATACGCCTGAATTTTAGGAATAATATCTGGGATGTCATCGTAATTATTGACTTTCAATAAAAATTGTCCATAAGCAGAGTTTCCACTTTCTGCAGCGTATACCAACATGTAACGCAACGTTCCCTTACCTATCAGCGTTTGAACATTTTCAATACCTGAATAAGTGAGAAGCTCAGCTTCAATTTTTAACATGTCGGCTTTGGTCTGAGTTATGTCAGTGCCTTCAGGCAACCAATAATCTACTACTACTTGCGGCGTGGTAGAGGTTGGAAAAAAGCCAGACTTCACAAATTGAAAACCCCACACAGAAACCACAAACAAAATCATAGTTAAGCCAATAGGCACCCAACGTATTTTTAAGACTCTACGCATGAAGTCTTTGTAAGTGGCCATGAATTTGCCGTCTTTCGGTTCCTGTGTGGTTGCAGGGACTTCTTTGAACATAAGATCAGCGAGAAAAGGCACAACTGTAATGGCGAATATCCAACTGTACATAAGTGAAATCATCACCACCCAAAATAGATGCCCCGTATATTCCGCAGTAGAACCAGGGGCTAAACCAATAGGTGCAAAAGCGAGTATTCCTACTAGTGTACCGCCCAATAAAGGCCAAATTGATCGACTAATAATTTTCTTAACGATATCGAGCTTTCTCTCACCGCGTTGTGTACCAACGAGTATGCCATCTGTTACCACAATGGCGTTATCCACTAACATACCTAGTGCGATGATCAATGCGCCTAATGAAATGCGATGCATGGGAATGTTTAATAGATACATAGTGGCAAGTGTTGCGGCGATAGTAATGATCAAAGTCGCTCCAATAATAATGGACGATTTTATTCCCATGAAGAAAAACAAGGTAACAAGTACTATGGCAAGTGCAGCAACAACGTTTAATACAAAGCTTTGTACTGCGTCATCAGTAATTTTACCTTGGTGATAGTACTCATGGATTTCTATTCCAATGGGCCGTTGATTTTCAACGCTGGTAATTTTTGTATCAATTGCATTGCCCATTTTCACCACATTAGCGCCTGTGACATTAGAAATACCAAACCCTATAGCAGGCTCACCGTTGTAGCGAATCTCGTCAGTAAGTGGTGTTTTATAAGCTCTTTCAACAGTGGCGATATCTCTTAAATAAACAAGTGTGCCCTCATTATCTGTAGCCACCACCATGCTTTTAATTTCTTCCACTGAATCAATTGAGCCTGAAGGCTGAATGATCAAACGACGATTTCCAGCCAGAACATTACCCGCTGGACTGACCGCATTTTGTTTTTCAAGCTGCTGGTAGATATTATTAATTGATTGACCTAAAGCGGCTGCTCGTTCGCGAGACACTTCAACGTATATTGCCTCTTTTTGCAGGCCTGATAACGATACTTTTGCCACACCCTCGACGCTTAATACATCTGTGCGTAATTTTTTGGCATAATCTTCAAGTTCTTTGTAGGTATAACCATCACCTGTTAAAAGAAAATACACACCATAAACATCACCAAAATCGTCGTTTACGATCGATGCAATAGCACCTGGTGGCAATGAAGATTGCGCATCATTCACTTTATTGCGAAGTTTTGACCAGATAGCCTGCAATGCCGCCTTGGAGGGTGAAAATTCGTATTTTATTTCAACATTAATTCTAGATAAACCCGCAGATGACGTGGACTTCAAACTTTCCACTTCTTGCATTTGTTGTATCGCAGACTCTAGTGGTTCGGTGATCTCATTTGCCACTTCTGTAGGTGTAGCACCTGGATATTGAGTGATAATAACCGCCGTCCTAATAGTGAACTCTGGGTCTTCAAAACGTGACATGTTTTTGTAGGCATTCCACCCACCCACCAGCGATGCAAGAATAACAATCATTGTTATCAGACGATTCTTCATCGCAAAAATTCCTGGATTCATAAAGATAATTCCTATTGGTTTAGACTAGAAGCTTGATTAGTTTTCTAAACGACGGATTTTCATGCCTTCGTTCAAATACGAAGCTCCCGCCCCAACAATGGTATCTCCTGCAACCAAACCTGAGTCAATCGTTAGCGTTTCACCTACTCCTGCCCCAACTTGAATATTTTGCCTGGCAACTGTCATGGTTTGAGTATCGACTTTCCATACAAATTGGCCATCACTGTCAGATAATACTGCGCTTAAAGGAATGGCAATTTGACCTACACTTTTGGCATCTGTAGACAGTCTAAAAGTTGAGTGAACAACACCTGTCATACCCGGTAAAATAGTGAGCTTCTCAGGGGGAGTGAAACCAAAACGCACATCAAAAGTTTGTGAACGCTCATCTGCCAGCGTGGATATGGCCACAAATCGTGCCTTCATCTCATATTGAGTCGCAGAATCAAGCACAACGTGAGACTCAATAGGTACGATTTGTTTTGAGTGAGTAACTAAACTAGCAGGAACCTTGACCAGTGCCTCGGCAGCACCTTCAGTCTGAATAGTGAACACCGCCTGAGATGGACTCACAGTATCCAGCTCTTCTGAATGTTTGACTGCTACCACGCCGTCAAACGGCGACAATAAAACAGTGTCTTCCATTGCTTTATTAGCTGTGTCCAACTGAGCAGTGGTGACGTTTAGCTGAGTTAGGCGTTGGTCATACACGTTCTGAGCTATAGCATTTTCTACAATTAGCCGTTCTGCACGCTCAAAATCTAACTTTGCAACATTAAATTGTGTCTGAGCAGTTTGTAATCTGTTTTTGAAATCTCGCTGCACTAAGGTCCCTAAAACGTCACCTTGTTTAACCTCTGAGCCTTCTCGCACATTAAGTTTTTCAATTTGCCCTGACACTTGAAAGGTTAATTCTTTCGAACTCAAAGCCTCAACAACAGCAGGGAAGTTAAAGTACTTTATGTTTGAAGACGCAGTAACTTCAATTAATTTAGCAGGTCGGATAACCTCTACTTTTTCAGACGATACTTTTTGCCCACAGCCGCCCAATATACTAAAGGCTGCCATTATCAAAATAATAAGATGTGTCTTTGAAATCATTTCTTTACCTTATTTAATTGTTTTCACAATTAATTTGTTAATGCTATTTATGTTAAGAAACATAGTCACTTAAATGTCTATTACTAACTTTATGTCAAAAGCCTCAATGATATCTACAAAAAAACACTCTTATCATAGGTGTAATGGTAAAAGCCGCAGGTGAAGTGAGGTGATCTCTCTATTAAGTTAGAGAACGTAGGAAGATATCACTACTCAGTTTGTATATAAAAAATGAGATGTCAGTGATTTTAGAAGCTTTTAATTGTTATCTCAACTTGTACGTTTTTGTCGACGTTAAAACTCCTTGAGAGCCACAGTTAAGTATATTTAGAATTTAAATTATTCAATACATAGTTGATGTATATTTTTTCAAACTATATTTTTGTGGTCCGCAACTTATCGGAGAGTTCAGTAGGCTACTTTTGGAATTCGATTATTAAGCTTAATATAATAATTTTTTGCGGGCTGGATTTATCGCTGCTTGCAGATAGTAAAACGGGTTGATACTGAGCAATCTTCAGTGATTTTGATTTAAAAAACACATAAAAAAACCTGATGAAGCTATAAAAGCAGTAACATCAGGTTCAAAATGCTCACCTATCAAAACAATACTCGGTTTCCAGAATTATTATTGATTGACAGTCACTTTTCAGACAATCTAATTAAGCGTAACAAACTCCTCGCTAGAAGTAGGGTGAATTGCCACACAAGAATCAAAATCAGCTTTAGTTGCTCCCATTTTCATTGCTACGCCAAAGCCTTGGAGTATCTCATCCATGCCTGCGCCAATACCGTGTAAACCTACTACTTTTTCTTCAACTCCTGCACAAATCAACTTCATACGTGTCATTTGACGATGTCTAGTAACGGCGGTGTACATTGCAGCAAAACCAGAACTGTATACCGTGATATTATCTTCACCGTATTCCTTAATAGCCTCTATTTCACTTAACCCAATTGTACCGATAGGCGGATGACTGAATACAACGGTAGGGATCAAACTGTAGTCCATATGAGCGTCGGTTTGACCATTAAATAAACGTTCAGATAGTAGACGTCCTGATTTCACTGCTACTGGGGTAAGTTCAACGTAACCAATGTTGTCACCCACTGCATAAATGCCATCGATATTACTGTTTTGGAATTTATCGACCTTAACATAACCGCCTTCGTTTAGTTCAACACCTGTGTTCTCCAAGCCAATCTTATCGTTTGATGGCTTACGGCCGATCGCCCAAACCACACAATCGGTCTCGATTGACTCACCATTGTCAAAATCAATAGTTAACGAACCATCAGCATTTTTAATCACCTGGGTCGGTGCAGCGTGAGTATGCAACGTAGGACCATCTTGGGCCATCAGCTCTACCAATGTTTCAGATATCATAGTGTCAAAAGTACGTAGTGGAGCATGTTTACGAACTACCAAATCAGTTTTTGTACCCAGAGCGTGCATTACGCCAGCAAGTTCTACAGCTATATATCCAGCTCCAACCACAACAGCACGTTTAGGTTGTTCACTTAGACCGAAGAAACCATCGGAGTCAATACCGAATTCTGCACCAGGAACGTTGGGCTTAATAGGACGACCGCCTGTAGCGATAAGAATGTGATCAGCCGTGTACTGTTTACCGTTCACTTCGATAGTGTTCTTATCCACAAAATTCGCAAAACCTTTAATTAGGGTTACACCATTTTTTTCAAAACCACTACTATAACTAGCGTGAATACGTTTGATGTAAGCTTCACGGCTATCTACTAATGTTTGCCAATTAAACTTATTTAATGTGACATCAAATCCATAATCAGCGGCATAAAGATTAATTGCCTCAGCAACGTGTGCGCCAAACCACATCACTTTTTTGGGTACACAACCTACATTGACACAAGTACCACCAATTGCATTTGCTTCTACCAACGCTACTTTTTTACCATGTTTAGCTGCGCGATTTGCAGATGCAATACCGCCGCTTCCACCGCCTATACATATATAATCAAAATCTGCCATAAGTCTGCCTAATTAAAATAATGGGTTAAAGATAGTGCTTATCATACAAAAATAACACCGTAATTTTTCAATCGATGCAATCTATTCAATCGATACGTGTTGTAAATGTAAAAAGAACCTAGCGGCCATGATTAAATTGCATTGTTATTAAAATTATCGGTTACAACCGTCGGTCACCTATTGTGATTTAGTCAATGTAACCCAACTTCATTATATGACTTAGGAGAAAAGACTACTTTATGACTAACCCACTAAATGACTTATCTAGCCTGCCGCAATTTTCGGCCATCAAACCTGAACATATTCAACCTGCTATTGAAAGAGCTATTCAGGCCTGTAAAACCAAAATTACCGAGACGTTGAATCAAGGTAGTTATAATTGGGATGGTCTAGTAGCACCCATTGAAGAAATAGACGACGAACTCAGTCGCACATGGTCTCCGATTTCTCATATGAACTCCGTGGTGAGTAATGATGCATTACGTGAAGCGCATGATGCTTGTTTACCAAACTTATCAGAGTATGCCACCTGGGTGGGTCAGAACACTGACTTATATAATGCTTATTGCAAAATTGAATCAAGTAGTGAGTTTACAGACTTATCAGAGGCACAAAAAAAAGTCATCACTCACGCAATTCGTGATTTCAAACTCTCTGGTGTAGCTTTAGACGATGAAAAAAAGGCTCGTTATGCAGAGGTTAAAAGTCGCTTATCAGACTTAGGTTCAACTTTTAGCAACAATGTTATGGATGCCACCCTAGGCTGGCAGAAACATATTACCGATCAAACTGAATTGGCAGGTTTACCAGGATCCACCTTGGATGCAGCCAAGCAGCTCGCAGAAAGCAAAGATTTAGAAGGCTGGTTGTTCACTTTGGATATTCCAAGTTATCTACCCGTTATGACTTACGCTGACAGCAGCACATTACGTGAACAAATGTATCGAGCTTATACTTCAAGGGCTTCTGACCAAGGGCCAAATGCGGGTAAGTGGAACAATACTGATATCATTGAAGAAACTTTGAGTTTGCGTCAAGAATTAGCACAGTTATTAGGTTTTACACATTTTGCAGAATATTCTCTTGCCAGCAAAATGGCGAATACCGGTGAACAAGTAAATGGTTTCTTGCAAGATTTAGCCAAACGTTCTAAACCCCAAGCACAAAAAGACATCGATACGCTGACAGCTTATGCCAACGAACATTATCAAGCAGATGAATTGCAAGCATGGGATTTTGCTTATTACAGTGAAAAACTAAAAGAACAAACCTATAAAATTTCTGATGAACAACTACGTCCATTTTTTCCTGAAAACAAGGTAGTAAAAGGTCTATTTGAAGTAGTATCGCGCTTGTATAACTTAACTATCAGTGTTCGTGACGATATTGATACATGGCATAAAAATGTACGCTTTTATGATATTCATGACCAAGCTGGCGAGCTTCGTGGCAGTTTTTATCTAGACTTATATGCTCGCGAGAAGAAACGTGGTGGTGCTTGGATGGATGAGTGTCGAGTGCGCAGACAAAAAATAGATGGTAGTCAGCAATATCCTGTTGCATACCTGACCTGCAACTTTAGTGGCCCAATAGGTGACAAATCTGCACTATTTACTCACGATGAAGTGGTCACTTTATTCCACGAATTTGGTCACGGCATTCACCATATGCTAACCAAAATAAATGTAGCTGGGGTGTCTGGTATCAACGGTGTACCCTGGGATGCAGTGGAGTTACCGAGCCAATTTTTAGAAAATTGGTGCTGGCAACCAGAAGCCTTAAGCTTTATTTCTGGGCATTTCGAAACAGGTGAAGCACTGCCCCAAACGTTATTGGATAATATGTTGGCAGCACGTAATTTTCAATCAGCTATGCAAATGCTTAGGCAGTTAGAATTCAGCCTCTTTGATTTTAGTCTGCACGAAAATTTTGTTGCAGGGCAAACTAATGTACAACATTGGCTAGACAAAGTGCGAGAAGAAGTATCAGTGCTTATTCCACCGAGTTTTAACCGCTTCCAAAATAGCTTTGGGCATATTTTTGCAGGTGGCTATGCTGCAGGTTATTACAGTTATAAATGGGCGGAAGTACTATCATCTGATGCATTTAGTCGTTTTGAAGAAGAAGGAATTTTTAATCAACAAACTGGCCAAGATTTTCTGACTAACATTTTAGAGATGGGCGGAAGTAAAGAGCCTATGGAATTGTTTGTGGCATTTAGAGGACGCGAACCAGAAGTCGATGCGTTACTACGCCATTCAGGTATTTCAGCTTAGATTACTCGTTATCAATTATTCTGCTAAGCATTGTTTTGATCCCTCATCCCAATTTTGCATTACTTATATGCTGATTGGGTTTGGTATTCGACAGCTTTGCTGAGAGTGCAATTATTTAGAGTAAACACATATGCAGAACCTTGAAAGATATGCTGCCATTTATCAGCGAGCTTGTGAGCGAAAAGGCGGCCCACAAGCTTTAGCCACTGGCTTGAATAAACCTTTGTCAAACACATTACTAAGCAAAGTTGGAGATGACAGGTTTTTAGCTGAGTTTAGCAAAAAAGTTTTTCAATCTGGATTTGTGTGGCGTGTTGTAAGAAATAAATGGCCCGATTTTGAACGTGTATTTTTTGGCTTTAATATCGAAAAAATTCTCTTAGTTCCTGATGAAATGCTAGAAAAAAAAGCAACCGACCCAAGTATAATTCGCAATTATAATAAAGTTAGAACCATTCGTGATAATGCTGTAATGATTGATTCCGTAGCTCGCGAGCATGGAAGTTTTGCTAAATTTGTCGCTGATTGGCCCAACGAGGATATTATTGGCCTGTGGGCTTATTTAAAGAAACACGGAGCAAGACTTGGCGGCAATACTGGACCTTATAGCTTGCGGATGATAGGTAAGGATACTTTCTTACTTAGCAGTGACGTAGTCGCTTATTTTACTCAGCGAGATATTATTTCTGGCTCCGCAAGATCGAAACGTAGCCTGACGGCCATTCAAGATAGTTTCAATGAGTTGCAACAACAAAGCGGCCGCTCGTTGCAGGAATTGAGCATGATAATTTCGAAAAGTGTGGGTGATAACTATCAATAGTCATTTTCACATGCGTCACTGCTTTCACTCCATATCATTTTTAGCGAAACACCTCCCAATGACTCAGTGGTGGCTATCCCATCATTCTTATCTGTTGGCGTGCGCTTTTATTCGGTAAACTACCTTTAATATCACTACCTAGGATTTCTCATGAGCGCCCCTGAAGCAACTGATACCCCAGCATCGACATCAACATCAGAACAAACGACACACTTTGGTTTTAAACAAGTCGATACCAGCCAAAAAGTGAATATGGTAAAAGAGGTATTCCAATCAGTCGCTGCAAAATACGATATCATGAATGATGTGATGTCGTTGGGTGTGCATCGTTTGTGGAAGCGTTACACCATCGATTGCAGTGGTGTCCGTACAGGGCATAAAGTACTCGACTTGGCCGGTGGTACCGGCGATTTAACGGCTAAGTTTTCGCGTATTGTTGGTGAATCAGGCAAAGTAATACTGGCCGATATCAATGATGCCATGCTTAAAGTAGGCCGTGATAAATTGCGTGATAAAGGCATAGTGGGTAATGTAGAATACGTACAAGCTAATGCCGAAGCATTACCCTTTCCTGATAACAGCTTTGATATTATCACTATTGCCTTTGGGCTAAGAAATGTAACTGATAAAGACAAAGCCTTGGCTTCGATGTACCGCGTATTAAAGCCTGGTGGCCGTTTACTTGTTTTAGAATTTTCTAAACCCACAAACGAGATATTGAATAAAGCCTACGATACGTATTCATTTCATTTGTTGCCTAAAATCGGCCAACTTGTGGCCAACGATGCAAACAGTTATCAATATTTGGCTGAGTCTATCCGTATGCACCCAGAGCAAGAAGTACTGAAGACTATGATGGACTCTGCTGGGTTTGAGCAAACGACTTATCAAAATTTAACTGGCGGCATAGTCGCATTGCATAGAGGTTTCAAATTTTAATATGATCTTTGCCCAATTAGTTACCTCAGGAATCGAACTGGCGATGAATCAACTGCTTAAGCTCGACGATGATAGCCAACAACGCTTGAAAAAATTATCAGGAAAATCATTACAAGTGACAATTAGAGAGTTGCCGTGGCCACTTTTATTCACTTTTTCTGAGCAGATTGATGTTCGCGCTGTTGTCACTTCAGACCATGATGTAGAGCCTCTACCTGAACTAGTAGATTGTTTGATTGAATTAAATTTAGAGACCTTACCTAAACTCAGAGATAGCAGTAAGCTCACCCAGTTGATCCAGAAAAAGCAGCTAAATTTGATTGGCGACATTTATGTGGCGCAAACCTTTAGTGCATTACTCAAAGATTTGGATATTGACTGGGAAGAACACCTCTCCCAATATACCGGCGATGTAGCTGCCCACCAAACATTTACCAGCATGAGAACCTTGTTTGATTCGGCTAAAGCACAAATCGAACAAGGTTCTGTTGAACTTGGAGAACGTTTAACCCAGAGCGATTCAATTGCGGTTAAACCTATCGAGGTAGCTGAATTTAGTCATAGTGTGAGTGAGCTACGAAGTGTCACTGAGCGTTTGTCCGCCAGAATTTCTTTTTTAGAACAAGCAAAGAAAATTGATACAGGGACAAATAACTAGCGTGAGAATTCTACGTTTTTACCAAATTAATAAGGTGATGTTACAACATGGCCTAGACGAGCTCATTCCCAGTAAATGGTTACCTTGGTATGCAAAGTTAGGTCGCTTTGGATTTTTCTGGCTGCGAAACAAACATCCTGATAAATCACAAGGAACACGCGTCAGGTTAGCATTGCAAACTTTAGGTCCTGTGTTTATTAAATTTGGCCAGATGTTGTCTACCCGCAAGGATCTGCTACCGCCAGATGTGGCAAGTGAGCTGTCTATTTTACAAGACAAGGTTGAACCTTTTGACCCTGAGCTAGCTAAAAAAATTGTTCGTGATGCTTTTGGATTAGCACATCTTAGTGACTTGTTTAGTGAATTTGAGACTAAACCATTAGCTTCTGCATCTATTGCTCAAGTTCATGCCGCAAAATTAAAAGATGGCAATCACGATGTTATTGTTAAAGTCATTCGCCCCAATATTCAACATACCATTCAGTCTGACATTGAGCTTATGCGCACGGCAGCAAGTGCTTTACAAAAGTTGCTACCTGATGGCAAACGTTTACGTCCAGTTGAGGTTGTAAAAGAATACGAACGCACCATCATTGATGAATTAGACTTGACCCATGAAGCCGCTAACGGCATACAGTTTAAGCGTAATTTTGAAAACTCCACCGCCTTGTATGTGCCAACTATTTACAGTGACTATAGCCATAAAAATGTAATGGTAATGGAACGAATTTATGGCACCCCTATTTCTGATATAGAACAATTGATTGCGCGCAATACCAATATGAAGAGGTTAGCGGAGCGCGGTGTTGAAGTATTTTTCACTCAAGTCTTTCGTGATAGTTTTTTCCATGCAGATATGCATCCTGGCAATATATTTGTTTCTACCGTTAACCCTGATGATCCTCAATACATTACAATAGACTTTGGCATTGTGGGTACACTAAATAGTGAAGACAAACGTTATTTGGCAGAAAATTTCATTGCTTTCTTTAACCGGAATTATCGCAAAGTCGCTGAATTACATGTGGATTCAGGGTGGGTACCATCGGATACCGACATTGATGATTTTGAGGCATCCATTCGTAAAGTTTGTGAACCTATTTTTCAAAAACCTTTAGCAGAAATTGAATTCAGCAACGTTTTACTACAACTGTTCAATACCGCCAGACGTTTTAATATGGTGATACAACCACAGTTAGTTCTGCTTCAAAAAACCTTACTATATATTGAAGGTTTAGGTCGTCAGTTATACCCGCAACTTGATTTATGGAAAACGGCTAAACCATTTTTAGAAAACTGGATGAAAGAACAAATTGGTTTTAAAGCCATGTATCAAAAAATCTCTACCAACCTACCTTATTGGTCTGAGAAGCTGCCTGAAATGCCAGACTTAATTCATGACACCCTGAAACAAGTTAAAACATTACCTGAAAAAC
The DNA here is from genome assembly GCF_913058035.1 of uncultured Paraglaciecola sp. Taxonomy (GTDB): domain Bacteria; phylum Pseudomonadota; class Gammaproteobacteria; order Enterobacterales; family Alteromonadaceae; genus Paraglaciecola. The sequence continues at coordinate 18,519 of NZ_CAJXPA010000016.1, read as the reverse complement.
AAAAGCTTCAATTTGAAACTCAACAAGAACAACTTAGGCAACAACACACCAGCACGCTACTCATGATAATGGGGGCCACCTTGATTATTGTTGGCGCCATACTACCCATATATCAAGATAATTGGTGGCCCAGCGGTTGCTTTGACATATTAGGTATAGCTTGCTGGTTTTTTGCATTTAAAAAAAAGCGGAATTAAAACACGGTCATAAACGAATTTATTACACCTTGTTAAGCAGATTTTGATGATGATGTTTGGCTATCACCCTTTTGACATAAAAGACCTTATAAAAATATGACTAGTCTGTAAAATTAAGATGGACCAAAAAAACCTTCTACCCGCAAAGCAATACCGTAAGACGCTGAAAACATCTCGTCGCGCCGCCACAAGATAAAAGGTTCAACTTCATAAAACAACCATTTTCTTAGGATGTTTTTGCGCCACCTTAAACTCACTAAGTATTCTTCTAAACGATGATTTGGGCGACTCAGGCCCTCAATATAGACACCCGCTATCAGTGCATTTTTTTCATCAAATTGTGTGAGCTTTTGTAAGCTATGTTGCCAAAGCCAGTCGTTGGTTTGGTCTCTGAAATAGTAGTGATTATTCCACCTGAACATCGAGTAATCAGTGGCGTTGTAACCTACTTGCCAAGAAAAATCAGCACCTAAGCCATCAATACTGTATAGATATGCGGAGGTTTCCCAACGTAAAATTGTTTTATCCGTTAGAAAATGGGAATTTCGATAACGGCTTTTAACAAAAGCCTGTAATCGACGGCCTACACCAATACGGTGTGACAAACCACTTTCAGGGCTACTACGCCAGCGTAATGCCAAACTAAAACGATTCTGCTCAACAAAATTATTATTACCCGATGCTTGGATGTCGTTACCAGGTCTGTCATCGTCATAATCAGATAAAACCAAATCAGCACGGTTTTTTAAATTGGGTAATTTCACTCTTATTTTAATCCGAGTCTCGAACTCAACGACATCTCGGCTTCTTGGTTCCCATCCCAATCTAATGCGCGCTTCACCGAAGGCATGTTCACGATTTTCAAATTCTTCTAGTGCAAAAAACTCATCAAACCATAAGGCGCTAGTGTTGACTGAAGACGCAATGCTCTGATGCATGTTATCTAACCATTGGTATTCTTGTTTCATCTCTTGTGCATTGATATTTGTTATAAAAGCGATGCTGATAAAGAATAACAAATAAGATTTCTTCATACTTTTCCTCAACATAAACACCCATATACAAGTATTTAATAAGCTAACAATTAATGTTTGTAAATTTAAGATTAACGCAATTAGTGATTAAAAAGTCAAACAACCTAATTTTGGCTATCAAATCCAGTGACCTTTGCAATAAGCTACGTATAATGAAATTATTGAAACATCAGGAGTTAGGTTATGTTTGGCATCAGCCCCATGCAGTTAGTTATTATATTAGTTATTGTAGTTTTACTTTTTGGCACTAAAAAGCTACGTGGTTTAGGTGGTGATTTAGGCTCAGCTATGAAAGGTTTTAAAAAAGCGATGGGTGAGGATGATAAAGAAAAAGATGCCGATTTTGATGCTAAAGAAACAGTTGAAGATAAATCAGTTGTTAATGCCGGAGATACTAAAAATGCAGAGACTCCTATTAAGCAAACGAAGAGCGAACACAAAGAGTCTAATTAATGTTTGATATAGGCTTCTTCGAACTTTTAATTATTACTGTTGTAGGTTTAGTGGTGTTGGGACCTGAAAGGTTACCTGGTGCTATCCGTTCAACAATGAAAAGTGTGCGAAGTATCAAAGGCATGGCCAATGGTTTTCGACAGGAAGTCGAGCAACAGTTCAAGATTCATGAACTACATGAAAACTTGAAAAAAGCCGAGCAACAGAACCTCGAAAATTTGCCTCCGGAGCTTCAAAAGTCAGTTGACGAGCTTCGTGATGCAGCTAAGTCGGTTCAAAAACCTTATTCTAAAGAGTAGCTAACATGGCTGAACCAAATAGCTTAATCGCTCATTTAATTGAGCTCAGAAGCCGTGTGCTATACGCAGTTGTCAGTGTGTTTGTGGTATTTCTTTGCTTGGTTTATTTTGCACAAGACCTATATCACTGGTTAGCGACTCCTTTGTTAGATACCTTGCCAGAAAATGCACAAATGATTGCCACAGATGTAGCTTCTCCTTTCTTTGCCCCTTTTAAGCTGACAATGGTGTTGTCATTCTTCATTGCTATCCCTGTTGTGCTTTACCAAATCTGGGGATTTGTTGCGCCGGGGTTGTATAAAAATGAAAAACGCTTAGTCGCACCGCTATTGTTTTCTAGTACCTTGTTATTTTATTTAGGTATGGCCTTCGCCTACTATGTCGTTTTCCCATTAGCATTTTCTTTTTTTACCAGCGTCGCGCCAGAAGGTGTGGTGATCAATACTGACATTAGTAGTTATCTTAATTTTGTTCTCAAGATTTTTTTTGCTTTTGGATTATCATTTGAAATTCCAGTCGCAATAGTCTTGATGTGCTGGACCGGTGTAACCACACCAGATGCACTAAGAGCAAAACGCCCATACGTCATTGTGGGAGTGTTTGTAGTCGGCATGCTCCTCACTCCTCCCGACATCATATCGCAAACGCTACTAGCCATACCTATGTGGATTTTATTCGAATTTGGTATTGTAATTGGTAGTATTTACACCCGAAAAAAAGCGGAACAAGAACAACAGGATGATTTATGACTCATACAAGCAAATGGTTGACATTATTGATATTGGTAAGCCCTTTTAGCATAGCCGTTACAGCAATAGATGAATTATCGATATGTGCTAAAAAGGAGGATAGCTTGCAACGCTTAGTCTGTTATGACAAGTTAGCCGAGATCTCGAAAAATAAATCTTCGCAGCAAAAAACTCAACAACAACACCCAGTGCAAGTCACAACGACTGAACTTTTAGACCCCCTTTCTCTGGTAGAACAAACACCCCAATCAAAACGAGTTTTGATAAAACCAGAGCAACCTTCAATCTCACCAGTAATGAATCCAAAAACAGGTGTTGAGTCGGCTAATAATATTAGTCAACAGCAAGCTACTTTTGGATATGAAAACAAACAATCTATTGAAGACTTGATTGATCAAATTAAAGCTAAAATAATAAAAGTGAAAAAGAATCGATTTGGTAGTCAAACGCTTACTCTTGATAATGGACAGGTATGGCAGCAGACGAGTAGCAGACGTCTCAAGTTGAAAATAGGCCAAACCGTTATTATTGAACGCGGAGCATTGGGGTCATTTTTTATTGGCAAAGAAAATATCAACAAACGAATACGTGCTAAGCGAGTGATATAAGGTCATGTCGTGGTGTGACATTGGTGTCAACCTAAATGACAAACGATTATTTTTTGTACCCGTATTTGAAAGGGCCTTAGCGGCTGATGTAAACCATATTATTATTACCGGAACTAGTCTGGAGAAAAGCCAACAAGCTATCCTGTTGGCAGAACAATACCCCAATCACTTATGGGCCACTGCTGGTGTACACCCCCATGACGCCAGCCAATTTACACCCCAAACTATTGATGATCTTAGAACTTTATCAAAGTCTACTCGTGTAGTTGCCATAGGTGAATGTGGCTTGGATTTCAATCGAAACTTTTCAACACCCGAACAACAGTGTTTTGCTTTTGAACAGCAACTCAAATTAGCATGTGAATTGGGTTTGCCTGTTTTTTTACATGAACGCGATGCATTTGAAGTACAGATTGAATATCTCACTAAATATCGTAACGATTTACATGGTGGCGTGGTGCATTGTTTCACTGGCGATATTAAGCAGATGGAGCGTTACTTAGATTTAGGTCTATATATTGGTATAACCGGTTGGGTATGCGATCTAAAACGTGGGCAAGCGTTACGTGGCGCTATTAAATCATTACCCCTAGAGCGTATTTTGTTAGAAACTGATTCACCATATTTACGTCCCAAGGGCTTAGCCAATAACCGTAAAGTTGATAATGGAAATAACGAACCCGCTTATTTACCTTACATAGCTCAGGAAGTCGCTAGTCTAATGGCAACTGATATCGAGGTATTACAGCTAGCGAGTCAGGTGAATACACAAGCTCTATTTAATATTTCAAGCTCTCATATTAATCGTGCTAAATAATTCGAATAACATAATCTTAAGCAAGACATGGCTTTTGGTAATTATCAGTATTTTTGTTGCCGTCCTTTTTGCAATCACTAGTTTTACTAACCCAATCCGCCCAAGCCATTCATTAATAGTAGACGTTGAATACTTGGTTGATACAAATAAACAGTATTCGATTACTAGTATATTGAGCACCTCTAATAATATTTGGCAGCAACATAGTCAAGATTCAAACACATTAGACATGTTTAACAAGTTACTTTGGTTCAGGTTTACTCTCGATAGCCTAGATCCTAAACAACCTAGGTTGCTGGAAATTGATAACGCATTATTGGATAGGGTTAACCTTTGGTTTGTGCGAGGCAACGAGATACTCAATGAATATCAGATAGGGGACTCTTTACCCTTCTCGCAGCGTGTCATTGAGCATGAAAGTTTTTTATCTCCGGTACCAACAAAAAGCCAAGAGATAGTCGTTTACGTTAGCACCTTATCTAAAGGGTTAAACCGCCTGCCTTTAAATATTTGGCAACAACAAGACTACTTAAAATTCACCAGTAAAAGTAACTTAATCGCAGGTGTATTTTTTGGTTTAATGTTAACAATGGGATTCATTAGCCTGTTCTTTTTTGTCACAACTCGTAACGCCACTTTTTTAGTCTATGCTGGCTATGTTATGTTTTTAGCTTTGACACTAGCGGCGCTACAAGGTTTAGGTTATCGCTATATATGGCCTAATTCAACTTGGTTGCAGCAAAATGCAATAGGAATCTTTGCCCATTTAACTGTGTGGTTCTCGATTATATTTTGTGATCTGTTACTGAATGTCAGAGTCTACAGCGTGAAGTTTAGTAAGCTCCTTAACGTCATTGCTTACGCTTTTTTAATCAATCTAGTCATCAGTTTGTTTATACCACTCCCCCTATTTTTTAATATATTTTTAATCATGTTATGTACCAGTAGTATATTTATTTTCAACGTCTCAGTTAGATTATGGATAAAAGGTTCGCTCATCGCACGATATTACACATTGGCATTGGCAATCTTATTTATTAGTGCTTGTGTAATAAGCGTAGATACACTCAATGTAATCGACTTAAACTTATCTTCTAACTACACATTGATGCTGAATATGAGCGTAGAGACTATTCTTTTAGGACTTATTCTAGGTATCAGCCATCACCAACAACGCCAAGTATACCTTGATACGCAAGCTGAGTTATTGAACAAAGAACGTCAAGCTCAGCATAATCAAATTGATATGTTAGCGTTACAAGAGAACACTACTGAAGAGCTTGAGTACAAGGTACAAGAACGCACACTAGAATTAGAAATTGCCCTTCGTGAATTATCTGAAACTAACCGCGAACTTCAAGAAAAAAATACTATAGATGCATTAACAGGGATCCGAAACCGCAGTTATTTTAACAAAAAATATCAAGCCGAAGTGCGAAAGAGCCGACGAGAACGAACCCAGTTATCTGTAGTAATGATAGATATTGACCATTTCAAAAGCGTAAATGATCAATATGGCCATTTAATTGGCGACGAATGTATCAAAGCAGTTGCTCGCACATTCAAAAATGCCTTAAAAAGACCCAGTGATAATGTATGCCGATATGGTGGCGAAGAGTTTGTCCTCATTTTACCCAGCACCGACTTAAAAGGTGCTTTGATTTTGGTAGAACAGCTTAGAGTTAAAATAGAAAAAACGAACATACATACTGACGACGTAACAATAAACATTACTATTAGCGCCGGTATAGGGACTGCAATAGCTGACATTACACAACCAGAAGATAATATTTTAGCCTTAGCGGACAAACAACTATACGCTGCCAAAAATGCAGGTCGTAATAATGTTCAAGGTAGCCATATAGACTTCATTCAACAGCAGGATTAATTATGATTGAACAATTTCCCAAGACTCGAATGCGTAGGTTACGTAAACAAGATTTCACTCGCAAACTGGTGGCAGAAAACCAACTCACTGCCAGTGACCTAATTTATCCCATGTTTGTGTTGGAAGGCGATAATCAAAAACAAGCAGTGCCTTCCATGCCTGGTGTTGATCGTTTATCTATTGATTTGTTAGTGAAAGAGGCACATGAGCTTGTAGAACTCGGCATTCATGCTATTGCTCTTTTTCCAGTGACACCGATGCAAGTCAAATCATTGTGTGCAAGTGAAGCCTTTAACCCCCAAGGGTTGGCTCAAAGGGCAGTGCGCGCCCTTAAGCAGTCGTTGCCTAACATAGCTATTATCACTGATGTTGCGCTAGACCCATTTACCTCTCACGGCCAAGACGGTCTGATTGACGAACAAGGTTATGTGTTGAATGATGAGACCATCGAGGTCTTAGTTAAACAAGCACTATCTCATGCGCATGCAGGCGCTGATATTATTGCACCTTCTGATATGATGGATGGACGTGTCGGCGCTCTTCGTCAAGCACTCGAAAGCCATGGTTTTATCAATACTTGTATAATGGCTTATTCGGCTAAATATGCTTCAAGCTATTATGGGCCTTTCAGAGACGCGGTAGGTTCAGCAAGCAATATAAAAGGAGGCAATAAAAAAAATTACCAAATGGATCCTGCTAATTCAGACGAAGCGATGCGTGAAATCGCATTAGACTTACAAGAAGGTGCCGACATGGTCATGGTCAAACCCGGTATGCCTTATTTAGATATAGTAAGACGATGCAAAGATGAGTTCAAAGTCCCCACTTTTGCTTACCAAGTTAGCGGTGAATATGCCATGCATAAAGCTGCGTTTGCTAATGGTTGGTTAAATGAAGATGAAGTGATTTTAGAATCACTTCTAGCTTTTAAACGAGCTGGCGCTGATGGAATTTTGACTTATTTCGCAAAGCAGGCAGCAATACTTTTGAGACAAGACTAGTCGGTTGAGTATCTACATTAAGCAGCAACGTTTTCACTGTTTCATCTATTTATTTAAAATCAATAACTTAAAAGTATTTATTTAGTAGCATTCTAAAATCCAGCCCACTTTATATTGTTGCCATTTCTCGTTAGCAAGTTCAGCATCTATTAGTGGGTGCGATTTTAGCCATCCTTTAGGAAAAGTAAGTGTCCACTTTTCATCTGAGGCTTCTACCGTGAAGTCTGCTAGCAAATTATCCTTGCGTCGGATTGACAGTAAACAAGATAATCGTAACACCCTGACTAATATCAAAAGTGCTTGGCGAACTTCTGGATGAAAAGAGCTAAATAAACTGAGGATTATTTCCTGTCTGTGACACTGTACTAAGGTTTTAATCCCAGCTCTTTGCTGTTGTGTGTAACCCACCATAGGCAAGTGACTCAGTATGTATGCGCCATGTTGGTGGTGTAATTTGTATTCAATGTGTAAGCCCGTCTCATGCAACATGGCCGAAGCCATCAAAATGGCTTCACAATCGACCTTGCCTAATAAAACTTGATTTTGTACTTGTTCAAACAGACTAAGCGAAATGTCCTTAACACGATTGGCGTGTTCAGGCTCTATGTGAAAGCGCTCAATACATTGTTTAAGAGTCTGCAACCTGCGATCATTTTGTTGCATATTATCCAGCATGCCATAAATAAGGCCTTCGCGCAGTGCCCCGCCAGATATCTGCATTTCTTCGATATTTAACTGTTCAAATAAGGCAATAAGTATCGCTAATCCACTAGGGAAAATCGCACGTCTGGATTCTGTTAAGCCCTCTATTTGCAATAAATCTATCCTCTCACAATCAATACATTGTTGTTTTAGATTATGTAAATAATCAATACGGATAGAATCACTGATCCCCTGCGCTACTAATATTTCAGTAATGGCTTGGGGAGTGCCAGATGCACCTAAGCATTGCTGCCAATCGAAACTGATAAAGTCATCGATTAGAGGTTTCAGTAAAGAAGTGGCCTCTTCAATGGCACGCTCAAAATTTTGATCTGATAAAGTGTCGTCTGCAAAAAAACGTTCTTTGAAGGTGACACATCCCATATTTATGCTAACCAAATGTATAGGGCTCATATCATTACCAACGATCACTTCTGTACTTGCGCCGCCAATATCAATAACTAAAGAATTACCTTGATTGGCTGAAGTGTAAGCGACACCTAAATAGATTTGTCTCGCTTCTTCCTCACCATCAATCACATTTAATTTATGATTGAGAATTTGTTCGGCTTTTTTTATAAATACATCTGCGTTAGTCGCTAAGCGTAATGTGGCGGTACCCACAATTTTAATATTTGAAACAGGGATATCTTGCAAACGTTCAGAAAATGTTTCTAGGCACTTCCAGCCTCTTTCAAGACTCGGCTGGTCTAGCACCATATCCCTATCTAGCCCAGCGGCAAGACGCACTTTTTGCTTAACCTTACCGATAATATACACACTACCAGCCACAACCCGCACAATTACCATATGAAAACTGTTAGAACCTAGATCTACAGCTGCATACAGTTGCTCAGGCTGAGAAAAAGGGGTAATGACTTTAGCGTTATTATTCATTTATTTCGATTAGGACGTGGGCCTGAAGGGCGTTTTTGATGGCTCTTACCACTTTGCATACGTTTTTTAAAGCGAGGTTTTGGTGGTGTAACTTCACGCATTAAATCATTTGGGTTGTACTCTGTCACTGGAATTGAATGCTGAACATACTCCTCAATCGCCGGTAAGTTAAGTGCATATTTTTCACAAGCAAAACTGATCGAACTACCGCTTTCACCAGCACGTCCGGTTCTACCAATACGATGCACATAATCTTCTGCATCATCGGGTAAGTCGTAATTAAATACATGACTCACCATTGGAATATGTAAACCACGTGCCGCAACATCTGTGGCAACCAACACATCAAGTACACCAGAAGTGAAGTTCTCTAGTATTTTGAGGCGTTTATTCTGGGGTACATCACCACTTAACAAACCAACCCTGTGTTTATCCGCTTCTAACCAGTCAGATATCCTTTCACAGCCGTGTTTGGTATTGGCGAACACTATAGCTTTGTCCGGCCATTCTTCTTCCATCAAAGTGAGTAACAAAAAGGGTTTGTCTTCGTCTGATGGATAAAACAGCTCTTCTTTTACTCGTTCTGCGGTTTTCCTTTCTGGTTCAATCTGAACATGGGTAGGATTATCCATGTGATCGTACGCTAACTCTTGCACTCGGTAAGATAAGGTAGCAGAAAACAGCATACTCAGACGTTCAGTAGGTTTGGGCATTCTATTAAATAAATAACGAATGTCTTTGATAAAGCCGAGGTCAAACATACGGTCGGCTTCATCTAATACTGCAACCTGAATTGAGGCTAATGAAAAGATGTTTTGTTTATAGTAATCAATGATTCGACCTGTGGTGCCGATAATAATATCTACACCACCTTGAAGTTTCTCCCGTTGACTTTGATAACCCTCGCCCCCATAAATTAAACCAAGGCTTAATCCTGTGTGTTGGCTAAGTAATTCTGCATCGTTAAAAATTTGCACAGCTAGCTCACGGGTAGGTGCCATAATGATTGCCCTAGGCTGACGTTTTGAGTCCTGAGGGTTAGTCAACAAATAGTGGAAAGTGGCAACCAAAAATGCGATGGTTTTCCCTGTACCAGTTTGTGCTTGACCGGCCAGATCATTGCCTTTCAGCAAAGGCGGTAAGCTCAAAGCTTGGATAGGTGTGCAGAGATTAAAATTGGCTTCAGACAGCGCATCTACAACCTGCTGATGAATAGGTAGGTCTGAAAATTTTGTATCGGTTAAATGTGTAGTTGGCATAGCTTATAGCTTATCATTGCTTGCATTAATAACCAGTTTCTATATAACAATCACAACATGGCTGAGTCATCTCAGCGAAAGAGAAAATTACGGAGAAAAGAATGAGCGACAAAATTATCCAGTTAACTGATGATAGTTTCGAGGCCGATGTTATCAATGCTGCTGGTCCTGTGTTAGTTGATTTTTGGGCAGAGTGGTGTGGTCCATGTAAAATGATCGCACCGATACTGCATGAAGTGGCTGACGAATTTCACGGCAAAGTAACAGTTGGTAAGCTGAATGTCGATGAAAATAACGAAACTCCCCCTAAGTACGGCATTAGAGGTATACCTACATTATTACTATTTAAAGGCGGTAATGTAGCAGCGACAAAAGTCGGGGCATTGTCAAAAACCCAGCTTTTAGAGTTTTTAAACGAAAACATTTAATTTTGACCTTTCAAAATTAAATTTAATAAGCTCGGTGCTTGCTGAGCTTATTAAATATTTATACCATTATAATGCTTCCAGCCATTAGTTTTATTGTATATAGCTTATTCTAGGTATTCTACAAATCATATTAATTGTAGAATATGAGTCTAAATCAGCTAAGAAATCGACAATTCACTAGACGCGGCAATTATTTGGTGCTAAATTTTAATCGTTCATGACTGAACAGACCCACACTTCGCTCAAATCAGAGATATAAATAAGTAATAACCTTTGAATCAATCAATCAAACTGGCTTTTAAGACAAGCTTCTAGCATAAAGACCCACCAATTATGAATCTTACCGAACTCAAGAACAAAACTATAAGTGAACTAGTTAGCCTAGCCGAAGAAATGAAGTTAGAAAACATGGCTCGCGCTCGCAAACAAGACATTATTTTTTCTATCCTTAAATCTCACGCTAAAAGCGGTGAAGACATTTTTGGTGATGGCGTACTGGAAATTCTTCAAGATGGTTTTGGATTTTTGCGTTCCAACGACTCTTCATACTTGGCAGGTCCAGACGATATATACGTCTCTCCTAGTCAGATTAGACGCTTTAACTTGCGAACTGGTGATACGATTTCTGGCAAAATACGTCCACCAAAGGATACCGAACGTTACTTTGCTTTGTTAAAAATAAGCGAAGTAAACTACGACCGTCCTGAAAATGCGCGTAATAAAATATTATTTGAAAACTTGACACCATTACATGCCAATGAACGTTTAATTATGGAACGTGGAAATGGTAGTAGCGAAGACATTACTGCTCGAGTTTTAGATTTAGCTTCTCCAATTGGTCGAGGCCAACGTGGATTGATCGTGGCACCACCTAAAGCAGGTAAAACATTACTTTTACAGAATATTGCTCAATCTATCGCCGCTAATCACCCAGAGTGCCTTTTGATGGTGTTATTGATTGATGAGCGTCCAGAGGAAGTAACTGAGATGCAGCGCTTAGTTCGCGGTGAAGTTATTGCCTCTACTTTTGATGAGCCAGCCAGTCGCCATGTACAGGTTGCTGAGATGGTGATTGAAAAAGCCAAACGTTTAGTCGAACATAAAAAAGACGTCGTCATTTTATTAGATTCTATTACGCGTTTGGCACGAGCCTACAACACAGTTATACCTTCATCAGGCAAGGTATTAACGGGTGGTGTAGATGCTAATGCATTACACAAACCTAAACGTTTCTTCGGCGCTGCACGAAACATTGAAGAAGGCGGTAGCTTAACCATTATTGCCACAGCATTGATTGATACTGGTTCTAAAATGGACGAAGTTATATACGAAGAGTTTAAAGGCACGGGTAATATGGAATTACACCTGAACCGTAAAATTGCTGAAAAACGTGTATTTCCTGCGATTGATTACAATCGTTCTGGTACCCGTAGAGAAGAATTGTTAACCACTCAAGACGAATTACAAAAAATGTGGATATTGCGGAAAATTGTGCATGAAATGTCTGAAATAGACGCGATGGAGTTTCTTATCGGTAAATTGTCTATGACTAAAACTAACAACGAGTTCTTTACTGCTATGCGCAGACAAAAGAGTTAACTTTATCCTTTGAAAAAAAATCCGCTTGTAGGCAACTGCTGGCGGATTTTTTTGTATCTATTTCAGGTAATACTTTATACCAACATCCCTTAATATTTGACAAGCAGATGTGGTTTTAACATATTAGATATTCCCTCACTTGCAATCGATTACCAATGAAACAGTTTATACCCATCTTATTACTCTTAATTTTTGCTCCCAAATTAATCGCAGCACCTAACGTCCAACAGATGTTTAACGATATCGAACCTCAAGTTATTAAGTGGCGTCATCATTTGCACCAAAATCCTGAACTATCCAACCGCGAATTTGAAACGGCAAAGTATGTTACCAAACACCTAAAAAGCCTTGGTTTAGAGGTACAAACAGGAGTAGCAATAACAGGTGTAGTAGCAATACTTGATAGTGGTAAACCAGGACCAGTAGTTGCGTTGCGAGCTGATATGGATGGACTACCTGTACTTGAAAAAAATAATTTACTTTGGAAATCTACCAAGCGTGGTGAACTTGAAGGTAACGACGTACCAGTTATGCATGCCTGTGGTCACGATACTCATGTGGCTATGCTGATGGGTACAGCAGAAATTTTAGTTAATATGAAGAGTCAGTTGCGCGGCAAGGTGAAGTTTATTTTTCAACCTGCAGAAGAAGGTGCACCTAGAGGTGAAAAAGGTGGGGCTGAACTAATGGTCAAAGAAGGCGTACTCGATAACCCATCAGTTGACGTGATTTTTGGTTTGCATATTAGCTCTGCTACCGACGTAGGTAAAATTCGCTACAAAGAAGGTGGAATTATGGCTGCAGTTGATCCCTTTAAAATAGTGATAAAAGGAAAACAAGCACACGGCGCTTATCCCTGGTTGAGTGTCGATCCAATCACAACAGCAGCGCAAATTATCATGAGCTTACAAACTATTGTCAGCCGAGAAATCAAACTTATTGATGAAGCTGCTGTGGTAACAATAGGCTCTATTCATGGCGGTAATCGCTCGAACATTATCCCTAATCAAGTCGAGTTAGTAGGTACCATTCGTACTTTGAACAAAGCCGCGCGTGAGCACATGTATGAAGCAATACCCAGAAAAGTAAAAGGTATTGCTGACAGTATGCGTGCAGAAGTCGAAGTAACTTTGCCTTTAGATTATAATTACCCCATAACCTACAATGATCCTGAATTAACAGAAAAAATGGTACCTACACTTATTAGGAGCGTTGGTCGCGAGAATGTTATATATAGCAAACCCGTAACAGGGGCAGAAGATTTTTCGTTTTTTCAAGAAAAAATACCAGGGTTGTATATGTGGATAGGTGGTAAACCCCTAGATGTCCATGTAGACCAAGCTCCCGCTCATCATACATCAGAGTTTTATGTTGACGATTCAGGTATGAAAACAGGCGTAAAATTACTTACAGATTTAACATTAGATTATATGCATCTGCATTAAAATAGTCTTTTAAAGAACGGCTGGTCGGGATGGTTTCTATGCTGATTGCGATAGGCTACAATGCCTGTCCAAAAATTTGGGGGGATTAGTTTCTTCCCGTGTAATACATGTGATTTAGGAAGGACAGTTATGCCAAATGTAGCAATAGTGATGGGGTCAAAGTCTGACTGGCCTACTATGCAAAACGCAGGACTAATGCTAGAAAAGCTTGGGGTAAGTTACACAGCAAAAGTTATATCTGCCCACCGTACCCCAAATTTACTCACTGACTTTGCCGAAAATGCGGCTGACCAAGGTTACCAAGTCATCATTGGTGGTGCAGGTGGGGCGGCACATTTACCCGGTATGATTGCAGCACATACTCATCTTCCCGTGTTTGGTGTACCCGTTCGCTCAAGCCAACTAAATGGTATAGATTCTTTGTTATCTATCGTGCAAATGCCAAAAGGCGTAGCGGTTGGTACTCTAGCTATCGGTGATGCGGGCGCAGCAAATGCCGGATTGCTGGCAGCACAGGTCATCGGCTTACAGAACCCTGAAGTGCAACAAGCAATCAAAGATTTTCGAGCTGAGCAAACTGCTACTATTTTAGCGCAAGAAGAATTAGTTTTGCCCTCTTTATGATAAACACTAACGCGAGACTGTGTAAATGAGCATATTAGTGCTTGGAGCAGGCCAGTTAGCTAGAATGATGGCTCTAGCTGGTTATCCACTTGGAATAAGTGTTCAGGCAGTTGACGTAGTTGATAACAAAATTGTCGACCCAGTGACTAAACTTGTCATCAATAACTCCTTAGATAGACTTATTGAGGAAGTTGACGCTATCACTGTTGAGTTTGAACACATTCCTGAGGACCTACTTGAATTAGTTCATACCAGTGGCAAACTCAAACCGAGTGTCGAAGCAATTTTAACCGGTGCTGATAGAGTACGTGAGAAAAAACTGCTCGCAAAACTGGCTATCGCTAACAGTCCATTTGAAATAGTCACTGATGTTGAACAACTAGATAACGCAGTTGAAAAGCTGGGCGAAAGGTTGATCATCAAAGCCAGCAGAGACGGTTATGATGGGTATGGTCAATGGCGTTTAGAAAGCAAAAGCGAATTGCCTGGTCTTAAGCAGAAGTTGTCGAAATTAGACTTACAAAAAGTTCCCTTAATTGTTGAAACAATGCTCAACTTCGATCGCGAGCTTTCATTAGTCGCAGTTCGTAACGGCGAAGGTGACATTGCCTATTATCCGCTTGCAGAAAACTTACACCATAAGGGTCAATTACATGTTTCTATTGCTCCTGCTCCAAATGTAGACACGCCCCTTAACCAACAGGCGCAAGATATCTTCAATAAATTATCGGAGTCTTTGGATTACGTTGGGGTATTAGCAGTTGAATTTTTCCAAATTGGTCAACAATTACTGGTTAATGAAATCGCACCACGGGTTCACAATTCAGGGCACTGGACCATGCAAGGTGCAGACACCTGCCAGTTTGAAAACCACTTGAGAGCTGTCAGGAGTCTTCCTCTAGGCTCAACTAAAGTTACTTCACCGACTGCCATGATCAATATCATAGGTTGTCAAGCCTTTGCCCGCGACATGCTTAGCATCCCCGGTTGCCATTTACACTGGTACGGTAAAGCATCACGCAAAAAGCGTAAAATGGGACACTTTAATTTATGTGCTGATAATTATGCTGAGTTAGGAAAAATTATGCTTGCTTTGGCCGAATATCTGCCAATCGAACACTTTCCCATGCTTAAAGATGAAGCAGTCAAATTAACTAAACTTTAGACTTCCAGTTAAAAAATATTTTATTTGATTGACAACATATAAATTATGCATACAATAGCGCTCGTTTTCGGGGATAGCTGTGATTCAACAGTTTTACCAACAACCTGAAAGCAGCGTCATCCAGTAAGTTTTATTCTGTGTGCCGACTTAGCTCAGTTGGTAGAGCAACTGACTTGTAATCAGTAGGTCACCAGTTCGACTCCGGTAGTCGGCACCATTTTTCAAGATTTAGCGACCACTTCGTAATTAATCGCTAATTCTTGCAGCTTTTCGATTCCCGTAATCAGTTCAATTCTTTTAGAGTTTGTCAAATTCTTGTTATATCAAGCGCCTAAGCATTATAACAAAACTATTTCGCTAATCGTCGCAGCTATTACATTATTAGCTTCCTTGATTTGTAATCTACTGCACAAAACTCCTCAGCTACCATTAATCGAAAAAGTAATGTTCTATTCTCTGTTTTTTAAAACCGTTTTTCTTTAAACATCACCAATAGACTTGGTAAATAAACGACTAACTTTTAAGACTAATTACAAACAAGCGCTATCGAATATTAGTGGAATATTTTATAATATCTATTCAGCTTGTTTTCTTGGGATCTAGAACAACAGCGTAAATTTTATTTATTCTTCCATTTTCTCTAAGGCGATAATGCCAAAATTATATTTACTGTTAATCATATTGTTAATCAGCTCTTTTTTGCATGCTCAAGAAAACATACAAAATAATGAATATTGCCAAATTCAACTAATAAGCACCGAACAAACCCACTCTGCTGACCATCGTATTGAGATCCTTAATAAAGAAAAGGTAGCGTTATTATCTATACCCAAAGGTAAGAGTCGCTTGCGTCTTGACTGTAGGTTAAAAGACCAAGCGGTTTTTACCTTTGATAACACCGAAATAATGGATTTATCTTGGGAAACTAAACAAGTTAAGCTCATCCAATTAGCGGCAAATAGCCCATCATTTTTACTGCCAACTGGTACTTTTTCTGTCGATTTTTTATTTTTAAACCATCATAACCACATGCAAAATTTTGCTTGGACACCCATTGCAACTTTTCTTAATAACAGTCTGTTTAATAATATTTTTATGGGAATTTTTTACGGGTTGTGCCTGACCTTGATCTTATATGTTTATTTTATGGGTCGAATTGTTGGGGATACTAGATTTCAATTTTATAGCTTGTATGTGTTTTGTGCCGCCACCTTTTTTTTGCTTCAAGAAGGGCAACTAAATATATTCTTGGCGCGGCATAGCTTTTTATTAAGTCATCAATTTTATCTACTATTTGCTGGTTTTACTGTTTTCACAGCCACAGTCTTTATTGTGCGTTTGACAGATCTACATGCAACATGGCCCAAATTAACCCGCTATGTTTTGGAGTTAGGAGCAAGCAGTGTATTACTGGTATCTGTATTACTGTTATTTCTTAACCATAACAGCCTATCGGCTCTGTTAGGTGGGGCAATGGGCAAAATGACTCTATTGCTGATGTTGGGTATTTTAATCTTGATATCCATACAGGCCTACCGAAATATACAAAGTGCCAAGTTAGTACTGTTAAGCTTAGTCTTAATGGTGATCGCTATGGTCTTTCGAACTGTTTTGGATGACGTCAATCCATTTTTACAGCGTTATGCTCTGATCATAGCTTTTGCCGTTGAAGCCTTTATGTTAGCAGTAGCGGTGTCAGCGAGAATTAAAAATATCCAAGCAGATAAAATATTAGCAGAATCACAAGCGAATACAGATGACCTTTGCAACGTATTGAACCGGCGTGGTTGGGATAAGAAGGTTAACGATGTATTAAGCAAACAAAAAATAGAAGGCGGCGTTATTTGTTTATTATATATAGATTTAGATAACTTCAAACAGACAAATGATAAATGGGGTCATGATATAGGTGACAAGGTACTCAAGGTATTAGCAGACATCATCCGTAACCAGTTACGTTCTGTCGATAGTATTGGGCGAATCGGGGGCGATGAATTTGTTGCGTTAGGAATCTTTAACGATCGCACGGAAGCCAGTAATTTAGTCCTAAGAGTACAAAAGAAATTACAAAACGTTAGCTTGCATATTGATAAACAGACAATAATAAAAATCAGTGCCAGCGTCGGTCATGTTATTTATGATGCGCCGCCTAAAGGTGCAAATGATATGTTAAGTCAGGCCGATAAGTCTATGTACCAAATAAAAAGGGCAAACAAACAGGGACCTTACTGATAAGTGCAGTATTTTAGAAATAAGCACTAGTATTGATAATTCAACACCCCCACTGATCTGCTAACTCTAAAGCGTTATTTTAACCCCAGACACCCTCGCCCATTCACCGTCTATTTCGATCGGTTCCATATGAAAATCTTGACTGTATAAGTCGTTAATTTCTTGGGCTTGGTTGTCTAGAATTCCCGACAACACTAATTTACCACCCGTTTTACAGTATGCGGTGATGACCGTTCTTAATTCACGCAATGGTGCGGCCAGTATATTGGCTAACACCACATCAGCTTGAAGTTCAGGTTGATGTTCTGGTAAATACAATTCAATTTTTTCGCCCACATCGTTACGATTAGCATTATCTTGACTGGCTAATAAAGCTTGAGGATCGATATCGATACCTACAACACGCTGAGCACCTAGTTTAAGAGCAGCTATACCCAATATCCCCGAACCACAACCAAAATCAACCACGGTTGCTTCAGACAGTTCTAAACGGTCTAACCATCTTAGGCACAGACTTGTTGTTTGGTGTGTGCCCGTTCCAAACGCTAATCCAGGATCGAGCATCACATTCACTGCATTGGGATCAGGTACATCACGCCAGCTAGGACAAATCCATAAGCGTTCGCCAAATTGCATAGGGTGGAAATTTATCATCCATTCCCTTTCCCAATCTTTGTCTTCTAGTTGGTCTAATTTATGATTGAAGTTTTTACCCAGCAGCTTGGACTTACTCAGTTGGCTAATCACTCGCGACATATCGTATTGCGCGTCATACAAGCCTACAATTTGGGTATCTGGCCACAACATTACTTCACCAGGTTTAGGTTCATACATGGGCGTATCTTTAGCATCCACAAAAGTCACGGCTTGTGCACCATTGGCTGATAACATTTCGCCAATTTGTTCAGCGTATTCTGCTTGGCTATTTATTTTTAATTGGATCCAAGGCATTAGCAAACTCACGATTAGAAATTTTAACGAGTATAACATTAGCAAACCTGAGATTAGTTAAATGATCAGGCATAAAAAAAGAGCGATAAACGCTATCTATGTGTAATACACTCTTTACGACAAGTTAATGTCCACCCAGACCGAGTACTTTCTCTAAATAATGACTGTTTG